>CAZKMS010000175.1:0-9924 GCA_964553805.1 uncultured Verrucomicrobiaceae bacterium
GGTATGGTTTTTGATGGGTTGATTCTATAATTATGGTATTTTGCTTGATACTGGAGGCAATTTTTGGGGGGATTTACGGGCATCTGATGGCCGGTTTTCTTCCGTCACCCCGCTGGTTTGCGTTCAGGAGGGGCGGTGTTTGAGGTCGTTGTCGGGCTGCCATCGACTCGCTTCTCCCCTTTTTACCAGTGCCTTTGGAACCCATGAGCAAACCTGCCCTGACTGCCGCCGCTTCGTTGTGCCTGGTGCTGTCTGGCGGGTCGCTGCGGGCAAACGATTTTTTGCCGGCGGTGGGGAACTGGCATGTGCCGGAAAATTGGCGTGATGGCGTGCCGGTTTGGGACCCGGAAGAGCAGCACGTTGATCACGGGGACGCACCGGGTGGGCAGCAGTCCTGGGCTGCAAACCTTTGTGGACCTAACCTATGGAGCGGGCGCGCTGATCGAGTGGGAGCTGTTTTCCCATGTGGATTCGGTGGGGCATCCGGCGCTGCGCGGGGAGCCGACGGGGTGGGACGGCATCAATGTGACGGGGACGCTGCTTTTTTCCGGGGAGACGCAGTTGGCGATCGCGCTGGGTGGGTCGGTGGATCTGCTGGATGCGTACTGGCAGTCGGATCGGTCCTGGCTGGTGTTCGATGTGGGTGCCGGTGGATCGCTGACGGGGTATGAGGAGTACTTGTCGCTGGCGGCGGCGAATCCGGAGGGTTTCAGCCTGCGTCAAGAGGGGTCCGATGTCTGGCTGGACTATGACGCCAGTTTTTATTCGGTGCCGGAGCCAAGCGGGGCGCTGGTTTTGCTGGTGGGTCTGCTGAGCCTGGGCGTGAGGCGGCGGCGGCAGGAAGAAGAGGAGACTGGGAGATTTTGAGAAGAGGAGAGGGAAAGTGTAGAGACAAGCTGGCCTCTGTGAGGCCGGCATCAGGGGAGGGCGTCCCGGTAGCTGTCGGCAAACTTGATTTCGTCGAAAAACATTTGGTGCCGGCGGAGCTGCCTTTGCCGCAGGGGCCATAGAAGACGTCAAATTTCGGGTTGGGATGCAGGGTTTCTGCAATGGCATTTTTGTAGGGTTTGCCGGATGGATCGTAGCCGAGTTTGCCATTCCAGCGGTTTGGTCATCCTGCCAGGTGGCATGGTAACGGAACCCCAATGCGGCGAGTCCGGCATAGGCCCGGTGGAGGAGGGAGGTGATGGCCGGGAGGTCGTCGCCGGGTGTCCAGAGGCGGATGGTGACGAGTTTCATGGGGGGGCGCGTGCGTTACCGGTTTGCCGCTGAGGTGGTGCTGCCGGTTGGTATCCTGGAATAGACGCGGGTGTTGCGGAGGGTGCCGCGCAAGTTGGGGCGGTCGTTGCGGAGGGTGCCTTCGAACTCGAAGCCTGCCCGCTCCGCCAGCCGCCAACTGGCGGTATTTTGCTCGTCGGTGGTGAGGAAAACGCGGGAGGCGCGGAGATGATCGAGCGCGTGCTGGCTCAAAGCGGCGACTCCTTCGGTGATCAATCCCTGGCCGCAGCAGGCAGTCCGTCCCCAGTAGCCGACTTCAAAGCGGCGGAGATCCCAGTCGATGTCATGAAGCCCGCTGCCGCCGACGAGGGTGCCGCATTCCTTGGTGAAAAAGAAGACCATCAAGTCCTCGTTGCGCTGGAAACGCTGCTGGGCACGGCGGCATGAAGCCTCGGAGTCCGCCAGGGTGGGCGGGGGTGTGACCCATGCGAGCCAGGGCGCGAGTTGATCCAGGGACTCGCTGACGGCTTCGTGGAAGGCCTTCCCATCTCCGGGCCGGGCGACGCGGATGAGAAGGCGTTCGCTCTCGATTTGTTCGGGGAGGCACATGGGGTTGTGTACGGGGTGGGTGACGGCTTTCATGGGGGATTCCATGATTTGCGCGTTCAAGGATCAGGCGCCCTGGGGGCTGGTTTTCTGCTTCCGATTATTTATCTTGATATCGTTGTGCGAAGTATCGGATCAAGGCATGCTTGCCAAAGGAAAGCGGAAACAAGAGCCAATAAACAGGGATGAAAATCAGTCCCCACAGGCAGATGTTTATGCCCTGAACGACCACGGCCCAAGGAATCCGGTTGGGCATGTCACGTGACAAATCAACAACGCCGAGACAGAGTCCAAACAACGCCACCGCCACAATCGTGGACAAGATGGAAACCGGAATGAGCATCCATATCGACCTTGAGTAGAAACGACGACTCACGCCATAAATCAAGAGCCCAATGAGCATCCCAAGCGGGGCTGCATACCAGGAAATGGAGCCAAATGAACTCTGGGTGGCGAGTGATCCTAACATTACCCAGAGGAGGCCGGACAGAATGGATGCTGTGAGGGGCATGGTTTGATGGTCTAACAGGTGGTTTATTACCAAAGGTGTTGTTATCTCAGCAGCCTTAAGCTGCCACTGTCTGCGGCAGGATTCAACCAGCGCTTGCGGAGTCCGTCTGCCGTGCCGGACCGCGTCGGCGAGGGAGGTGGGTGCTGATGCGCGGGAACAGGGCTTGGCCCGGAGGTTCGGTCCGCGGTTTCAGGCCGGTTAATGCCCGGTCGGTGCCGTCTGGATGGCTCTCTGCGCCAGATTCAGGGCCTGAAGCCGGTTTGCCAGGAGGCTGTGCTGTGCGGTGCCGGGCGGGAACTTGGCCAGGGCTGTGGCAGTCTTGGCGAGCATCGAGGCGAGGGCTTGATGGGCGGCTGCCAAGGCGTCCGGGGAAGGGACGCTGGGCGGGGTGGCATCGTGGTCGATCAAAGCGAGGGCCAGGCGCAAGGCCGCCAGGTTGTCGCCCAACATCCGATGCTGCCAGGCTCCAGGAGCCAAGCGCTGCCGGGCTTTTTCGGATTTGCGGATGAGTGACTCCAGCGGGTCCAGCGCGCTCCGGTTTTGCTGGGTATGCGTTTGAGATGCCACGGGGATAAGAAACCGCGAAGTGCTCCTGAGGTCAAGCTTGCGGGGCGGGGACTGGAGGCAGGGGGACCGGAAGCCCTGCTTGCGGGCGGGGTGGGTTGTGCTTTGGGTGCGGGGATGTCTGAGTCTGTTCTTTCTGCGCTGGCGGTTTATTGCGGTTCGAGCCCGGGGGCGGATGCGGTGTATGCACGGGCGGCGGCGGCCGCGGGCCGGGCGCTGGCGCGGCGCGGGGTACGGGTGGTTTAGGGGGGGGGGGGGGTGGGGTTGTTGGGGGTGCTGGCAGATGCGGTGCTGGCGGCGGGCGGGGAGGTGACGGGGGTGATCCCGCATTTTCTCGATCGGGTGGAGCTGAAACATCCTGGGGTGGCGGACATGCGGGTGGTGGGGTCGATGCACGAGCGGAAGCTGCTCATGGTGGAGGAAAGCACGGGTTTTCTGGCGCTGCCGGGGGGCTACGGGACGCTGGATGAGCTGTTTGAGGTGCTGACATGGGCGCAACTGCAACTCCATTCGCATCCGGTGGGGCTGCTGAATGTGAACGGGTTCTTTGATCACCTGCTGGCGTTTCTGGATCATCAGGTGGCGGCGGGGTTTCTGAGCGAGCAGGACCGGGGACGGGTGCTGACGGCGCGGGAGATCGATCCGCTGCTGGAGCAACTGGCGGTGTGGACGCCGCCGCTGGACACGAAATTCCATCTGGCGCGCCGGGTGGAAGTGTGAGGCGGGGTCGACGGTTGGAAACCGTCGCTCCTTGGGTGGGGGAAGTGGCACGGGTGCTTTGCTGAATGGTCGCTGCTGTCTGCGGCGTTGTTTTGACTTGCCTCTCTGATGAATCTCGCTCTGCGCCCTGCCACTGTCGCTGCCCTGAGTGCATTTCGCCGGCGCCGCGCTCGCCTGCTGCATGTGCGTGCGGTGCTGGTGCTGCTGCTGGTGGCGCTGGGGGGGCTGGCTGTGCTGGCGCTGCTGGACCGGTTGCGCTGGCTGCCGGATGCGGGACGTGCGTGGCTGACGCTGGCGGTCTATGGCGGGGCGCTGTTTGCGGGGTGGCGGCTGGCGTGGCGGGATCTGGGCGCGGCGCGATCCGACGCGGGGGCGGCGGCGCTGGTGGAGGAGGCGGAACCGGCGCTGCGGGAGCGCCTGCTGGCGGCGGTGGAGCTGGCGCAAAGCGGGACCGGCGGGGCGGTGAGGGATTCGGCGGAGTTTCGGGCGCGGCTGCAGGAGGAGGTGGCGGCGGAGGCCGGGGCGGTGAGGTGGCGGCGTGTGCTGCCGCTGGGGAAGCTGAGTCCATGGGCGCTGCGGTTGGCGGGGGTGGCGCTGGTGCTGGCGGGTTTGATGGCGGTGCCGGGCCTGCATTTTCGGGGGTTTCTGGCGCGGGCGGCGCTGCCGTTTGTGACGCTGGAGCGGCCTTCGGCGGTGAAGATTGCGATCGTGGCGCCGGACCCGGCGGACGGGCTGGCGCCGTTTGTGTCGGAGGTGGAGGTGGCGGTGGAGATCAGCGGCGATCTGGGCGGTGCACAGGTGCTGCTGGAGCATGCGGAGGCGGGGTCGCCGCCGCGCCAAGTCGAGATGGCGCTGCTGCAGGGGGGGCGGTTTGAGCAGACGCTGCCGGTGGGGCAAACGGATGTGCGGTACCGGGTCCAGGCGGCGGATGGGCTGACGGGCTGGCATCGGCTCCAGGCGCGGCCACGTCCGGCGGTGGAGCAGTTTGTCAAGGTGGTGATTCCCCCGGATTACACTGGGCAGGAGGCGGTGACGCTGAGCGAGACGCACGGGGACATCGAGGCGCTGGAGGGCAGCACGGTGCGGCTGCGGTTGCAAACGAACCAGCCGGTGCGGGCGGCGGAACTGCAACTGAACCCGGCGGATCCGGAGCCGCGGGCGGCAGTGCCTTTGCAGGTGGATGCGGAGGGGCGCCTGGGCGCGGCGTTTCAAGTGGAGCCGGGTTTGCACTCCTGGCAGCCGCGGCTGACGGCGGCGGAGACGGGATTTGGCAACGACGAGAGCCACCCGTGGCGGATCACGCCGGTGGCGGACGCTCCACCGGTGGCGGCGCTGACGGAGCCGTCGGATTTGCTGCAGTTGCAACCGGATGAGAGTGTGCGGCTGCTCGGGCTGGCCAGTGATGATGTGGGGCTGAGGAGCGCGGCGCTGCGGCACGCGATCAATGCCGGGGAGGCGGTGGAGGTGCCGCTGATGCTGGCTGAGCCGGGCGTGCGCGAGGCGCCGCTCAATCACCTCCTGGCGCTGGCGCCGCTGCATCTGAAGGGGGGCGACTCGCTGCTGGTGCAGTTTGTGGTGACGGATTTGAAGGGGCAGACGGCTGAGAGCCCGCCGCTGCGTTTGGTCATTCAGGAGCAGACGGTGGATCCGCAGTTGCGGGCCTGGTCGGCGGCGCAGCAGCGTCTGGCGGCGACGGCGGCAGAGCTGGACAAGCAGACGACGGAGCTGAAGGAGGCGGCCAGCAAGGTGCAGAAAAACGCTTCGCTCGCCAAACGCGATCAACCGGCCAATGATCCGGCAGGCCAGCTCGCCCGCCTCAAGGCTGCGCTCGATGCCTCCCAGCAACTGGCGGACGATCTTTGGGGGCAGACCCAGGCGGCGGCGCGCGCGGCGCCGAATCAACTGGCACGCGAGGAGGCCCGGATCATCGGCGAGCGTGTCACCAAGTTGCGCCAGGTGACGCTGCCGCAGCTCGCCCGCGCTTCGCAGGAGCCGGTCGAAAGCCCGGAGCAGCTCAAAAAGGCGGCGAGCGAGTCCGGGAATCTCGCCGCCACCGTGGACAAGGCGGCGGCACTGTTTGCGGCGGAGGCGGCGGCGGAGATTGCGACGCGGGCGGCGGGGCAGTTGCAGCGGCAGGAGGCGAGCCTGGTGCAAAGCACGCTGCCGGCGAATCGCGATCCGGCGCAGCGGCCGCGCTGGCAGGAGCAGCAGCGGGCGGCCCTGGCGAGTGCGCAGGTGCTCGATCAGGACTTGCAGGCTTTGCAGAACCTGGCCGACCGCAGTCAAAGCCGGACGCTGGAGCAGGTGCGGAAGGACTTGCAGGAAACGGCGACGGATCTGCGCAATTCCCTGGACACGGATGCGCAGAAACACAGCCCGGAGCATCTTTATGGCGCCGCGGACAACCTGCGCAATCGTGTGCAGCGCGCCGCCGATCAATCGCGCAGTCTGGCGCAAAACCTGACGCAACGCGCCGCGCAGTTGCGCGAGCAACTGAATCGCCAGGACAATCCGGCGCTGGCAGCACTCGACGAGGCGAAGACCGTGCTGCAGCAAGCGGCGAAACAAGCTGCCGATCTCAAAGCGAAAGCGAAGCCGCGTACCAGTCCGGACGGTTTGACACCGGAGGAACGCGCCCGCCAGAAACTGGCTGAGGCTGCCCGCCAGCTTCAGGATCAGGCCGACCTGAGCGCGCAGTCCGCGCAAATGGCCGACAGCGCCGCCGCGCTTGACGCCAATCGTCTTTCGCGTGCTGCGGACCAGATCGAGCGCGATCTCAGTGAAACCGCGAACGCTGAGGCAACTGAAAAAGCTCCCCAGCTCGCCGCCGCCGCTCAAAACGCCACCGAGCTCGCCCAAGCCGCTCGCACCCTGCGCGCCGAGGCCGCTTTGCAAAGCGCCGCGCAGACCCTGGCGCAGGCGGAACTGGAGAATGCGCTGTTCGCGCAGGCGCGCCGTCCGGATGCCCAGCAGCTTGCACGGCAGGCGGCGGACACCCAGGCTGCCGCTGAAACCTTGCAGGCGGCGGCCGAGCCGCTGCGCCGCGCCAAAGAAACGCAGGAATCCGGCAACCTGGCTCAGCAGGCCGCGGAGCAGGCGCGAACGGCAGCACAGCACCACGCGGAGCAGGCGAGGCAGGCGGCCGGCAATCCCGAGCATGCGATGCAGCCACCGCCGCAGATGGCCCAGGCCGCGCAAACCGCCCAGGCCGCGGCTGAGGCGCTGGCGCCGCAGGCGGAGGCGGCGCGCGCGGCGCTGGAGCAACTGACCCCAGCGCTCAGTGAGATGATGCGGCAGCTCGCGCAGGATTTGAAGTCGAGCCAGCAGCAGACGCAGAGCGCCGCCAACGATGCGAAGGCGGAAAAGCCGGTGGCCGAGGTGGCTGAGCAGGCGCAAAACCTGCAGCCGCAAACCGCCGCCGATGCCAAAGGCATGGAGTCCTTGCAATCGGCGCTGCGGCAGGAGGCGAATCAAGCCAATTTGGCTGAGGTTGCGCAGCGTCAACTGGCGCGCAGCGCGGACGTGGCGCTGGCACAGATGCGGCAGACCGCGCCACGCATTGCGGCGAATTTGAAACAAGCCGCGCAGGCCGCCGCCAGCCAGCCGCAGGCCGAGGCCTTGCAAACCGCCGCGCAGAGCCAGCAGCAGGCGGCGGAGGCTTTGGAGCAACTGGCGGAGAATTTTGCCCGCATGGAAAACGGCGAGGCTCTGACTGAGGAGCAGCTGGCGGCCATGAATCAGATGGAGCAGGAACTCGGTGTGCAGGAGGCGCTCGATGCTGCCTATGATCGTGCTGAGGCGCTGGCGAATTTGGAGGAAATGGCGCAGGAGGATCCCGCCGCCGCGCTCGCGTTGCTGGAGCAGGAGCTGGCTGCCAACGCCAGCATGCAAAAGGCGCTGGCTGACATCGGGCAGGGCACCGCGCAGACGAGCGAGGAGCAGCTCGCCGCCCAGGCCAATCAGCCGGCTTTTCTTGGCATGGCTGCTGAACAAGCCGCGCATGAGTTGCTGCGGGTGGCGCGTCATGAAAATCGCCTCAGCCAGCAGCAGGCGGGCGAGACGGTGGCACAGGCGGCGCGGCAATTGCAGCAGACGGCGGAGGAAACCAAGACCAACCCCGGCAACGCGACGCCACAAAAGAGCCAGGCGGCGACGGAGTCCACCCAGCAGGCCAGCGCAGCCGCCGCGAGCGCGGCCGAGAACACCCAGTCCACGCCGGGCGCCAGCGTGGCGCAGCAGATCCAGGCGGCTGCTTTGGCCCAGGCACTCGACCAGCTCGATCAAACCCTCAACCCGATGGCGGGCGCGCCAGGACAGCAGGGGCAGGAAGGTCAGCAGCAGCAAGGCCAAAAACCTGGTCAGCAGGGGCAGCCCCAGCAACCGGGCAGCCAGCAAAGCGCCCAGCAAAACCTTGCGACTGCCCAGCAGAGCCAGCAGCAGTCGATGGCGCAAAGCCGCAACCAGGGCCAGGTGCCAGGCTCCCAGCCCAACCAGCAAAACATGGCGCAAAACAGCGCTTCTTCGTCCCAGGACGGCGCGCAGACCAGCGACGGCGGCAACTATCAGGCAGCCATTACCGGGGGCGAACTCGGTGCGCCGGTGTTGATGCAGGCCGGGGACTGGGGCCATCTGCCCACGCGCACGGCGGAGCAGCTCACTGAGGCCACGCGCCAGGACGCGCCGCCGGAATACCGCGCGGCGATTGAGAACTACTACAAAGCCATCGCCACCCAGGCTCAAAAATAGCCCGGCGTGGCGCCCGCGGAATCCGCGAACGCAACCCGTGCTTGCATGCGGCGCATAGACCGCTAAGAAGGTCGGAAATGATCGTCTTTTCCGACCCCCGATGAGCGACCCGATTCGTCACGAATGCGGCATCGCTGTGGTGCGATTGCGCAAATCGCTGGAGCACTACCACGCGCGTCACGGCACCGCCCTGTGGGGCTTTCACAAACTCTACGCCCTCATGGCCAAGCAGCGCAATCGCGGCCACGACGGCACGGGCATCGGCTGCTGCAAGCTCGACATGCCGCTGGGCCAACCCTACATGTTCCGGCTGCGCTCATCGAAAAAGGACGCGCTCGACGACATGTTCGAGGAAGCCCGCAAGGACTACGTGCGCGACATGCGCCGCCATTTTGGCAATGGCGACCGCGCCGATGAGGAGCGCTTTTTCCGGCCTGAAATCCTGCGCGAGCACTTCGATTACTCCGGCCAGGTGCTGATGGGGCACCTGCGCTACGGCACCTCCGGCGCCTTTGGCAAAGGCGCCTGCCACCCCTACCTGCGCCGCACCAACTGGCCCACCAAAAGCCTGATGGTCATGGGCAACTTCAACATGACCAACACCGGCGAGCTGCACCGCATGATGATCGAGCGCGGCCAGCACCCGGTCTATGGCACGGACACGCAGACCGTGCTGGAGGAAATTGGCTTTCACCTCGACGAGCTCCACACCGACATTTACCGCGCGCTCAAGGAGCACTTCACTGGCGCTGACATCCCGCAGCACATCTCCAACCAGCTCGACGTGGCGGAAATGGTGCGCCGCTCCGCCCAGCACTGGGACGGTGGCTACACCATCTGCGGTGTGGTCGGCAATGGCGACATGTTTGTGCTGCGCGATCCCAACGGCATCCGTCCCTGCTTCTACTACGAGAACGATGAGGTGCTCGTCTTCGCCAGCGAGCGCGCCGCCATCCGCACGGTGTTCGACGCCGCAGAGGATGAGGTGCTCGAACTGCCTCCGGCGCACGTGGCAGCGATGAAGGCGGACGGAGCCGAGTTGAGCGTCGAAGCCTTCGCCGAAGCGCGTGAATACCGGCCCTGCTCGTTCGAGCGCATCTATTTCTCCCGCGGCAACGACAGCGACATCTATCGCCAGCGCAAGGGACTCGGCGAGACGCTGGTGCCGCAGTTCCTGGAGGCCACCGACAACGATTTGGAGAACACGGTGGTCAGTTTCATTCCGAACACGGCGGAAACCGCCTACCATGGTCTCATGGACGGCTTGCGCAAGCAGCGGCGCGCGGAGGTGCGCGCCTCGTTGCTGGAAATGTGGCAAAGCGGCAAACTGGAAGAGACCAGGCTCGACGAATTGATTCTGCGCAACTGGCCGCGGGCGGAAAAGATCGCCCACAAAGATGTCAAGCTGCGCACGTTCATCTCACAGGAGGGCGACCGCGACACCATGGCTTCCATGGTTTATGACATCACTTACGGGGTGGTCACCGGCAATGACACGCTGGTCGTGGTGGATGACTCCATCGTGCGCGGCACCACGCTGCGCAAAAACCTGCTGCGCA
>CAZKMS010000176.1:0-9863 GCA_964553805.1 uncultured Verrucomicrobiaceae bacterium
ACAGGCGTCGGCGAGCGACATGGGAACGTCCTGATAGGTTTGCATCAAGGCCAGAACGGCGGCGGCCTCGCTGTCCATGGTGGGATGGCAGATGAGGAGTTCCCGCTCAAAAAGCGCGCCCACCTTGTGGGGAGTGGCGGGATCTCCGCGAAGAAGGAAAAGAGCTTCGGAAAGAGCGGCTTCGCAGGTGATGAGTGGCGCGCGCAACTTTCCGACGGTTTTCACGGCCCAGGCGTGATGCCGGTCCGAGGCGTCGAAAAGGGCGACCAACGGCCCGGCATCCAGCAGATGCTCACGAGCCGCCATAACCGCGCAGGTGTTCCGGGTTGGAGGCGAGGTCGCCTTTCTCTGAGCGGTAGGACCCGATCAGGTCGGCGGCCTTTTCGGCAAAGCTGGCGGAGGAGGCTCGCTTGGCCTTGAAGGAATAGGTGACGCCGCTGGCGTCGGTGACGAGGATTTCCTCGCCCGCCTTGGCCCGTTGCCGGATTTTCCGGAACTGCCTTTGAAACTCGCGAATGGTGGTCGTCATGTCAGTCATTTTTGTCTGACAAGTGGCCGGCGTCAAGGATGAGCCGCCGCGGCATTTGGCGCGAGGGTTGGCGGGCCGCTCACGCCGATCCCCCGCTGAAACCCGCCAACCCCGACGCCGCTCTGCCGTCCTGGGCGAAATGGTTCATCGAGTGGTTCCGGAACTGGTTCGAATGAAGGAGGGCAGCGGCATTCCGTAAAAACGCTGGAAAAAGGCCGCGCGGCGCTCTTCCTCGGTGCCTTCCAGGCTGGCCCAAACCAGCTTGCGCGCCGTGGCCATCATGTCCAGGCCCATGAGCAGCCGCTCGGCGGGCGTCTTGCGCATCATCGCCGCGAACAGCCGCGCGTTGATCTCCGGCGGCGTGTCCTTCACGGCAAAACCCGTGTCAGCATATCTGTCAGGTTCAATGCGGCTGACCATGCCTTCAAATACTCCATGTCGCATCCGCTGGCAATGAGGTTCTCCACGTCCGCCAACTGGCGCTCCGAGAGTGACTCCCGAGCCCAATCGAGTTTGGAGAGGATCAGGTCCTCCTTGCTCACCACCCACAAATCAAATCCCTCCACCTTCATGCAGACGCGCCGCGCAAACTCATGCAGCCGGTAGTCCTTCCGCTTGCGCACCATGAAGTCCACCTTGATGAGCGTGGCCTCGTGGATGGCGTTGAAACTGCCTTGGCACAGCACCGCCTCCCGCGCCGCTTCGGGTGCGGATGCGTCCGTGCTGATGGACGGCGGCTGAGGCGACGGTGGCCGCCGGCAGTAAAAAAGCGGCCACCAGGAAGGGAAGGATGCGGAGCGGCATGGAATGGAGGGAATTCATTTGCATTGCGGTTGTGGGCCGCACCGTGCCTGCCCATTCTCACTTCGGCGTCACTTCCACCGCGATGTCGCTGATCGTCCAGGTGGGGCGTTCGCCGCCGGCCTCTGTCATTTTTCGCCACACCCGGGTTTGCGGCGTGCGCCGGAAAGTCACGTTGAAACGCTCATCGTGCGCCACGGCGGAGGGCGCGCCGCTTTTGGCCAAGTCGGTGAGCAGATGCCAGATCACATCGCGCCGCCAAGCCTCCGGAGCCTCGATGGGCGCGGAGTTTCCGCCTTCGGAGAACATCTCCGTTTTTCCAGCGGCAGGCGTGATGCTGCCGTCCTGCAGGTGGAGAGAATCCCCGCGATCCAGGTAATGCAACCGCACCCCGGAGATGCCGCCATCCGCGCGTTTGACCGCTTTTGACACGTCCACATGCAGCACGCCCTTGGCCCCGATGACGGCGCCGGTTTGCTGGGCGTGATCCACGACCCAGGCGGTGTCCTCCGCCACTCCGACGCCGGTTTGAAAATCCAGCGACTCGCTCGCCAGCGCGGCCAGCAGCCGCCCGAAGCGTCCGCGCTCCAGATGATGCTGGCAGTAGAGCACTTCCGGATGAAAACCGAGCCCGGGTCCATGCCCGACACCGCGCCCGGCCTTGGGCGCGCTCGCTGGAGTGGCCCCGTGCCGCAACGCATTGGCGCTGGTTCCGCCGGTGATCATCGGATCGCTCATGATGGCCGCGCCGGCGCTGCTGCCGCCGATAACGCCGCCCTTCTGATAAATCTCCCAGATGGCTTCCAACGCGGCTGTGCGGCCGCCGTCCGGCCTGAGCAAGGCGCGGGTCGTGCGCTGCTGCTGGCCGCCGGTGAAGAAAAAGCCGCCGCAGCCGCGGATGAGCGCCACGATGTCGGGATCCTCCGCCTTGCTGCTCGTTCCGCCCAAGGGAATAAAAACCGCGCTGCCATGCCCCCGCTCCTGGTTCAACTTCTCCGCCAGCGGAGGGCCAACCGTCTGGGGATCCTCGCTGGCGGTGGAAATGATCCCAATGGGCCGCTCCGCCAGCCGCTCCGCCAGCATCACGTCCCAGACCTCTTTCGTTGAGGAAGTAACGGCTCCGCCTGCGATGACCAGCTTTCCTGCGCTTTCCACAAGGGGAGTCCGCGCCGGCAGCGCGCTGGTGAAGCCAAGGCAAAGCCACGCGATGGCCGCGAGACGGCCTTTGCGAACACCGGAGCGGAGAGAAGGGGAGGGGTTGGAATGACGAAAAGAGCTTGGCAGGGTATGGCGCATTTTCGATTGAGCGTGAAGGCCGGGGTCATGGTGGACTGTTGCCTTTGCGAGTACAAGACTTCTTCCCGACTTGCCGGGATTTTCTGTTGCGAGGAGTCCCTTTCATCGCGTCAAACGCTCGACCAGAAAGGCCTCCGGAGCGGGCGTTGCCTCGGGCGCATCCTGCAGACGCAGGATGCAGGGCACCCCAGCGGCATCGGCCTTTTCTTTGAACTTCACTCCAAAGGTGGCGTGGTGAATGGCGCTGCTGGCGTTTTCGGCGGGCAGGGGATCGACACGCGGGTTTTGAATCAGGATCGGCGGATCGCCCGCGTTCACATGGTTGATCGCAGAAAACTCGCGCAGCAGCCGCAACCACTCCGGCTTGGGCTGATGCATCGCCTCGTTGTTCGGCGCGCCAACCGCGCGCGCCATCATCGGATGCGCAAGGACTTGCAGCCCGACCCACTCACTGGCCTGCATGGAATCGAGCGTGGTCTGCGGGGAAAGCGCCACCGCGGCGCGCAGGCGGGTGCTCTGACGCGCCACTGGGTCAGCGCTGGCCGGTTCGGCGAGGTCATCGTGACAGGCCAGCCACAGCGTAGTCGTCGCGCCGGCGGAGACGCCGTAGGCGGCGAAGCGTTTGGGGTCGAGATTCCATTCGTCCGCCTTGAGACGCAGGAACTGCACCGCACGGGCGGCATCATGAACCGGCACGGGCAGCGGATGCGTGGTGCTGAAGCGGTAGTTGACCGTGGCCACCGAGATGCCGTGGCTGAGCATCTGATCGAGCAGCTTGACCGGAAGATCGCTTTTGTCGCGGGCAGCCCAGCCGCCGCCGTGAATGTAGATGAGCAAGGGCGCGGGCTTCTTGGCTTTCTTCGCCTGCCAGAGATCAAGTACCTGACGCTCATGCTCGCCGTAAGCGGCATTGGCGATGCCTGGAGCCGGTAAATTGGACGACGTTTCTGCCAGCAGCGGAGTCAGCGCGAGGGTGAAGAAAAGAAGGATGGAAAACGCGTTTTTCATGGCAGCCAGCGGGGGTGTTTTGTTCGCAGGAACGCGGCGAACTCCTGGAAGGTCGCTTCACTCATCGACTCGTAAGGCGGCAACAAGCGCAGTGGAAACTCCGGCAGCAGCAGGCGGCAGAACATTTTGTCGTAGGCTCCGTCGATTCGTGTTCCACCTTTGGCTGCGATTTCGAGCATGCCGGCGACCATGTCTTGCAGTTCGGCATTGAGCTTATCCAGCTTGGCGAAATCACGCTCCTGTCCCGCCGTGAAATACGCCCGCGCCAGAGCCGGCTGAATGGAGGCGATGGAAATCAGGAACCCAACCTCATCAATCCGCGCGGCCTTGGCGTAACCCGTCTCCGTGATGAAATGCCGAAGCTGCGGAGCCTCCTCCAGCAGACTGCGCAGGCGGGTCTCATCCGCCGTGCTGTTTTTGGTGGCGATGAGATTGGGATGCTGCTGCGCCAACCGGCCGTATTCCGCGCCGGTGAGCAGCCGTCCGCTGCGGGTGAGGTTGTAGTGCAGGAACTCACAGTTGGGAAAACGCCCGCAGGTTTCCTGGAAAAACGCCACCACTTCACGATCGCCCAGCGCTCCCCAACTCGGCAGGCTGATCTGAAAACGATGCGCGCCAAGATCACGCGCTCGCTCAATGCGCTCGATGACCACCGGCAGCGAGAGACTGATGAGGCCGATCATGGCGTTCACGTTGTTTTGGGCTGTTTCATCGAGAAAAACGCGGGTGATCTCGTCGAACTGCGTCTCGGTGACCGCGTAGCCTTCACCCGCCGTGCCAAAAACATACAGGTCTTTCATGCCCTCAGCCGCCAGGCGCCGCACCAAGCTGCGGAAGGTGTTTTCCGCGAAGCACAGCTCCTCATCCCAAGGCACGCAGCAGGTGGCCAGGATGCAGGCAGGGTGACGCTTCATTGAGGACATGCGATGCGGCGAAAGAGTGAAAATCAGGCGTTGCAAAACGGCCGACAGCAAGGCAATGCTTCTGGTCTCCTTTTTGAACCAGATGACAGACGCAACTCCCTCAGGTCCAGCGCCGCCGCAGCGGGTCTCCCTGGCCGCGTTGACCGTCCTCAGTCTGCGCACCGCCCTGGAAAGCGGCCTCTGGCAGGGACAGTTGCCCGGTGAGCGGGAACTGGCCGGGCGTTTGCAAGTGAGCCGCCACACCCTGCGCGCTGCGCTGGCCGAACTGCAACGGGAAGGGCTGCTCGACGTTTCCGAGCGCAGTCGGCGGCGCATCAAAATAAAAGCGGCTAAAACGAGTCCGGAACCGCGCTTGATCGCGGTGCTCTCCGCCGAGCCCCTGTCCGCGCTGCCGCCTTCGCTGGTGGTGATGATTGACGAACTGCGGGAGAAACTGGCGCAAGCCGGCTACAGTTTCGAGTTCCATGTCAGCCAGGCCTGTTTTTCCAAAAAACCGTCGCGGGCCCTGGAGGCCTTAACCCTGCGCACGCCGGCCGCCGCCTGGTTGTTGCTCGGCTCGCTGCATGCCATGCAAAGCTGGTTTGCCCGGAGCGGATGGCCATGCCTGATCCTGGGCTCCTGCGCGGACGGCGTCAGCTTGCCCTCGATTGACGCCGACTTCCGCGCCGCCTGCCGCCATGCGGGAGCGATGCTGCTGCGCAAAGGTCACCGGTCGATTGTACTGGTTCGTCCCAGCGGCGACTTCGGCGGGGATCTGGAAAGCGAGGCGGGACTGCTGGAGGCGCTGCGCGGCACGCCTGCCGCCAGTCTGCGCGTGCTCCGCCACAACGGAACGCCGGAGCACCTCTGCGAGCTGCTCGCGCAGGCGCTGCACTCGACGCGGCCCCCCACTGCCTGCGTGGTGGCGCGTGCGGTGCATGTGTTGTCCGTGATGATGTTTCTCATGCGCCGCGGTTTGCGGGTCCCTGAGGACGTGGCCGTGATCGCGCGTGATGACGAGATGTTTTTGCGGCACACGGTCCCGGCGGTGACACGCTACACGGCCAGTCCGGCCCGCCTGGCCAAAACGGTGTTTACCGCCATCACCAGCCTGACTGGAAAAGGCATCGCCCCAGGCACTTTGCGCCTGATCCCGCAGTTGATTCGCGGCGACAGCGTCTGAGCTGAGCACGGCCCCAATTATGCCGCGGAAGCAGCCACAGCGGTCACGGCTGGAGGCTGCCGACGGCGCAGGAATTCCACCGCCAACGCGGTGTAGGCAGAGGCGCCCTTGCCGGCCGGATCGTACTCGATGATCGCCTTGCCAAAGCTCGGCGCCTCGCCCAGCCGCACCGTGCGCGGAATCACCGTTTCATAAACGACCTCGCCAAAGTAGCCGCGAACGTCGTTGATGACCTGCTGCCCCAGATTTGCCCGGGAGTCGAACATCGTCATCACGATGCCCTCCAGCATGAGGCTGGGATTGGCGCCGCAATCGCGGATCTGCTGGACGATGTGGACAATCTTGGAGAGCCCCTCGAGACCGAAGTACTCGCATTGCATCGGCACCACCAATTCATCGGCGGCGGCGAGGGCCGAGGTCATCAAGACGCCCAGGGAAGGGGGGCAGTCCATGATGACGTAGTCAAACAAGCCGTGCATCCGCAGCGGCTCCAGCACCTCGCGCAGCCGGGCCAGGTGGTTGCCCGCCTGCGCCAGTTCGATCTCGCAGCCGGCCAGTTCCTGGTGGGAGCGGATGATGGAGAGGTTTGGCAAATGCGTGGCGCGGATCAGCGACTGAGCATCCCGGCCCTCCACCAGAGCGGGATAAAGGCTGCCACGATCCTCTTGTTCGAGCCCCAGTCCGCTGGTGGCGTTGGCCTGCGGATCGAGATCGAGCAGCAGGACGCGTACTCCCTGCCGTGCCAGGCAGGCAGACAGGTTGATCGCGGAAGTCGTTTTTCCGACTCCGCCTTTTTGGTTGGCTATGGCTACAATCCGCATAAAAGCAATGCCGTGGGGCAGGGACTCTGAACGAGGTCCGTGCTCCGCGCCAGAAAGAAATGGATATCACAGACAAATGGCTCGGAGAAATGGGTGGCTGGCAGGCCATGAAAGCGGCGCGCTCGCTTTTGGCGGCAGGCCAGGTCGAACTTGCGGAAACAGCGCCCGGCTTGGTGCGCGGCTTTGTCGGTCACGGCAAAAGCCGTGTCAGCAGCGGCCTGCGCATCCGCTCCCGCAGCGACATTGAAAATCTCTGCACCTGCCTGGTTGCGCGGCGCGAGGGACGCATCTGCGAACATGCCTTGGCAGTGGGCTTGGCCAGCCTGGCTGCTCCGCCCGCCGGTCCGATGACGGCCTCTCCGGTCTCCTCGCCGCTGGTTCAGACTGTGACGGCTTCCGCTGCTAAGCCCCCCTCGTCAACCGGGCCGTTGTCCCTGTTCCTGCCCGAGGCTTTGGTGACAGGCGCATCAACCCGTGCCTTCACGGCCTTCCTGAGATTGGAGTCAGGGGAGCCTGAATCCTCTCCACTTTGTGGCTGGCTTGCCACCCGTGGTTTACCCTGCCAGTCGATGCCTCTGCAACTGCCGGTTTCCGAGGTGCCTGGATTGCTGACGGCCTTGGTGGAGCATCCCCGGGTTTTTCTCGGCAAACCTTCCGACAAGGCACCGCGTTTCCTGAGCGTTACCGATCAAGAGATCCGGCCGCTGCTGACAATCGCCGAGGCGGACTTGCCAGCGACCGACCAATGCCTCCTGACACTGAGCGAAAACCCACCCCCGAGGTTGCTTGCCATGCCACAGGGCAGGGAAGCGAGGCCCGCCTCCTGGCTGTATCACTCGGCCTCAGCCAGTCTGCATCCCTGGCATCTGCCCCATGACAACGAATGTCGCTCCGCCTGCCTGAAATTGCTTGCAGGCGGAGCAATCGAACAGTCGCAACACTGGTTGGCCATCCGTTTGGACGAACTGGAAAAGGCTTTTCAATTGAATTGGTGTAAATCGTTACAAAATCGATTCAAAATCATTCCGATTCCATGCCGAATTGAGCTTCATTTAGAAGGTGATGCGCATGCAATCCGACTCCAGCCAAGGGTGCGATACCAGGATCGAAGCTGGCCGCTTACGAGCAATCAAGAATCATCATTTCTAATTGAGGATGAACATCAAAGAGGCCTTTTTTACGTCCAGAACAGGGCCCTGGAGGAGAGCGCCTTGCGACGGTTGAAGACACTCGGAGTCGATTGCGCCGGCGCAGACAGCAGTTGCGAGATAAAGGGCGCCCAATTGGTGATGCGCTTTTATGCGGAACAGTTGCCCGCGCTCGAACGCGAGTTTGACGTCGTCGCAAATGAAAGCTGGCAGCGAGCCACCCGCGCTTGGCTGCGCATCCAACCGAGTTTGACGCCGCGGGAAGCGGCAGCCGACACCCATATCCACAGGCAGAATGACCTGCTCACGCTCCACTTTAATTACAAAGCAAGTGACGGCTTCCACTTGAGCCGGAACGACGTTTTGCGCTTGCTCCGAACCGGCCAGCGTTCGCTGCGATCGAATGATGGAAAGCGTTACTTTATCGATTTCTCAAGTTGTGAGCAACTTGAGGAAATCCTGGAGGATGCCCAGGTGGAGCTGACCACCACAGGGGCGCGTATTCAACCGCGCTATGCGGAATGTTTTCTTGGTTTTGTCGACCGGCGCCAACTGGCTCAAACACAGGATGAATCCATCGACCTCAACCAACTTCGATCAGCCCTCGGCCCGCTTGGCGATCACTTGCGGCACTATCAATTGGAGGGCGCAGGCTGGCTGATCCAGCGCTTGCGTGACGGCCAGGGGGCGCTTTTGGGGGATGACATGGGACTTGGCAAAACACTGCAAAGCATCGCAGCCATGCAGTGGCAGCTCGACAAGCCACCCCAGGGCCGGGAATCGCGCCAAGCACTGATCATTTGCCCCAAGAGCTTGATCTCAAATTGGCAGGCCGAGCTGGCGCGCTTCGCGCCCAATTTCAAAGTCGGAATCATCCAAGGAAATCAACGCGTCGAAGATCTCAAAGAATCGAATGATAAAGACGTATTAATTACATCTTATCAACTGATTGCGAGGGATTTGGAGCATTATCAGAATCGCCGCTTTTGCGTCGGCATCCTGGATGAGGCCAGCTTCATTCGCAACCCAGATACCGTTACCGCTAAGGCGGTTCAATCGCTTCATTTGGAGAGTCGCCTAGCCTTGTCCGGCACGCCAATTGAGAACGGTGTCCGTGATCTGTGGTCGATCTTTCAGTTTCTCTTGCCTGGTTACCTGGGCAGTCGTCAACAGTTTCAAGAGCGTTTCGAAAAGACCGCCCAAGCGCCAGGCTCGGCGGCCGGCACCGCAGTCAGCCGTTTGCAGCGCCTCATTAGGCCGTTTTTTCTGCGCCGCACCAAAAGCGAAGTGCTCTCCGAACTTCCGGAGAAAATGGAGCAGGTCCTATGGTGTGAACCGAGTTCCACGCAGGCGGAGGTTTATCGGAAGATCCTGGAAGAGGGCCGCGAGGAGATTCGTTCCGCTCGTCGCCGATCCGGAGCCACCGGGGCTCGCATGACCATGCTCACCGTACTGCTGCGACTGCGCCAATCCTGCTGCGATCTGCGTTTAACCGGCATCTCTGAAAGCGTTACCAAATCGCTTCCACGTGACGAACTCTCCGGCAAATGGCCCGTGCTTGAGGAAGCTCTTGGCGAGGCCTTGGCTGGCGATGGTAAAACACTGATATTCAGCCAATTCGTATCATATTTGCGCCATGCGCGTGAATTAATGGAGGAGTTGAGCGTGGGTTATTCCTATCTGGACGGGTCCACCTCAGATCGAAAACAGGCGATTGAGAATTTCCAAAACGAACCTGATCGCCGGGTTTTCCTGATCAGCCTCAAGGCCGGCGGTTACGGTTTGAATCTGACTCAAGCGGACCGTGTGTTCTTGCTTGATCCTTGGTGGAATCCAGCCGTCGAAGCGCAAGCCATCGACCGGGCGCATCGGTTTGGTCAAACCCGCGCCGTCAACGCCTACCGTCTGATTATTCGCGGCAGCGTTGAGGAGCGTATTCTCGAGCTTCAGGGGCGGAAGAAGAACCTGATCGCTTCAGCCATCGAAGAACGCAGCCCCATGATGGGCGGCCTCTCGGACACAGAATTGTCAGAGCTCCTGGAGGAATGAGCGGCGGTTTAATAACCTAATACAATGTATGTAATGCCAAGTTTATGGCCGCCTTGGGCTGCTGCTCGTAAGTAAGCGTCACGCACAGCGCCTTGGGGCTTTGCTTGCGTGCGCAGCGCCGAGGGG
>CAZKMS010000177.1:0-9706 GCA_964553805.1 uncultured Verrucomicrobiaceae bacterium
CCGGTGTAGTCCGTGCCGCTTTCGTAGAGGAAGATGCTGTCGTTGTTGCCCGGATTGTTGCCGGTGTTGTTGTTGATCGACTGGAAGGAGGCGAGGTTGTTGAAGGGGCTGGAGAGCCGTCCGTCGCCGTTGGTTCCGGCGCTGGCGTTGATAAACCAAATCATGCCGCTGACGGTGATGGTGACGACGGCGGTGTCGGTGTTGCCCTCGTTGTCGTTGAGCGTGTAGGTGAAGGTGTCCGCCCCCTCGTAACCCGGAGGCGGGTTGTAAGTGAAGCCGCCGTCAGCGGCGAGATCGACCGTGCCGCCCTGCGCCGTGGCGCCCGCCGCGATGGGAGTGGCGGTGAGGGCTGGGCCCACGTTGTCGGGGTCCACGTCATTGGCCAGCACGCCGGGCGCGGTGATGGTGATGGAGACGTTGCCGAGGCAGGCGTAGGCATCCGGGAAGGCGAGGCAGCTCGTCTGGAGAGAGCCGGGCACCAAGGTGGTGTTGGCCGGAGTGGGGTTGGTCAATAAAACGCCATTGGCGGGACCGGTCCCCGTGTTGTCGATCTCGATGGTGTAGGTGACCGTGCCGCCTGGAGTCGCGCGGCCGGCGCTGTTCGGCGTGAAGGCGTCGGTTTGAGTCGCCGAGACATTGGGGGTCTGCGCGAAGAAAGACGGCGCGACGAGCAGACTGAGCGCGACGAGCGCCCGGAGGATTCGGGTGGGGTTCATCGGGAAGGGAAACGAGCGGGGCGGACGAAAAGGAGGCGGCGGCGGAATCAACCGCGAGGCGGGAACACCCCTTGAAGAGCGATGCAGAAATAGAACGTGAGATAGGGCATCAGATTGTTGTGCGGCTGGTCGCCTCCGGCAGGGGCCAGCGCCTGCTCGGAAAGCACGCCGGTCGATGCCGCTTGGTATAGGCTGCCACCGGACGACAACGCAAACGACGCGTTCGGACTCGGGACATTCGTGTCGGCGATGTCCAGGGTGTTGGCCCGCAAGGCGTGTGAATGGGACGGAATCTCCGATTCGAGCAAGGTCACGGTTTCCGAGCCGCCTGTTTCACCCAGATCGTGCAGAGAGAGTCCCGGCCCCTGCCCGGGATGCATGGGCGCGCGGCCCTGCAAATCCGGCAGAGCGAAATTCGACTTGCCGTTCCCGCCATAGGTCGTCCCGAGCAGGGAGAAGAGCGCGGTGTTCTGCGAGAGCGGCATGAGTTGTCCATCGCACCAAGCCCAGCCTTTCGGGGCGAAGTTGAAGGGAAAGATGCGGATTTCGGCGACGAAGGGATCAGCCATGGCGGTTCAGGTCGGTGAGGGGAAAATGCCGAAGAGGGAAATGATGAAGCTCACACAAAGGTAAGGCTGGAAATTCGTGTGGGGCTGACTGCCTCCCGCCAAAGCGATGGCTGACGCCGAAAAGTTCCCATTCGGCGCCTCGTTGATGTAAGGCGTCACGGCAAAAGAATTGGCGGGCACGCTTCCGATCGGAGAAATCTGGTCCCCCGGAACCGCCGCAGCCAAAAAAGGGTGCGAATGCGCCGCGATCTGGTTCGCCGTCAGGGTGATCTCCTCGGCCCCTCCGGTCTCGGCGAGGATGAAGCCGTCGCCCTGGTGGACGGGGATGCGCCCGCGCAGATCGGGCAGGGCGAAGGTGCTCTCGCCGTCGCCACCGTAGGTGGTGCCGATAAGCTGGAAGAGCGTCTCGTTCTCCGAGATGGGCAGCAACTGCCCCTCGCAGAACGACCAGCCCGCGGGAGCGAAATTGCCCGCGAACATTCGAATTTCTCCGACGTAGGGTTGTGCCATGGTGAAATCAGTTGGGTGAAGGGAAGATGCCTTGAAGGGCGATGCAGAAGCTCAGGGTGAGGAAGGGCTGCATATTCAAGTGAGCCTGGCTTCCACCTGTATTCGTGACAGTGCCCGGAGTGAGGGAAGTAAGGCTCGCAGGAGCGTGGTAGGCATTGTTCGCGCCTCCGAGAAAGCGGCCACTGGGGCTGACATTTCCTCCCGCCGCGCTTGCCGAGGCATTCACCATATGCGTGTGCTCCGGCAGCTCCGCGATGCTCAGGGTATGCGCCTGCTCACCACCGCGTTCGCCCAGCGTGTGGCCGGAGCCGACATGGATGGGCGTGCGGCCGCGGAGGTCGGGCAGCGCGAAAGTGGTCTGACCGTTCCCGCCAAAGGTGGTGCCGAGCAACGAGAAGAGCGCCTGATTTTGGTTGATCGGAAGCAATTGACCGTTGCAAAGCGCCCAGCCCTTAGGCGCAAACACAAAGGACATCAGTCGTATTTCGCTCAAAAACGGTTCGGCCATGGCAGATAAATCAGCTTAGTTTCTTGCTGTAACAAACCGGCACTTGAGAATTCAAGTGCTAGCACCCAGCGACAAACCCTGCAAACAAATCACAAGAGCCCAGTTTAGCAACTGGCATTCTTCACAAAGCCACGCAAACCGTGATTCCCCTTGCACCTTCGGCATTAAGTATTATCTTGAACGGTTTGTGACGAGCAAGACTCGGTTAAAGCTGTCTTTTATAAGAAAATTCGCATTTTTTAGAATTGTGAGCACGTCAATCTCCCCTTCTCCCGAATCCAAATCTTCGCGCCGCTCCGTACTGACCTGGATTGGCGCCTTCGCCGGCAGCGCGGCCGCGCTTGCGGCAGGCTGGCGGTTGGCTCTGGGCCGACGGCATCAACCCGGTCAAGCCGCCAGCGCGACCCCGCCTGTTCCCGCCAGCCCCGCCGCGCCCGAGCCACTTCCCGTGGTGGACACCCCGCTGCGCCATGAGGTCTTCGCCCCGCTCGTCAACCAACCCTTCCAAATCGGCGACCGCGCGTTGGTATGCGAGCTGGTGGAAGTCAGTTCCGTGCAGCGCGCGACCACCTTCAAAGGCAGCTTCGCCACCTTCAGCCTGCTCTTTGCCGCGCCACCTTCCTCCTTGTCTAACGACGGAGAAATTCAAAAGGTCGAGCACACCACCGCGGGTCAGTTCGAAATGTTCCTGGCGCCGGTAGGCAAACCGGGAGGACGCAAACAACTGCTGCAGGCCGTCTGCAGCGCGCGCACCGCCTGAGCCCGGCCCATGCGCAACCGCGTCGAACTGCGCCCCGTCACCGAAGCCGACCGGCCCGTCTTGGAACGCGCCTACGCCTGCACACGCGCGCTGGAACTGGCGCAGACGGACTGGAGTGAAGCGCAAAAAGACGCCTTCTGCCAGATGCAGTTTGCCGCGCAGGATGCCCACTACCGCGAGCACTACCCGAACGCCAGCCACCAAGTGATCGAGATCGATGGCATGCCCGCCGGCCGTCTTTACGTGGACCGCTGGCCGCGCGAGATCCGCATCATGGACATCACCCTGCTGCCGGAGCACCGCGGACAAGGGGTCGGAACCAAGCTGCTGCAAACGTTGCAGCAGGAGGCCGGCGCCTCACAGCGACTGCTGTCGATTCATGTCGAGCGTTTTAATCCCGCCCTCCGTCTGTATGAACGACTCGGGTTCACCCTGGCGGAGGACAAAGGCGTTTACCTGCTGCTGCACTGGCAGCCGCCAGGTCTGGCTGGTTAGGTGAAAATCACCTCAAAACTCGAGCCAGTCGGCCCATCGCCCACCTGCGTGATGAATACCTCCATCTGCCCCGTACGCGGATGGCTCAACGGATAAATGCCTTGAACGAGCCTCAGCCCTGAAGGACCGCGAAACTGCAGCGAAAACGGCTCGCGATTGGCATTGGGCCGCCGATGACCCAGCAGGGTTACATCGGTCAGCATCAGTTCACAGGCGGCCTCGCCGGCGGGTTTCGACAAGACAAAGGCCGACTGCTTCCAAGGCTCGAAAAAACCAGCCTCCAAAGTCTCCAGTGGTGGCGCAGGATGGGGCTCTGGCTTCACTTCGTTCATGAGTGGTTATTTGCCGCCAATCCACCCGTCTGACAAGGGCGGATGCGCACCTCGCGATGCCTTCCCCATTTCAAGCGTGACGGCGTGAAGGTGCTGCTGCTAGCCTGCCTGGAATCCACATCTCCACCATGCGTTCATCGACCTTCCTCATCCTCGCCTTCGTCTCGGGCGCTGCGCTGCACGCGGAGCCTGTCTCCCTCTTCGATGGCAAAACCCTCGACGGTTGGGACTACGATCCCAAAATCTGGCGCGTGGAGAACGGTGTCATCACCGGCGGCTCCACCACGGAGAAGATCAAAGAGAATCACTTCATCTGCACGAAGAAGAGCTACCAGAACTTCGAGCTGAAGCTCACGATCAAATGCAGCGGCGATCCGAAGACCGGCATGATCAACAGCGGCATTCAGATCCGCAGCCTGCGCGTGCCCGGCGGCGCCCACATGAGCGGGTATCAGGTCGATTGCGGCGCGGGCTGGTTTGGCAAGATTTATGATGAGTTTCGCCGCAACAAGGTGATCGCCGAACCAATCGACGCCGCAGCGCTCGACAAGGCCGTCGATGTCTTCGGCTGGAACGAATACCGCATCCGCGCCGAGGGTCCCCGCATCCAGGTGTGGATCAACGGCGTCGCCGCGATTGACCACACCGAGCAGGACAAAAACATCGCGCTGGACGGCCTCATCGGACCGCAGGTGCACAGCGGCGGCATTTGCCTTGTGCAGGTGAAGGACGTGACGATTGAAGAACTGCCGCCCACACCCGGCGCGCCCACCTGGGAGTCGCTCGGTGGTGTGGAGGCGGCACGCAAACTCGTCGCCCCGCCACCAAAGCCCAAGGGCAAGGCCAAGACGGCGCCAACCACCAAAAGCGGCCGCGACATCAGCTACAACGACGTGCAAGGCAGCGCTTTGACCGCGCAGAAGCAGCTCAAGAAATTCCGCCTGCCCGAAGGCTACGAGATCGAGCTCGTCGTGCAGGAGAGCGCGGGGCTGGGGAAATTCGTCAGCGTCTATTTCGACCAGCGCGGCCGCATGTGGACGCAGACCGCGCTCGAGTATCCCATTGACGCCAATGAAAATCCCGCCGCCGCCGAGGCGGTGTATGCGGGCAAAGGCAATGACAAGGTGCTGGTCTATCCGCGGGAGTCTTTAAACGCAAAGATTCCTGCGGGTGGACTCACCAACCCCACTGTCTTCGCCGACGGCCTCGCCATCCCGCTCGGCATCCTGCCCTGGGGCAATGGCGACACCTGCTACGTCCAGCACGGCCACGATCTGAAGCTCTACCAAGACACCAACGGCGACGGCAAGGCGGACACCTTTGATGTCGTGCTCACCGGCTTCGGCGTGCAGGACTCGCATCTGTTCCCGCATCAGTTTACGCGCGCCCCCGGCGGCTGGATCTGGATGGCGCAGGGCCTTTTTAATAACAGCCAAGTCCGCAAACCCGGCAGCGACGTGGTCGTCGATTGGCCGAAGTGCAGCATGGCCCGCATGCGGCCGGACGGCAGCGAGTTCGAGGTCATCAGCACCGGCCCGAACAACATCTGGGGCCTCGTCATCACCGGCGAGGGCGAGACCTTCATCCAGGAGGCGAACGACTACGGCTATCCCGTCATGCCGTTCCATGAGTACGCCTATTACCCAGGCGGCATGGAGGCGCACAAAAAAAGCTATCAACCCGATTTTCCGCCCGCGGCGGAATTCCGCATGGGCGGCACCGGCTTGAGCGGGCTGGCGTTGCTGGAGGGCGGCCCGCTTAAAGTGGGGCAAGCTTCCAGCTTGCCCGAATCCAAAAGCGCAAGCGAGACGCTTGCGCCACTCACCATGCTCGTCGCCAATCCAATCATCTCGAAGATTCAAACCCTCGCCATGCACCGCGACGGCGCTTATTGGAAACTGGAACAACTCCCCGACCTCGTCACCTGCGACGACCCCTTCTTCCGCCCCGTCGCCCTCACCAATGGTCCCGACGGCTGCATCTACATCGTCGATTGGTACAACAAAATCATCTCCCACAACGAGGTGCCGCGCGCGCATCCTGATCGCGACAAGACGCGGGGACGCATCTGGCGCGTGAAGGCTCGTAGCACGGGCGTCCCGCCCGTGAGTGTCGCTGTCGTCCCGACAGCGCCGGATGAGAAGGGGCGGGCGGGACGCCCTCCACACACACAGCCGGGACGGGCTGTGCTACCCATCCCCGACTTCACCCGGCTCAGCACGGATGACCTCATCACGATGTTGGGAACGGATCCAGTTGGCAGGGCGCATCTGGCGTGGCAGACGCTGGCTGATAGTTATGGGAAAGTACATGGTGCCGATGCAGCCAAAATCATCGACGGACTGAAGTCCGTCATATTTTCTGAGGAAAGCTCGCCTTCTATGCGCATCATGGCGCTGACAGCCTACGAGGCCAGACTTGAGACAAGAAGTGAAAACTTAAAACCCTTACTGCAAGACAAGTCAGCAACCGTACGAGTCCAAGCTGCGCGTTCCGTTCGTGCTTCGTTGAGTTACGGTATTGGTGACCGTGCGGAGGTCTTGCCTGATGAATTGGTTCCACTGCTGCAGCCACTGGCAAATGACGCGAATTCGATTGTTCGTTTTGAAGCAATCAATAGTCTTGGGCGGTTTATTCCAGCGATCGACTTGGCCATGCCAGCGAGTCATGAGGCACTGCAACAATCAACGTTGTCAGCCCTCCTTGCCTTTGTCAAACCCAGTCTCCCCAACGGCCCAGCCACCCAATCCTCCCGAGGCACCAAACAAATCCCCATCCGCGAAGCCTATGACCGTGAGTTCGAGCGCTTTCTTGTTCGCATGTTCCTGGAACGTCATCCCGGTCTCGTCGCGGAGTTTCTCGACTCCGAAGCCGCCGCGAAGCTGCCCGTGGAGGCCCGCGTGCTCGCCTCGCTCGCGTTGGAGCCGAAGGCCAGTGCTTCGCGTGTCGCCGGGCTGCTGCCGCGGCTCGACCGCGCGCCGAACGATGAGGAGCTTTTGCGTTTGGCTCAGTTTCCTGACGAACCCGGTGTTGGCGAGGCTTTGAAGGCTCTGCTCACGAATGAAAAATCCCGTGCCGTCGTCTCCGAGAAGTTGCTCGCGCAGCGCACCAAGCTCGACGCCGCGAAAATCGCCCCGCTGCTCACGGAAGTTGCGAGGACGATGTTTGGAGTTGGAAACGTGATCGAGATCCGACCGAATAACCCACCCAAGCTTCCCGCTGTCAGTGCAAGCAATCCGGAAGTTCATAGCTTGGGATTGAAGTTAATCGGCAGCTTTCAGCTAATTGACCTGGAAGATCGGATCGTTCAGGGCGTGAGAATGAGTTTGGCAGCCAGTGGCGGTGATTTGAGAATTCCATTCGGTGGTGAGCTAACGAGCGATCCAAAACGGATCGTCGAAGTGCTGAACACTTTGCGGGACATTCGCAGCAGTGCTGACGACCTGTTTGCATCACTAAGCACAGGAGGTAATCCCCAGGTCCGCGACGCCGCGCTCGAAGCCCTCGCTGCCTCGCGCGCGCCGGATGCCGCGGCGCGGTTTTTCGCGCTTTATCCCGATCTCCCGTCCGCGCCGCGCAAGGCTGCGCTTGTCACGCTGTCCGGCTCCCGCTCCGGCGCGAAGGCTATTGTTGCCGCCGTCGCTGACAAAACTCTCCCGGCTGCCGATCTTGATGTGTCCACTGCCGAACGGATTGCCACCGTGCTCGGCGACGATCCCGCTTTGGAAATACTCCAGCAGCAACTCGGCGGCATCTTTCGCGAGGTGTTGCTGCTCGACGGCAGCAATGATGCCTGGGTGGATTCCAAGATCACGCTCGACGGTCCTTTCACGGTCGAATGCTGGGTGCGGCTGGCGGAGGGCATCACCAATCAGGACGGCTTGCTCGGCGTGCCCGATCAAATTCAGATGAACTTCCACGCCTCCTGCTTCCGTGTCTGGCTTGGCGGCGGTCTGCGCGACGTGGCGATTTCTCAAAAGCCGATCACGCCCGATCTCTGGACGCACATCGCCGTCACGCGCGATGAGGAGGGCGTCTTCCGTCTTTATCAAAATGGCGAACTGGACGCTACCGGAACCAAGAGCAGCAAAGTCGCTTTCACCGATTGCCGCATCGGCTGGACTCAGCCCAAGGGCGGCACTTCCGGCGCCTTCACTGAATTTCGTGTGTGGAACCGGACGCGAACGGCTGAGGAGATCCGGGCGAACTTTGATCGGGTGATCGTAGGCCGGGCATTCTGCCTGACGGCGTGTGATGCGGGCATTCTGCCCGCGTCCGGGCAGGCTGAAAGCCTGAGCCACATCCGCCTCGCCAAAACGCTCGACGCTCCGCCCCTGCTCACGCCGGAGCAGGCGGCGACGCTGGACGCGCAGTTCGCCAGATACACCGCGCTGGCGCAAAAGCCCGGCAACCCGGAGAACGGCAAGCTGCTGGCCGGCATCTGCCTGCCCTGCCATCAAATCGGCAGCGCGGGCGGCCAGATCGGCCCCAACCTCAGCGGCGCGGGTGCGATGGGACTGGAAGCCGTGCTGCGCAACATCCTCACCCCCAATGCCGCCATGGAGCCCGGTTACCGCACTTTCCGCATCGAAATGAAGAACGGCGACCTCATCGACGCCTTCTTTGTCAGCGAAGACAAGGAGGCCATCGTCATCCGACAGCCCGGCGCGCCCGACCGCCGCCTAAGCAAGACGGAGATTCGAAGCGCCAAATTCATCCGCCACTCACTCATGCCGGAAGGGCTGCTCGACGCGCTGCAAGACCCGCAGGCGGCTGATTTGCTGACCTACCTGATGTCACTGCGTTAATTAGGACTTCAGTATAATAAGAAATATACTCAAGCGCAATTAGTCGTTGACGAAACAGTGGCATTGTGATTCTGGGTGTTTAGCCGAATCCAAAGGCGGTCACCCCCAGCGTCATGCATGCGCACCTCACGACGGAGCGCCGCGATCAGCGGCGGCGGAGGTTTTATCTCATTGCGGCAGCGTTTCGTCCCTCGAACACTGCCCTTTGGTTTCTGCTTCTGTTTTTGGCCACCCACGCGACGGCAGCATTGCGTGTCGAGCGATTGAACGCCCTCGGCGCGGATCTGACACCGTTTGATCTCATCGACATCCACTTCAATACAGCGGTTCAGGACGGGACGTTCACGCTGGCGGATGTCACCGTGCAAAGTGGCGGCGGTCCTTTGATCCCAGTATCGCTCACCAAGGTGACTGCAACCCACTACGCACTGTCGCTGTCAGGACTGACCGGTTTGCAGAGCTACACACTGAGCCTGGGAACCGACTTGCTCGATGCCCAAGGCCAGCCGCCACCGTCCGTCTTCACTGCCCGTCTCATCGCCGACAGCCCCACCATCGCCAGCGGCGACACCAGCATCAACGGCATGCATCTGCTGTTCGCGCGCGGCGCGGCAGTCGTGCAAGGCGACCGCAGCTTTGCCGGGGTGCAGGCGCAGCGTGAGGCGACGCCGCTTTTCGACCAGGCAACCGCGCTCGCCTTTCAGTCCGCACGGGTGGAGGGCGCGGGCGCCAGCCTGCGCATCGGCGGCGGCGCGGTGGTCAGCGTGCTGGAATCGGTGACGGTGACGGGCGGAGCGGAGTTGCGCCTCAAGTCGAAGGACAACACCGGGCAAGTCGGCGGCCAATGGGTGGGCGTGGGCGTGACCCTGCAGGCCACGAGCGTCACAGTGGACGCCGCATCCAACATCACCGCGGATAGAGAGGGCTACACGACCGGCCAGGGGCCGGGCGGAACTTCCACTCATCTTCATGGCGCGGCGCACGGCGGATTCGGAGAGGGCAACCCCG
>CAZKMS010000178.1:0-9674 GCA_964553805.1 uncultured Verrucomicrobiaceae bacterium
CTGATGATGAAAACCTGTACCGTTATGTGTTCAACATGCCAGGGGATTTTGTGGACCCTGATGGATTGGCATGGAGAGATTTTCCGGTTGGCATGGGGGACGCGTTTAGCGGTGATTTGACGGATGCAGCTCGTGAGAAAATGGGCTTGAACGATTACGTTGATAAATGCAGCTCTGAGTATAAAGCAGGGCGCGCGGTCGCTGATTTTCTTGATTGGCTTAATCCGAAAGGCTGGTTGAAAAAAGGGGCGAAGCAAGGGGCGAAGCAAGGGGCGAAGCAAGGGGCGAAGCAAGGGGCGAAGCAGGGCGTAAAGGCCGCAAAGAAGCCACTGCCAAAAGGAGCACGAACCGAACCGGCTGATTTACAGGAAAAGCTAGCGTTAGACGAAGCCCGGGGTGGGGCTGGTGAACCGTATCGCGGCAAGTTGGGCGATCCCAAGTACGATCCGAAAAGCGGAACTCACGATAAACGCCAGTTTAACCATGACCATGGCGATGGCACTTCAACCGAAGTCCATTATGATGCTGACCGTGCTACGGGTGAACGTTCAGGGTTCAAAATTAAAGATGACACCAACGCGAATTCCCGTGGATATAAGTATCCTGGGACAGCGAATGATTGAATATGATAGCCCGTTGTTTGGAACTCAATTTCACGACCTGCCTGATGAACCCAAGCCTTAAAAGGTTTTTGGGAATCGATCCAGGTGCGGACCAACCTGTGAACGAGACTTCTCTGGAGATTGGAGGAGACTATCTAGTAGTGGCCATGTCCACAGGCCCCTCCTGCATCTGGTTGTTTCTTGCAGATCGTTTTCGAGGGTTGCGGTATCCGTTGATCTATCCAGCAAGCTTATTTGAAATCAGAGATTCGAGATGTTCCAAGTTTTGGGAATGGGGCAAATGGGTTGATCGGTTTGGGGCAATGCATCCTTTGCTGGCTCCGCAACCTTGGGCTTCCGATTTAGGATTTCATCCCGCCTTGTTCGACGGGGATTCTGAAGTGCTGGCTGCTTATCGAGCTTCTTTGGAAACTCTTGAGCTAGAATATCCATTGCCTTGGATTTCTGAAAAAGCACGTTCATTGCAAATGGAAAACTGGGTGTCAGATGAGCAGTTTGAGCATCAGTGGCGTGCCGACGCTCGATTTGCCATGACGATCCATCCGCAAACAAAGCGTTTGATGCACAATCCGAATTTTACGCCCTCGCTTGATCCGCTGTGTTGATTTCGTGAATGTGGGCGTTCTCACGGATTAATGGGAATCCCCCTCCTTCATTCCCCCCGCTCCGCAACCCAAGCATTCCACGAGGGCTCCCGTTCGGCGAACTCCCTTTCGGTCAACGGCACACCGGGAGGCTTGCCCCAGATGTCGAAGTGCGCCTGTGCCCAGTTCGTCCGGCGAGCCTTGGGCTGACCCGTTCTTTTGGCCTTGGGCGGGAAACGGGGTCAGGCTGCAAAAATTTGACAAATGACACTTGAATGAAGATTGCGATCAAACCAAGTCACTTGATCAGCCTTCCCGCGCTGGCACTGGCTTACGCGGTCTTTCTGATTTGGTGGTTGAATCGGGATGAGGGGCAATCGCGGCTGGTCGCAAACGCTTTCCCGGACACCGTCAATCAGGCGGAAACCAAGCCAGCAGCCATGCTTTTGGCGGACGCATCGCGCCGACCGGCCAGTGATGATTCGGAGAAAAACGCAGCGGTCACAGACCGCCGCTACAAGGCTGCAAATGCCCTGAGCGCTCAACCGGTTCAGCCCAGCGAACTTTACGCCTTCAAACCGGTGCTCTACACCGAGGGCCAGCCGTTTTATGAGGGTGAACCGGTGACGGCGTATGTGCGGGTGGGCAGTACGGGGCGGCAGGCGGCGCTGACGGTGAACCAGGGCGGGGAGTACCCGCAGCTTTTGACGGAGCCGGGGGAGGAGGTGCAAATCCGGCTGGCCTTCACCCGCACCGAGCCGGGCAGTCCCATCGCCCTGACGGCGCAGGATGGGGGGCTGGTGGTTTTGGAACAGGGAGCACGGACGCCCTCGTCCGTCGCGGGAGGCGCACTTCAAATCGACCCGCCGACCCGCTCCACCGCGGGTGTTCTCGACGCCCAGCGCCAGCTTGGCTTTGCCTTCCGCGTGTCCGAGAAAGGGGGGCGGATCACCAGCTCATCCTTTGAGTGAAGGACTTGAGATGCCAGACAGCAGACGGTCAGACGCCAGAGCAATGCCATAACCCGCCGGTGCGGCGGCTCATGTCTGCTGTCTGGTGTCTGATCATCTGCGGTCTTTGGGCGGCCAGCAGCGCTTGGATTCCCACTCCTTTCCTCCATTTCCTGCCTTCCTCATTTCCGTTTGAAGGCTTACTGCTCAGGCAGCTTCTCCGCTGCGGCGGGAATGAGCAGCGCAGCCCCATCGTTGAGCACCCGATTGGCTCCAGGCCAGCCCGCCAGCATCACCAGCGCCTTGCCACCCTCGACGGAAACCCGCACGTCATGATTCACCCGCATGCTCAAGGACAGCACAGCCCCGTCTTCGCCCTCGATCCGCACGTTGGCGCGGCGCTTCACATCTGCCGTCTGCAAACTGAAAAACTCCGCCCGTCGCGGCTCGATGCGGGCGCTTCCCCCATACAGCGAGACATCGTGCCCGCCTTCCGCAGCCACCGCCCGGCTGCCCGGAGCCAGTTTCAGAACTGCCGCCCGATCCGGCAGCCAGAATTCGCGCTCGGTCCTTCCTTCCACCCGCAGCAGTTCCCCCACCTTCGCGATTGACCGCTCCGCGTCCGGCTCGGGCGTCGCCATCGCAAGCAGCAGACAAAACAGGCTGAGCAGCATCTCGACACGCATGATTCAAGCCTCCCCAGCCAGCAAATGAAGCGCACCGGCAAGCTGGCGCGCGGCGCGCTGCATCGACTCGCGCTGCTCCCGCAGCAAATCCTCGGTCAAACGCCCGGAATGCGCCCGCAGGATGTCCGTGGCCAGCAACAGCACAGCCAGGGGCTCGCGCAAGCTCATGTCGAGCGCCAGCGCTTGATGGGGATGTGTGAGGACCGTGTTCATGAATGTGGTGCCCTGACTCTGGCCTCGCGTCGAAAAGCGACAATACTACTTTAGTCGTAGATGACGGCCCCGCCTCAATCAGACCGCGGCAGAACACGAAGATCCTCCGCGCGCACCTCAAAGCTGACCGGATCACCCGCTTGCGAAGCTTTGAGCCGGACCGCATCCGCGGCGCTTATGTCCGCGATCCAAAGGGTTTCAGCGACGCGAATTTGCACGCGCATGCGCGGCCCCAGTGACTGGCAAGCGACGAGGCAACCGGTCATTTGATTCGCCTCCGCATCATCCATGCGCCCCATTCCTGAAGCGACGAGCCGGACTTGTTCGGGACGAATCAACAACTCACAGCATTGGCCAGTGACTACCCCGCCTTGAGATTTCGCCAGCAGGCGCATGCCATCCCGCGTCTCCAGAATCAGGTGTCCGGCGGCCTGACTGCCCTGGCAGGTTGCGGGGATCAGATTGCCGTCACCGATGAAACGGGCCACAAACGCGCTGGCGGGTTCGGCATACATTTCCTGCGGCGTGCCCACCTGCCCCAGCCTGCCCTGGTGCATCACCGCCATGCGGTCACTCAAGCGCATCGCCTCAGTCTGATCATGGGTGACAAAGATGAAGGTGGTGCCCAACTGCCGCTGCAAACTTCGCAGCTCCTCCAGCAGCGCTTGCCGCAGTTGCAAGTCGAGCGCGGCCAGCGGCTCGTCGAGCAGCAGCACGGCCGGTGCTTTGACCAGGGCGCGCGCGAGCGCCACACGCTGCTTTTGGCCGCCACTCAACGCCTCCGGCCGCCGCGTGGCGCAGTCACTCAAACGCACCAGCTCAAGCATGTCACCGACACGCCGATCGATTTCCTCCCGGCTTAGACGCTGCTCATACTTGAGGCCAAACGCGATGTTCTGCGCGACGCTCAGGTGCGGAAACAGCGCATAGTTTTGAAACACCGTGTTGACCGGTCTTCGCTCGGGCGGCAGTGCCGCCAAGTCACGCCCGTCCAGCAGCAAACGGCCTTGATCGGGTTGCAGAAACCCGGCGAGAAGACGCAGCAGGGTGGTCTTGCCGCAGCCGCTCGGACCCAGCAGGGAGAAGATTTCGCCGCGTCGAACGCTCAGCGTGACATTATCCAACACCCGGCGGCCGCCGAGATGTTGCACCAGATTTTCGATGCGGAGAAAGTCATCCATGCCTGCAACCATGCCTCCCAGCCCCCGGACGCTTACACACGCGTAAGCTGGCGGCGCAGGCTCCACTCGAGCGCCGCAATGATGAGACCGAGCGTGAGCAAGATCACAACCCCGTTGATCCAAAGCGTGTTGAAGTCAGTCCCAAAGTAGCGTTTGACGGTACCGAAGAAAACGTTCGGGCCTACCTGGTTGCGATAGTCCTCGCGCTCCATCTCCGCCTTCGTGACGAGATCGAGCACCTTGCGATTAACAAAGATCTCTTCGGCGCTGATGCCCTTGCGCTGCTTCATCGTGCCCGCGATCAATTCCGGATCAAGCCGGCGCGCCTCGGCCGCAGCGCTGAGGCCGCCCAGGCTGGCGGCCACCTCGGAAGCGCGTGCGCCATACAAACCGGACACCGCGGCCAACGCCTGCTTGGCCAAGTCCAGCTCCTGGCGCTGCTCCTCGGTGAAAGGGATGCTCGGCGGCAGGTTGACAAGCTCCTGGATGCGATCCTCCAGCAAATCCTGCGTGCGGCTGAGCGGATTCAGTTTGGCCTGGGAAATGAGCATGCTCTCGTAGGACCAGCGCAACGGCATGAACTGGCAAATGAACGGAACCTTCAACTTGCTGACCGACTCAGCCTCCTCCGCGCCCGCCTTGACCAGCCAGCGCTCCACCGCATAAGCCAGGTCGAGGTTCCGGTTCATCTCCTCGTATTTGATGAGAGCTCCGCCCAGGATGATCTGCGGAATGAGCAGCAGTGGAATCGCGTTCAACGCGGTGCGAATGTCATTCACCAGCGAGGAAACCAGAAGCCCGAGGCAAACGCCGGTCAAGGCCGTGGCAAACATCCAGCCAAGATGGACGAGAAACATGTCGCGAATCTCGAGCACCCAGTTGCCCAGCAGCAGATAAATGACGCACTGGATGAGCGCGAAACCTGCCAGCGAGACGATCTTGCCAGCAAGGTAATAAAACGTGCGCAAGTTGTGATTGCGCTCGCGATTGAGCATGTGGCGGTCGCGGATGATCTCGTCAGCGCTGTTGGTGAGCCCCAGAAACATGGCCACCACCAGGCTCATAAACAGATAAGTCGGAATGTGAAACGCCGAGGCAAAGGTGTAGTTCGTCTCCTCCGAATACTTGAGCACGCTGGAAATGAGCACCGCCAGCGCCGGCGCCTCCAGCAACGTGGCGAGCAGATTGGTGCGGTTGCGCAGCTTGCTCAAAAAGGCCCGTTTCAAGTGCGTGACAAACAGGATGCCCTCCTCACGCAGGCTGTGCGAAGGCGGCCGCGGCGCCTGGCGCGCCCGGCTCACTGACTGGCTTTCGTCGCGCGCGTCACGCGTCAGACTGAGCGCGCCGCCGCCCGCGCCGGCCCCGTGCGGCGTGCCTGCAAAGGACTCAAGCATGGCGTGGCTTTGAAAGCGGTCGCGCCAGAAATTCGGCGGAAAGCGGCGCGCGGCAACGAGATGGCCATCGGCACTGCGCTCCTGGATGATGTCCCCGCCGATGTCGCGCAGCGGTGTTTCCAGCACATCGAACACGAAGTCGGGCGTCAAATTTTCCGGAGCCGTTTCCGAGGTGTCCGCGGAGCCGGTCTCCTCGTTGTAAGCGCGCCAAAAGTAATCGAGCATTTCCTTGGGCGTGCCGAAGAAGACCATCTTGCCGCCTTTGTCCAGCAGCAGGGCTTTGTCGAACATGTTCAACAACCGCGAACTGGGCTGATGAATCGAGGCGATGACGATCTTGTTGCGCGCCAGCGAGCGAATGATGTCGAGCACGTGTTCCGAGTCCTTTGAGGACAGCCCGGAAGTGGGCTCGTCAAAGAGATACACGTCCGAGATGCCGATCATGTCGAGCCCGGCATTGAGGCGTTTGCGCTCCCCCCCGCTGAGGTACTTCTGCTGCGGCGTTCCGGACAAGCGCAGACGCAAATCAGCCAGGCCCAGCTCAGCCAGTTTGGCGTCCACCCGGCGGCGCCGGTCCTCGACCCGCAAATGCGGACAACGGATGGCGACGGAGCAATCGAGGTTTTCCTGCACTCGCAGCAGCGGGTCGAACGCGTCCTCCTGCGGAATGTAGGCGATGTAGGGCGGCAGGCTGTTGAGGTTCTCGTAGAGCGGCAACCCGTTCATCAGCACCTCGCCGCCGCGCGGCTTCAACTGCGCGCCAAGCACGCGCAAAAGGGTGCTTTTGCCGCAGCCGCTTGGCCCCATGACGCAAACCATCTCGCCGCGCCGCGCGTGCAGGCTGACGCCCTCCAAGGCCGTGCCGCGCCCGTCGAAGCGGTGATACAAGTCGCGCACCTCGAGGAGCCGGATGATGTTGCGCTCCTCCTCAATGATGCGATCGGCGAAGTGGCAGCGCAGGAATTGGCCCTCGCCGAGGGTGATGGTGGCGCCGTCCTCGAGCTCCAAACGCTCGCGCACCGGCACGCCGCCCACGAAGATGGGACGTGCCGCTCGCAGCACCTCCACCGCGCCGGTTTTCTGCGCGTAGTTGCACTCGATGCGCAGCAAGATCTCCCCTTCGCTATCCTCGGACAGCAGAATGTCGCCTTCCTCCAGGAGCGCGGGATTGTTCGAGACCAGATAAGTGTTGCGGCTGCCTGCCAGGCGAAACTGGCCGCCGAACTCCTGCGCGCGCCGCTTCAACTCGCGCAGGGAAATCTCCACCTCGCCATGCACGAGCAGGCTGTCCTCAAGCGAAGCCTCAACGAGCGTGCCGTCCGTCAGCAAACGGCCGTTGAGCACGGCGTCCGTGCCGCGCAAGGCTTCCACCGTCACTCCCAGGCCAAAGCTGACCCGCAGATTGGTGCCGCGCGTGCGCTGCTGTGAGATCTCGGCATCGCCCTCAGGTGTCAGGGTGAGATAAAGCTGCGTGCCCGTGAGGGTTTTCTTGGCGTTGAAATACGAAAGGAGGTCCGCGTAGTCGAGCGTGACATCCTCCAGCACCAGGCGCTCGCCGGGATAGAGCCGCGAGAATTCGCCCGGAGGCTGGCGGCGGCTGCGCACCAGCACGGACACATTGCCGGTGTTTTTCAACAGCACCAATCCCTCAAACCGGAAGGCCACGACAGAGCACTCGGGCGACAGCGAGCGCAGCAACACATCACATGGCTCCTGCGACGAGATGCGCAGCATCTCCAGCGGCTGCCCGCCCTTCATGCTGAAGTCATCCTCCGGCGGCCGGTCACCGGCATTGAGCTGGTAAACGATGTCGATGGCCTGGGCGGCGATGCCCAGATTGGTCATGAACAGGTAGAACTCGACCATCTGCCGCTGGTTCGAGGACGAGCGGGAGATTAGCAGGTAAAGCTGAACGCCGAGCAGGATTTTCTGCTCCATGCTCAAGGTGCGGCCCAGTTCCCGCGCGCGCTGGTTCAAGTCCTGCGGTTTTTGCAACGCCTCGAAATACAGCCGCCGCAGGTCGGCATAGATGGCCTCCGGGTAATCGTAGCGCAGGTAGCCCAGACTCGAGTCGATTTCGACCTCGTCCACCACACCATCGAGCTTGCTAAAGCCGGCAAACACCTCGATCAGCACCGGCAGCATGTGATTGCCACCCGAGCGCAACGGCGAGGTGCTGTCACGCAGGCGGCCGCGGATTGCCTGCCGCCACAAATAAGGCCTCCACCAGTCCGCCGGCAGCCGCTTGAGAAGCCCGTTCCCGCCGTTTTGGGAACGGCGAGGCGCGGGTTCGGGAGGTGCGGACTGGGCCATGCGAAAAAGACGGCAGATGGAAGGACGAAGCGACCTATGCCGCATCCACGGCGCAAGGCAAATAATAGACTTCTAAGAAAGTGGGGCAATCATCTTGATTGCCCGTTGTCTGACAGTGCAGCCAGGATGGTTGCACCACTTCATTGGCAGGCTGCAAGCCTGTTCCCATGCCTCATGCGCAAGCCCTGGACCATCACCACGCCGTCCAGCCGCCGTCCACGGTCAGGTTTTGTCCGGTGATGTAAGAGCCGGCGTCTCCCGCCAGCAACACCAGCGCGCCCTTCAATTCGTGAGGCAGCCCCATGCGGCGCATCGGCGACTTTTGACAGAGCCGCTCCACCATCTCCGCGTTGACCTGTGGCGAGGGAAAAGGGCCGGGGCTGAGGCAGTTGACACGCACTTGGTCGGGCGCCCAATACACCGCCAAATGCCGTGTCAGGTGAATGATGCCGCCTTTCAGCGCGTGGTAAGCCACCGGACTGGCCGGGACCAATCCTGCATAGGCATCCGGATAAGATCCCACCTGGCCATACATGGAGCCAATCATCACCACACTGCCCGGCACGCCGCGTTCCACCACGTGATCACGCAAACAACGCGCCAACAAAAACCAGCCCGTCGCATTCGCCAGCGTCGCGTTGAAAGTGGCGGCATCGACCGTTGTCAAATCCGCGCCGTGTCCGGCGTGACCGTTGTTCACTAAGATGTCCACCGCGCCCGCCTGCCCCACCGCGTCCTCAAAACCGGACTGAATCGAGCCTTCATCCAATTGATCCAGAGCGACCGCAAAATGCCGCTGTCCAGCGCGCAGGATTGGCAGATCGTCCACAGCTTCGCGCGCCCGCGCCAGCTCGCGGCTGGCCACCACCACATTCGCCCCCGCCTCCGCCAGCGCCGCCGCCAAAGCCCCGCCCAGCCAGCCGGAGCCGCCGGTGATGAGCGCCGTTTTGCCGAAGAGATCGAAAAGCTGCTGGATCGTGGGAGAAGTCATGAGGCGTTTGGATTGCGGATTGAAGTTTCGGCCCATTCAACAGTGACAACCCATAGCCGCGCCATGCCAATGCCAACTTTCCAAAATAAAACGGAATCAAGTTGCCAGCGATCAGCCAAAAATTCATCATCCAAGCATCACAATGTTCACGATGGCTTCTGCACAAAAGCTCTCTAGAAATGGAAGGCTGCAGCCATTCTCCACTTCCACCGAACGACCGATTTGGCAAAAAATGGCGCCCGGTTCCGTTTTTCCGCTCAGGCTTTGAACCAGCGCAGACGGAGCCCCAGTTTGAGCAGGAGCGCCTTCAACCTGCCGAAACCACGCTCGAACGAAACGCGGACGGCGCGGTCAGGGCCGTAGGCGTCGCGGGCAAAGCCCTCGATCAAACTGCGCGCGGCGGATTCACGGGGGCGCAACGCCTCTTTTTGCGGGCAGTCCACGCGATCATGCGCCGTGATGTGAACGCTCCGGGGGCTGGCGGCGACGACGCTGAGCGTGAAGGGGAAAAGCCGGCACTCCATGGGCCGGTCCGCATAAACGGTGCAGGCGCCCACCCAGTTGGGGCAGGGACCGGCCTTGGACGTGAGGCGCTTCAAGCGCCCCGCCTGCGTGATCTCCAGCGCCTCCCGGTGACGGGCGAAGACGCGTTGATACTCCGTCTCCGTGACCATGAGACCCTGCATCTCCGAGCAGCAGCCCTGGGCGATGGTGCAGGCGAGGCAGGGATTGGCATCCA
>CAZKMS010000179.1:0-9602 GCA_964553805.1 uncultured Verrucomicrobiaceae bacterium
GGTGCCAGGAGGAGCCGCGCAACATGGGATCGTGGGCCTACATTTCCCGCCGCCTGGAGGAGGTCAGCCGCCACCCGGTGCGCTACGCCGGGCGCGAGCGCAGCGCCAGCCCGGCCGCCGGCTCCAAAGCCGTGCACACCGCCGAGCAGCAGCGCTTGGTGGAAGACGCCTTCCAGGTGTGACCACCCGGCCCTAATCGTACATCAGGTGCTTTCTTGTTACCTCAAAAGTAAATGACACCTGAGAGGGAGCGTAAAATGACACGCATGAACTCGAAATCCCGTAGTTTTCCAGCATTTTGTCGGCTATAAAGCCGCTGACAAACCCACAAATCTGTTTGTGATCCACATTGTTAGGCGACTTCGCACGTCTCGACATGAACGGCAAACACGGCGACCATCCAATCAATGACATCTGCGACCACAAGCTGCCTGTGTTCTCGCCGAGAGCCGACGAGTTGGTGCGCGAGATTCACCAGTTCTTGCCGCGCCATCGCATGTGGGATTTGTTCGACTGGTTCAGCCCGCCTCCACTCGCAGAGTTCGAGCGTCTGCTTGAGGCCAAGCGCGACGAGTTGCGGGAGGATGCACGGCAGAGAGGTTGGGAGACACCGACATGACGCCGCCTAATCGGGTCGAGGCGGCAGGATCGCCTGCCGCCCCTCCCACAAGAAGGTCAGGAGTCAATTTGACAAACGATGCCTGAGAGGTAGCCTCGCAGGCATGCTCCGCATTCAGTATCCAGGCGCATTTTATCACGTCACCGCGCGTGACGCCGGCGGAAAACGGGGAAAACGGGGTCAGGCGACATGAAAGCTGCAAATACAAGGGATTCGAGCACTTTTAGTCCGTAAATGCGATTTGCTATGGTGGCGGTGCTATGAAGCGACCAACACACAGCACAGCCGGATCCGCACAGGACAACCTCGTCGTTGAAGCCGCCACCTTCATCGGGATCGACTACCACAAGCGCTACAGCGTGTTTCACGCGGTGGACGCCGCAGGTCGAGACCTGGGCAAGGGGCGCATTGAGCACCACAGCCCGAAAGGGTTCACTCAGATGCTGGAGCGATGGCCCAATCCGCGGGTAGTCTTCGAAACTTCGATGAATTATCCTTCGTTCCTCAGGCTCCGCAGACAGGCTTCGCGCGGAAGATGCCGCTGACGCGGCGAGGCGGTGGCACTGGCTGTTTGAAGTGCTCGAAGAAGTCCTTCCCTCAGAGCGCATCACCCTAGCCAACCCCTTCAAAACCCGCATCATCGCGGAGGCTCAAGTCAAGACGGATAAGGTGGACGCGAAGATCCTCGCTTTGCTGCTGCGCGCGGGTCTGGTCAGTCCCGTTCACATTCCGTCCCGCACGACCCGCGAGCGCAAGGAGGTGCTGCGGCAGCGGTGTTTCTTCGTCCGCCAGCGCACCATGCTGCGCAATCGCATCCACCGTCTGCCCGGCGCGCAGCATGACTTGGAGCTGCCCCAGGTCAGCGACTTGTTTGGCCGCAAGGGAATGGCGTTTCTGGAGAAGCTGGAGCTGCAAGCCCCTGCGGGATTGCTGCTCAAGCAACAACTCGACATGCTCAAAAGCGTGCAACTCCGCATCAAGGAGGACGAGGCGGCATTGGCCGAGATGATGAGTTCCACTCCAGGGCAAGCACTCTTGCTGAGCATTCCCGGCATGGGGCCAATCCTCGCCGCAGTGGTCATGAGTGAAGTCGATGAGGTTTCACGCTTTGCCAGCGCGCAGAAGCTCTGCGGCTAGGCAGGACTCTGCCCGAGCACCAGCAGCAGCGGCGGCGGCAAGACCTGCAACGGCAAGCTCATGCGCCACTGCAACAAGTGGCTGCGGTGGGCCTTTGTGGAGGCCTCGTGGGTAGCGATGGGTTGTTGCTCCTACTTTGGCGACCTCTACCGCACCAAGAAGGCGCTGGGCAAGAAGCCCAACACGGCCATTCTATGCGTGGCGCGAAGGATGTGCCGCATCGTCTGGCAACTGTTGACGCAGGGACGGGATTATGAGACATTCCCTCCTGTTCAAGGAGGTCGTCGGCGTCCAGCACGAGGAGCACAGGCCCAGTCTGAGGCACCGCACAAGTCCAGCGCCCGTGCCGAAAGAGGCAAGCGCCGGACTGCAACAAAACTTTCCCCAGCCGCTCCGATTGCACAATGATTGGTCACTGAGTCCTTGAGGCTCTGTTGGCGCATCTAGGGTCAGGATGGAGGGCTGGGGATCTGATTTCGTCGCAATGGATGGGGGCGCACACCGCTAAGTCGCCCGCCCCGCAGAGGTCCGCAGGACCGCGCGCAGCGCAACTGTATCGCAGCATCGCCAAGCTTGGCTCGGAGTATGACTGCAACGCCCCACGCCACGTGAGAGTGCCTATCATTGCGCCCTCGTATCATGCAAAAGCGATCAAGCACAAGCCCGTCAAAACCCCGAAAACCTAATAATCAAGGGGGCGGAACTCACTTTTCGCTTGACCCGCTTTTTTCAGAGAAGGCTGCAATTTTTTGACAAATCAATCGTTCGGGGAAGGGTTGTGCTCTTCCATTTCTGGAGGGTTTTCGTGATGAAGCCATCGTGAGCATTAGGATGCGTGGACTCTAAATTCCTGACTGAGCGCTGAGAACTTTGTTCTCATTTTGTCAAAAAATTGAACTCCGACTCCGATTCTTAGACTATTTTCTTAAATTTAAATGGATTAACACGGCCAATGCCATTGGTTGGCTCGCGGGTTCACATTTTGGTGCGCTGGGTCGGGAAACCCGATGAGAGCCGTTGCGCCCCCGGCATTCCTTGGCATGCTGCGCGCTCGATTTTGTCATGAGCGAAACCAATCAAATTTTGTGGGAAGGCCTGCGGCAGGAGGCGCGCGCGCGTTTGGCGACGCGGGATTACGCGGCGGGGGACCTCGCCGCGCGGCTGGACAGCGGCCGGGCCGAGGCGCGGGAGGTCATCAGCGGCAGCCTGCCGGCGGAGCTGGCCATTCCGGGTGTCGAAGTGTTTCACCGCCGCGTGTTTCAGCAGCGTTACCGCGGCTGCTTCGCCGAGTTCGCGCGCGAGGGCGAAGGCATTCCCGGCCAGATCGGCTTCTGGCCGCGCCAGTGGGCCACGGCCCTGATGCAGGCCGGCACCAGCAAGGGCTTCCACATCCATCCTCCGGCGATCCCCGAGGACGCCGAGCCGGAGGCCTGGTTCCAGCGCCTGTTTGTGGACGAGCCCGTCAATTACGCCCTGCGCCCCTACGACCGCGAGCAATGGGACATGATGTTTTTCATCAGCGGCCAGGCCGAGATGTTTCTGATCGACGAGCGCGCCGGCCTGCCGCGCAAAAAGATGCGTTTTCTCATTGAGGGCGACGACATGCCCGGACCGAACAACGCCGGCGTGGTCATTCCCGCCGGAGTGGCCCACGCCATCCGCAGCGTCGGCAGCCGTGACCTGATCATGGTTTATGGCACCAGCACGGTCTTCCTGCCGGAAAATGAGGGCCGCATCGCGCACGGTGTGGAAAGTCCGGACACGCCGGAGGAATGGCAGCGCTACTGGAACGGAGCCGGCTGATGAGCGCCCTTCTCGATCCCATGGCAACTGAAACCGGCTACGACGGCGAGGTCATCCATCGCGTCTGGGCTTACGCCCAAATCGTGCGCGGCAGCGACCCCGATGTCTGGCGCAAGGATGAGTTCGGCGCCTGGATTCACCGCGGCGACTACGGCAACCGCGCCTCCGAATTCGGCTGGCAGATCGCCGAGTGCGGATTTCGCTTGCGCGACCAGGGCGTCGCCGCCCTGCGCCCGATGCAGTGGCAGAACTACCTCGACTTCATGGTCGCCGACCGCCTGCGCGCCGCCGTCACCGCCGACGGGCTGCACAACGCACGGCGGCTGGTGTGAGCCGCGCCGCAAAGTTCCGCATCCTGCTTGCCCTCGAGCGCAGCCTGTGGCATGAAGCCCGCCATGGTCACCAAACTCCTGCACACCCGCTACCGCGTCGAAGACCTGGACAAGACAATCCGCTTTTACAAGGACGTGCTCGGGCTGAAGGAGGTTAAGCGTCACAAATCCCCGCGCGGCTCGGAGCTGGTCTTCCTGCAGACGCCGAACAGCGACGAACTGATCGAAATCTGCTCCTATCCGGCCAGCGGCCCGGTCACCGTCTGTCCGGACCTCACCCATCTGGCGTTCGAGGTCGAGGATTTGGAGGCCTTCGCCGCCCACGCGGCCGCCAAGGGCTGCCCGCTCTCCAACGGCCCCACGGAAAGCTCCAGCGGCACCTTCGCTTTCATTGACGCGCCCGAGGGTTATGAAATAGAGCTGATTCAGTACCGTAAGTAACCCTCCGCGCTTTTCTCCGCACTCTCATGGAATTTGACTGGATCGACGTTTCCTTTGACCTCAGCGCCGTCCCCCCGAAGGACATCGAGGAGACGTTCGAGGACCCCTTCTCCCTGAAGCTGCTGCCCGACGCCCACGAGGACGCCAGCCGCGCTCGTTACTTCAATCTCGGCAAGTCCCTCACCGGGCGCGGCGTCTTCAGCGTTTTTTGGACCGATGGCAAACGCTACCGCATCGTCTTCGCCCGGAACATGACGCAGGTGGAGAGCGATTTCTACGAGCGCAAAAAAATCGAAGACCTCTGATCTCACGTTCCACCCGCCATGTCTGACCTTACCCCCGATCTGTCCATCGTGCGCGCCTGGAAGGACGTGCCCGCCTTCGATTCCGAGGACGACGAGCGCGCCTTTTGGAACGCCCATCAACTCGACGCCCGCCTGATGCAAATGTCCATGCACCGGCCCGACGTGCGCGAAAGCACCACCATCACCCTGCGCTTCGATCCGCGCATGCTCAGCCGCATCAAGCGCATCGCCCGCCGCCGTTACCTGAACTACCAGAGCATGATCAAGCAGTGGCTCAGCGAGCGTCTCGAGCAGGAGATGCGGGACTAAAATCCGCCGCGCGCCCACCACCCGGAACTCATGCGGCGGCCCATTTGGACCCACCCGGCTCTATGGATTGTTGGCCTGCTCGTCTGGGCGGCCACCCTTTACCTGCTTTCTTCGCGCGCCCTGCCCGCGAACTCACTGCCGCGCTTCCCGCATGCCGACAAAGCCGCGCACCTGCTTTACTTCACGGTCGGCAGCTTCTGCTTCGGCCGCCTGCTGCGCCTGCAAAAGCCCGCCGCCCGCGCCAGCCTCATCGTCCTGGCCTGCCTGCTCTTTGCCGCCGCCGCCGGCGCGCTCGATGAGCTTCACCAATCGCGCACGCCCGGCCGCAGCGGCAACGACATCGGCGATCTGATCGCCGACAGCCTCGGCGGCTTGCTCGGTGGCTGGCTGGCCTGCGCGCTGGGCAAACGCCGCACGCAGGCCGCTTGAAGCCTGAGCGGAAAAACCGCCAAAGAGCCTGTCCGGCAAATCTGCACCCGGCCTCAAGGCCGGCTGCCCCGCGTGCCGCACCCGCCCATCAACCGGGGTCACAGACCCCGGTTACAGCACAGACCCCGGCCCCAGTCCCGCCCGTCTCTTTGTGGCGGGCATTTGCCGGGCAGGCTTTTACGGCAACGGGAAATGCTCGTTCGCTGCCGCCACCGCTTTCTTGATTTCCGCCAGCCGTGCCTCGTCCTCGCGGTGCGTCAGCGCCTCGTGAATCCATCCGGCGATCTGCGCCATCTCCGGCTCCCGCATGCCGCGCGTGGTGACCGCCGGCGTGCCGATACGGATGCCGCCGCCGAGCGTGATCTTCTCGGTGTCAAACGGAATGCCGTTCTTGTTCACGGTGATGCCCGCCTTGTCGAGCGTCTCGGAGGCAATCTTGCCATTGAGGCCGTTCGGACGCAGATCGACGAGCATCAAATGGTTGTCCGTGCCGCCGGAAACGATGCGATAGCCTTTCTCCGCCAGGCTCGCGGCCAGCGCCTGTGCGTTGCCCACCACCTGCGCCGCGTACTCTTTGAATGCAGGCCTCAGGCACTCGCCAAAACACACCGCCTTGGCCGCGATCACGTGCATCAGCGGACCGCCCTGCACGCCGGGGAAGACCTGGCTGTTAATCTTCTTCGCCAAGTCCTCGTTGTTGGTCAGCACCACGCCGCCACGCGGACCGCGCAGGCTTTTGTGGGTCGTGGACGTCACGAAATCCGCGTACGGCATCGGGTTCGGGTGCATGCCGCCCGCCACCAAGCCGGCGATGTGCGCCATATCGACAAACAAATACGCGCCCACGCTCTTCGCGATCTCGCTCATGCGGGCAAAATCGATGATCCGCGGGTAAGCCGACGCGCCCGCGGTGATCATCTTCGGCTGCTCCCGCTTCGCCACTTCCGCCAGCTCATCGTAATCGATGCGCTCGTCCCTCTCGCTCACGCCGTATTGGCAGAACTGGTAAAAACGGCCGGAGAAGTTCGCCGGATTGCCGTGCGTCAAGTGCCCGCCGTGGGCCAGGTTCATGCCCAGCACCTTGTCGCCCGGCTGCAGCACGCTGAAATAAACGGAGGCGTTCGCCTGCGAGCCGGAATGCGGCTGCACGTTGGCGAATTTGGCGTCGAACAACTCACAAACGCGGTCGATCGCCAGTCGCTCCACCTTGTCCACCTCCTCGCAGCCGCCATACCAGCGCTTGCCGGGATAGCCCTCAGCGTACTTGTTCGTCAGGCAGGAGCCTTGGGCCGCCATCACCGCCGGACTGGTGAAGTTTTCGGAGGCGATCAGCTCGATGTGCGTGCGCTGGCGCTTCTGCTCCAGCGCAATGATGTCCGCCACCGCCGGATCCACCGCCGCCAGCTCGTCCAGCGGATGCGGATGATCGTTCATCTTGCCCACCCGGCGCGCGTGGCGGCCGCCGGCAAAGGGCGTGCTCAGCCACGTGTCCGTGATCTCCTTCGCCGTCTGCAAATTGGTCGTCTTGCCCGCCAGGCAGAGCACATTGGACGCATTATGTTCCCGCGTCAGCGCCGCCGTTTGCGTGTCCGCCACCAAAGAGGCCTGAATGCCCACGTGCCGGTTCGCCGCGATGCACATGCCAATCCCCGTCGTGCAGACCAGGATGCCCGCATCCGCCGTGCCGGACAGCACCCGGTCGGAAACCAGCTCCGCGTAATCCGGGTAGTCCACCGACTCCCCGCCCCTCGTGCCCAAATCCTCCACCTCGTAGCCCTCGCCGTTCAGATGGCTCGTCAGCGCATCTTTTAGTTCCACCCCGCCGTGGTCGGAGGCGATGGCAATTTTTTTCGGCAGCGGTTCAAAGGTGTCAGAGAGCAGACTCATGGGGTTAGGTTTGGAAAAAAGGAATCAGTCAGCGGCTTTGGGTTGGGAAGTTTGTTTGATGTAGGCGGCCACGCTCGGCAGGCAGGCCCGCAGCATGTCCCGCGTCTCCTCATAGGCCTTCCGGCCCATGCCAATGGGATCCGCCACGTCGCGGCCGCGCAGCTTGTCGTCCGCCGCGAACTCCGTCACCAGATACGCCTTGTCCATCAGCTCGGGAAAGTCATGCTCCATCACCAGCAGGTGCTGGGCCGACATCGCAAAGATGTGCGTCGCGTCGCGCATCAGCTCATACGTCAGCGGCTGGCTCTTGAAATTCGCCGGATCGATCCCCTCCGCCCGCAGCAGGTCCGCCGTGTGCTGGCTGGCAGGCTGCCCCGGCATCGCACCCACGCCCGCGCTGCTCACCTTGAAATCCCCCAGTTCACTCACCAGCTCGCGGAAGAGCATTTCCGCCATCGGACTCCGGCAGACGTTGCCAGTGCAGACAAAAAGGACGTGCTTCAAAACAAAAAGGGGGAAAGGGAGGGCGCTCAGCATGAACCACGCGGGCCGTTTGTCAAAAGCCGAGTCCCTTCAAATCACACGTCCCGTGCCATCGCCGGTTGCATCGCCCCTTCCGCACCCTATGCTCCACGCATGGCCAGCAAGTTCCCCCCCTCCCTGCCCCAGCTCCCGCGCATCGACCTCAAGCCCGGCCGCATCCTCCCCCTCCTGCTCATCCCCGTCCTCCTCCTCGGCCTCATCTCCGCCGTTTACCAGGTCCCTTCCGAAGCCGTCGCCGTCGTCCAGCGCTTCGGCGCCTATCATGCCACCACCAAGCCCGGCTTGCAGTTCAAACTCCCCTTCGGCATCGACCAAAAAACCATCGTCGAAGTCCAGCGCCAGCAAAAGCTCGAGTTCGGCTTCGCCTCCGGCGGCCGCACCAACCCCTATCAATACTCCTCCCAGCGCAACGAGCAGGAAGAGGAAAAAACCATGGTCACGGGCGACCAAAACACCGCCGTCGTCGAGTGGGTCGTCCAATATCACATCAGCGACCCCCGCGCCTACCTCTTCAACTTCCGCAATCCCCCCCAGACCACGCGCGATTTCTCCGAGGCCGTCATGCGTGAAGTCGTCGGCGACCGCACCATTGACGAAGTCCTCACCATCGGCCGCCAGGAGATGGAAAGCCGCGCTCTGACCCGCCTCCAAGAGTCCGTCTCCCAGCTCGATATCGGCATCCTCATCGACCAAATCCAGCTCCGCAACGTCAATCCCCCCGCCGCCGTCCAAGCTTCCTTCGACGAGGTCAACAGCGCCCAGCAGGAAAAAGAGCAAATGATCAACCAGGCCAACGGTGAGTACAACCGCTCCGTCCCCCGCGCCCGTGGCGAAGCCGAACAAAAAATCAGCGCCGCTCAAGGCTACGCCACCAAGCGCATCAACGAAGCCGAAGGCGACGCCACCCGCTTCATCGCCCAGCTCACCGAATATGAAAAAGCCCCGGACGTCACCCGCAAGCGCCTTTACCTCGAAACCATGGGCGAAGTCCTCGGCAACATCCCCGGCAAAGTCATCCTCGACGAAGCCGCCCCCCAGTTTCTCCCCTTCTTGAGCCTCCCTCACAAAACCGCCCAGCCCGCCGCCCCCGCCACCCGCTGAACCTCCCCCATTTCACCCCCATGAAAGCCCTCCTCAGCACCTTCGGCGCCGTCCTCGCCCTCATCGCCGTCTATCTCCTCTTCTCCAGCCTTTATACCGTCAATGAAGGCGAGCAAGTCATCATCACCCAGTTCGGAAAGCCCGTCGGCGATCCCGTCACCGAAGCCGGGCTCCACTTCAAGCTCCCCTTTGTCCAGGACGTCAACCGCTTCGAAAAACGCATCCTCGAATGGGACGGCCCCTCCACCCGCATGCCCACCAAGGACAAAGTTTACATCGTCGTCAACACCTTCGGACGCTGGAAAATCGCCGACCCCCTCCGCTTCCTCCAGCAAGTCCGCGACGAAGGCCGCGCCCAAGACCGCCTCAACGACATCCTCGGCAGCGAAACCCGCAACGTCATCGCCCGCCACGACCTCATCGAAGCCGTCCGCACCACCAAAGACCGCAAACCTCAGATCGACGCCCAAACCCTCACCGACGGCCGCCTCGGCACCATGCCCCCCATCCGCCATGGCCGCACCGAGCTCGAACAGGAAATCTTCAAGCTCGCCGCCCCCAAAGTAAAGAGCTACGGCATCGACCTCCTCGACGTCCGTTTCAAGCGCCTCAACTACAACGAATCCGTCTCCGCTACCATTTACCAGCGCATGATCAGCGAGCGCCAGCAGATCGCCGAGCGCTTCCGCTCCGAAG
>CAZKMS010000180.1:0-1390 GCA_964553805.1 uncultured Verrucomicrobiaceae bacterium
CCCATCTTGCATCATCTCGTTTTCACTGGCTATAACTATTTGCCGGATAGGCTCTAAGCAAGGAAGCGGAAGCCAAAGTAAGGCAGAAGGACCTGGATGCGCGCTGGACCCGCAAGCATGAGCGCAGCCACTACGGCTACAAGAACCATGTGAAAGTCAACGCGAAGACCAAGCTCATTGAGACCTTCGCGGTGAGCGACGCGGCGGTGCACGACTCGCAGTGCCTGGAGCCGTTGGTGGAGGCGCGGCGCGACGGGGTGCTGCACGCGGACAGCGCGTATCGCAGCGCGGCGATCAGCGCGCTGCAGCAGGCGCAAAACACGCAACGCAGCCGGGTGCGGGCGCGGGTGGAGCATGTGTTCGGGTTCATCTGCGGGGTGATGGGGCCGACCGGCTCAGGAGCATCGGGATGGAGCGGGCCAGACGGGGCATCGGACTGGCGAACCTGGTTTATAACTTCCGCTGGCTGGGGCAGTTGGGCTACAGCATGAAGATAACCACGTCAAACCATGCCAAAACACACCACCGGAAGCCAGCAAAGCGACGATGGGCCGCAACCCATCGCGTGGAGCCGGCTAGAGGCCGCCAAAATGGGCAGGCTGCTCCGTCCACAATCTGTGCAAGTTAGATTGCCGCCAGCCTGAAATAACAATCAAACCAGGACCCCCGAAAACGACCCGTTTTTAGAGATGCCAATCAGCGAACACCACTACCTGCCTCTCCACCGTTGACACCCTTCATGGGGTTAGGCGTTGCGGGTGTTGGGAACACGCTCATGGACGAAATGCTGGTAAGCCATGCTGCTGGAGATAATGGCGATACTCGATGCCGTGCTGATGCCCCGCAATGGCAGCCGAAATACAAAGAGCGACGAGAACGATGGAAGCCACGCGGTAAGGCCAGCGTGGGATGAGAAGCCCGGCGATAAGGAATGCGCCTGTAAACGTGAACCAACCCTGCTCGGCTCTGGGGATGAACGCGATGACTGTGCCGAGAAGCAGCCAAAAGACACCGAACCAAAACGCCAGATAAAGCAACGCCCTAACTGGGCGAGCTGGAAGCGTTGTGAAGAAATTCGATGCGTTCATTGCGGAAGCATTAGTCGGTACGGATAGCGACGCCTAACTTTTTGACGGGAAACAAATTTGTCAATTGCGTCAAGAGATCTATCGCCGACATTTTTGTGGGTTATGGCTCAGATGCGCGTCATAAAAACCGGTGGATTATGACCGGGGGTTTGATGCCAGCATCGCGGCTGTGCCACGCCTGCCTCTTTTCCGGCAGGCTTCGATGCGGCGGAGGGACTCATCGCAGGCTTCCGGTTCTTTGAGGTGAAAATGCCAGGCATCAGGCCGGGGTGGGCGATGGAATGGCCGGGGGAGGGTGGGGC
>CAZKMS010000180.1:1400-9432 GCA_964553805.1 uncultured Verrucomicrobiaceae bacterium
GGGGCTTGGCTGGAGTCGGGGTGGGGTGGCTGCGGGGTCTTTTGAAAAGGTGCGCTGGCTTTTTGACTGGCTGTGGCGGCTTTTTGACTGGCTGTGGCGGCTTTGGCTTTGAGTGCGAGCGGGAATGCGCTGGGCCCTTTGCGGTGGGCCAGGAGGCGCAGGTGCTGACGGAGGTGAAAACAGCACGGGCATGCTGACTTCGGCGGTGCGGACGATCACGCTGACGGAGACGGTGGAGCCAGACTGGGAGTGGAGGAGAGTTTCGGGCTGGTGTCTGGGGGCTCCATTTTCCTGCCGCCGAATTGAAAAGCTCCGCTGGTGGCGCCGTTTCCGGTGAGCTAGCCTTTTCCCACCATGATCGCTCTTCGTTCCTTTGCCTTGTTGTTCCTTCTCAATGCTCCTCTGACCAGCGGTGCTGCGGATCACGTCACCTATGCCGGGGGTGAGGGTGCGGGGGCGGGCAGGCATGTGGTGCTGCTGGCGGGTGATGAGGAGTATCGCAGCGAGGAGGCGCTGCCGATGCTGGGGCAGATCCTGAGCGAGCATCACGGCTTCAAGAGCACGGTTTGCTTCAGCTTGAATGAGGCGGGCGAGATTGATCCGAAAGCTGGCAACAGCCTGAGCCATCCGGAGGCGCTCGACAGCGCCGATGCCATCGTCATGCTGCTGCGTTTCCGTTACTGGGATGACGAGACGACGAAGAAGTTCGAAGCCGCCATCAAGCGCGGGGTGCCGGTGATCGCGCTGCGCACCAGCACGCACGCTTTCAACCACCCCAAGGACGGCCCCTGGGCGGCTTGGACCTGGAACCATCCGGAAGGCGGCTGGGGCCGGCGTGTGCTGGGCGAGACGTGGGTCTCCCACTGGGGCAAACACAAGCACGAAGCCACCCGGACGGTCATCGAGCCGGGCGCGGAATCGCATCCGGTGCTGCGCGGCGTGGGCGAAATTTTCTGCGACTCCGATGTCTATGAGGCGCACCCGCCGGAGGATGTGAAGGTGCTGCTGCGCGGCCTGGTGCTCAGCGGCATGGAGCCGGACAGCAAAGCGGCGGAGCACGTCAAAAAGACGGTCAAAGGCAAGGAGCAGGCGGTGAATGAGCCGACGATGCCGGTGGCCTGGACGCGCGAGTTCAAGAACGACGCGGGCGGCAGCAACAAGATCTTCTGTGCCACCATGGGCGCGGCGACCGATCTGCTCGATGAAAACCTGCGCCGCTTGGTGGTGAACGGCGTGTTCTGGGGCCTCGGTCTGGAAGTGCCGGAGAAGGCGGATGTGAGCTTGGTGGGTGATTACCAGCCGTCCAAGTATGGTTTCGACGGTTTCAAGAAAGGGCTGAAGCCGGAGAACTTTGAGGCGAAGAAGTGAGGTGCTTACTGCTCGCCAGCGGCGGGCAGGGTCAGCGTGGTGCGACCGTTTTTGGCGTTGATCCAGATCACCGTCTCGCCGTTGTCCGGCAGCTCGGCGGTGGCTTCCACCGTGGCGATGACCATGGGATAAAACAGGTTGGGATCAGGCGGATCGACGGCGAAGTTCAGCACCATCAAACCGCCGCCATCCGCGGGGGCGATCATGGGGATGACAAGCGAGGCGACAAGGCGCGCGTTGCGATAGCCAGGATGCGGCACGGTGCCGCTGGCCTGCACGCGGATTTTGGCGGTGCCGTCCGCGTCGATGAAACGCTGGGCGCTGGCAGCCTCCGTGGCCAGCACGAGGGTCTGCGCAAGCACGGGCGGATCGATGATGGGACCGCGGCGGCCAAGTTGGATGGTGATGGCGCTCATGGCACCCGCTTTGACGGTGACCCTGGCCGTTCCGCTGTGGGTGAAGGCGGGGAGCGAGAGGTTTGACACGGAGTCGGAAACGGCCCCGCCGCCACTGCCGGAGAAGCTGTGCGGGAAATCCATGTCGTCACGCCAAGTGGCGGTCACGAGGTAGTCGCCCGGAGCCAGCGGCGCGGTGAAGCGGCCTTCGCTGTCGGTGCTGCCTAGAAAGGGCGGAAGAAGGGCGGTGGCGCCGGTTTCGGGCGGTGGGGCGCTGCCGGAATGGGAACTGTATTTGAGACTCTCGATGACCACCGTGGCGCCCGCAACGGGAGGGGCTTTTTGGTTCGACAGCGCCGGCATCAAAACCAGACCGCGAATGCCGGATTTGATGGCGGGCGGTTCGGCAGCGGTGACTTCAAAGCCGAGCGCGGCAAAGACCGAGGGGCTGCCAGCGAGCACGGCCTCGATGCGATACTTGCCGGCGGCAAGCCACTCGCCCTCGAACTGAAGCGGGACACGCGCGGCGGAGGTCCAGGCGGTCTTGTGCGGCAGGCGCAGGCTGGTCTCGCTGACGCGGGCGGCGACACGGGCCGGCCCTTGACCGAGGCTGGTCCAGAGCAGCGCGTCATCCTCCTCGCGGTAAAGCGAGAAGACAAACTTGCCGCGCGCGGCATCGAGATCGGTAAAGGCGACCTCGACCGGCTGGACACTGCGGTTGCGCAGGGTGGCCAGCACGCTGATGGCGTCCAGCCGTTGTTTGGCGGCTGGCTTCTCCGGGGGCGGCAGCGCCACCGTTTGATGACTGCTGCTGAGGGAGATCGTCAGCCCATGCAGCGGTGGCAGCGCGGCGTTTTGCGCCCGCGCGTCAGCGCTGCCAATCAGGAGGCCGAGGGCGAAGAGAGTGCAAGACTTCATGAAGACCGGATCGAATTGAATCCGAATTGCGGAAGATCGTCAACTCCATAAAAAACGCCCGCCGGAAGACCGGCGGGCGTGTTTGAAAGCGGGCAATCATCGAGATTGCGCTTGCTCACTCGTAAGCCGCTTGGCTGCCGCTGAGGTCGCGCTGCTTGATCCAGGACATGAGGCTGCGCAGGTGCTTGCCGGTTTCTTCGATCGGATGCGCGGCTTCCTCCTTGCGGATGCGGTTGAAGTTCGGCTGGCCGGCGTTGTATTCGGCGATCCACTCGCGGGCGAAGTCGCCGTCCTGGATGGCCTTCAACTGCTTGCGCATGGCGTTTTTGACGTCCTCGGTGATGATCTTCGGGCCGACCGTGACGTCGCCATACTCGGCGGTTTCGGAGATGGAGAACCTCATGCCGGCGATGCCGGACTCGAACATCAGGTCAACGATGAGCTTCAGCTCGTGCAGGCACTCGAAGTAGGCCATCTCGGGCTGGTAGCCGGCTTCCACCAGCACTTCAAAGCCGGCTTTGACGAGGGCGGAGGCGCCGCCGCAGAGGACGACCTGCTCGCCGAAGAGATCGGTCTCGGTCTCCTCTTTGAAATCGGTCTCGAACACGCCGCCGCGGGTGCCGCCGATGCCCTTGGCCCAGGCCAGGGCGATGTCCTTGGCGTTGCCGGTGGCGTCGTTGTGCACGGCGATGAGGGTCGGCACGCCTTTGCCTTCGAGGTACTGGCGGCGGACGAGGTGGCCGGGGCCTTTCGGGGCGACCATGATGACGTTGACGTCGGTGGGTGGCGTGATGGTCTTGAAGTGGACGGCGAAGCCGTGGGAGAACAGCAGGGTCTTGCCGGCGCTCAGGTTCGGCGCGATGTCGGCCTCATAGACCTTGGGGATGACAGTGTCCGGCACGGCGACCATGATGACGTCGGCCTTCTTCACGGCCTCAGCGGTGTCGAGCACTTCGAGGCCGCGCTCGGCGGCGGCGGCGCGGCTTTTGGAGCCGGGGTAGAGGCCGACGATGACCTGGATGCCGCTTTCCTTGAGGTTCAGCGCGTGAGCGTGGCCCTGGGAGCCGAAGCCGATCACGGCGCAAATTTTTCCTTCCAGCGGGGCGGTGCTGGCTTCACTGTCGGTAATCACTTTGGCTGCCATGGAATGTCGTGGTTGGGTTAGAGGGCGGGCATCATGGCGCATCGGCCGGGGGGGGTCAAACGGCTTTTCGGTGGAAAAATCCGTCGCCGAAGACGGCCGATAGCCAGATCAAACCCGCAGCACGATCTTGCCAAAGTGGTGGCCGGATTCCAGGCGGCGGAACGCGGCGGGGGCTTCCTCGAAGGCGAAGACGCGGTCGATGACGGGTCGCAGGCCGGTTTGATCGAGGTGGGCGACCAAGTCCGCCAGCATGGCGCGCGAGCCGACGTAAATGCCGTCGAGGCGGATGCCCTTGCGCAGGATTTGCACGGTTTGGATGTCGCCCGCGGTGCCGGTGAGCACGCCGATGAGGGCGATGTGGCCGCCGAAGCGCGTCGCCAGCAGGGAGCGGTTCAGGGTTTCCGGGCCGCCGATTTCAACGACATGATCCACACCGAGCCCGCCGGTCTGTTCCTGCGCCCAGACGTCCCAGGCCGGTGTTTCCCGGTAGTTGCAGACCGCGCTGGCGCCCAGGTCGAGCAGGCGGGCGGCTTTTTCCGCGGTGCTGGTGATGGCCAGCACGCGGGCGCCGTGGTGGACGGCCAGTTGCAGGGCAAAAACCGAGACCCCGCCGCTGCCCTGGATCAAAACCGTGGCGCCGGGTTCCAGATTACCACGCACAAAGAGAGCATCCCAGGCGGTGACGGCGGCGCAGGGCAGGGTGGCGGCGGCGTCGAAGCTCAGCGTGTCGGGCAGCCGCACCAGCGCGGTCGCTGGCATGCAGACCTGTTTGCGCAGCATCCCGTCAACCGCGCCGCCGAGCGCACCCGCTGCATGGGCCTGGGTGAAGGAGCCGTCGAGCCAGCCGGGCATGAAGGGAATGACCACACGGTCGCCCGGGCTCCAGCCATAAACACCCTCACCGGCAGCGAGCACCTCTCCCGCTCCGTCGGAGCAGGGCACACGCGGCACCGGTCCGGTGATGCCGCGAATGCCCGTGACGTTCATGTAGTCGCGGTAATTCAACGAAACCGCGCGCACTCGAATGAGCACCTCGCCGGCCGCTGGCACCGGCTCCGGGACTTCGTTGATTTGAAGACTGTCGAAGCCTTCGACGCCGGTGATTTGCCATGCTTTCATCGCCCCTGTCATGGCATTTGCGGGCGCTTTTGGCAAGCCGATTGGCGCCGAGTTTGACCTCGGCGAAAACGATTGCGAAGAAATGTGTAAAAGTGGCGGCGGAATGCGGAGGCAAATCGCATCAGGCTGGTTTGTCCAAAGGCATTCCTGAAAAGTCAAAGCGGGCATCGAAGGCGATGAGGCAGACGTTTGAGAAGCGTCAGGGGTTCAACGCAGTTTATTAAGATGTGTGAATAATTGATGAACCCAGAGAATTTAGGCAGGCCAAAACACCCGAGTTATTTTGATTGTTGAAAAGCGTCATGGTATTGACGTAATTAACTGATAATGAGGTTATTATGAATTAATCCGGCAACTTGGCTTCATCTTGCGTTGCTTGGTTGCCGAGCGCAAGTCATCTGCTCCCGGGCTAGAGATGAGGGGACGTTCCACGCCGATTTTATCGACGTTCCATGTTTTGGCACGCTTAGGAAAGCGCTTAGGAGGCAACTGTTTTTCGTTATGATTCGATTGCGTCTCAGGACTGCGCGCAGTCGTATTCGAGGCTTCGAGGCCTCTGTGAATAAGTTGTGAAAAAGTCCGCCGAATTCGTGCCCGAGGGCTCAATCTTCCGGCTTCTCATCTGCCTCAGGCTCACGCTCCACAAAGCGCATGGCGTAGTCGACGAAACGCAGGTGCACGTCGTCGGTGGGGCCGTTGCGGTTTTTGGCTAGAATCAGCACGGCCTGGCCTTTTTTGGCCGCCTCTTTCTCCTCGTCTTCGACCTCCATCTTGCCGCCGGCGTAGTCGGCGCGGGTGAGCAGGCCCACCATGTCGGCATCCTGCTCGATGGAGCCGGACTCGCGCAGGTCGGAGAGCACCGGGCGCTGGCCTTTGCGCTGCTCGACGGAGCGGTTGAGCTGGGCCAGCACCAGGATCGGCACGTCCAGCTCCTTGGCCAGGCCTTTCAAGCCGGCGGAAATTTCGGCGATTTCGATCTGCCGGTTGTCCTTGGCGCGGCGGGAGGCGGAGGTCATCAACTGCAGGTAGTCGATGGCGATCATCTTGATGCCATACTGTTTTTTCAGGCGCCGCGCCTTGGCCCGCAGCTCCATGATGTCGAGGCCGGGCGTCTCATCAATGTAGATCTTCGACTTCTGCAGCTCGCGGCTGGCCTTGGTCAGCGCCTCGGTCTGCGAGCGCGAGAGCAGGCCGCGGGAGAGATCGCTCAGCGACAGCATGGCGCGCGAGACCAGCAGGCGGCGCACCAGCATGGCGGCGCTCATTTCCAGGGAAAAAACAGCGCAAGGCGTGTCGAGCTCCACTGCGATGTGCTCGACGATGTTCATCGCCAGCGAGGTCTTGCCCATCGAAGGCCGGGCGGCGATGACGAACATCTCGCCGCCCTGCAGGCCGGAGCTGAGCTTGTCGAGCTTGCTGTAGCCGGAGGAGAGGCCGCGGAGCTGGCCGGGGTGCTGCAGCATGTACTCGATGGCGTCGATGGCGTCGTTGACGTGCTGCTTCATCAGGCGGAAGCCGTCTTCGGTGCCGCTTTTTTCGCGCACCCCGAGCACCCGCTGCTCGGCGTGGTCGATGAGGGTGTTAACGTCCTGGTCGAGCTCCTCGCGCCCGAACTCATAAGCGGAGTGGATGTTGATGCTGCAGGCGTGGATGAGGTCGCGCAGCGTGGCCTTCTGCTTGAGGATGTCGCGGTAGTAAGGGAAGTGGGAGGGAACCGGGACGTAGATGAAGAGGTCGGAGATGGCCGCCGGACCGCCGACTTTGTCGAGCAGGCCCTGTTCGCGCAGGGCGTTGGTGATGGTGATGAGGTCGATGGGCAGGTTCTTGTCGTAGAACTCCAGCAGCTTCTCGAAGACGGTGCGGTGGGACTCGTGGTAGAAGCAGGCGGCGGGCAGGGTCAGGCGGCTTTCGGCCAGCAGGTTGACCGGGTCCTGCAGCAGGCAGCTCAGCAGCCCTTTCTCCGCCTCCTCGCTGAAGGGCAGGGCGCGGTTGATGTTGGCCAGCAGCTCCTCCGCCGTGGGCTCGCGGTGCTTGCGGCGTCCGTCAAAGGCCTCGCGTCCAGCCGTTGGCGCGGCCGTGGCAGGCGGCGTCTGAGCCAGGACGGAGGAGACAAGATCGGATGCGTTTTCGGCCATGCTTGGAGTGAAAAAGGGGAGCCGAGACTAGACCCGGTGAGCGGGTGTCACAAGGCGGCGCTTGAAGAACTTGTTTCAGTTCTTCACAATCGCTTTACGGGACGCGTGCGATCAGGCCCCGGCGCTGAATTTCTTCGAGTACCGCCCGCAGCACTTGCGGCGCCATCCGGCGGCCATCCGCGGCCGCCCTGCCTTCGTGCATCAAGATGACGGCTCCGGGGCGCACGTTTGGTCGCAAGCGGCGAATCACCCAATCAGCCTCCTTCGACACCCCGTCAAAGCCGCGCGCGCTCCAGCCGGCGAGCCGCAAATGCTGTCCCGCCAACACGGGATGCACGCTGTGGTTGCGCAGGCCGGCGGGCGCGCGAAACCACTGCGGCGTGGTGCCACCCGTGGCTTGTTGAATGGCGTGCTGGCAGCCGGCAATCTCACGTTCGACGATCCGGCGCGGCGCGGCCCAGAACCAGCCCGCAGGATGCGTCATCGTATGGTTGCCGATCTGATGGCCGCGGCGGGTCACTTCTGCGGCCAAATGCGGATGCTTGAGCACCTTACCGCCGATCATGAAAAAGGTGGCCTTGGCTCCGGCGGCGTCGAGCTGGTCGAGCAGGCGCGGCGTGTCTTCAGGGTCGGGGCCGTCGTCGATGGTGAGCCAGACTTGGCCGGCTCCGGTGCGGTTGGTTTGCGGTCCCCACCAAGTGCAGCGCGGCAGCAGGGTGGCGTAAAGCCAGGGCCAGTGCGCCGAGGCCAGCAGCGCCAGCGCGCCCAGTGGATGGCCCTGCCAAAGCATCGCGCCTGAGGCGACGGGGGCGGCCGCATTCCATGCCAGCAAAGTTTTGCGCAACGGCGAACCCATGTGAGCCACAAAAAATGGCTCCTGAGGTAGGGTTCGAACCTACGACCTAGTGGTTAACAGCCACCCGCTCTACCGCTGAGCTACTCAGGAGTGTCCG
>CAZKMS010000181.1:0-9355 GCA_964553805.1 uncultured Verrucomicrobiaceae bacterium
TTGGCGGGTCGTGAGCGCAGCGAAGGACAATTGCTGGCGATGGCGCTGTTTTCCACCCCGACCGTGCCGGGCACGCAGGCTTCATAACGAACCAGCAGACGGTTCATGCCATCGAAAACGCTCTTACTGAACGCGGTCTTGCCGGCCTCGCTGGCTTTGATCACGTTGCTGGCTCCGTCGTTCCAGCTCTGCGCCGCCAGGGTTTCGGTCTCGTCTCCATCTGCGGGATCGATGCCCACCACCTCTCTCTTGTACACCCGCTCCATGGCGTCGTAATACAGCCGGCTCAGCGAGGAGCGGTTGCCTTTGTCCACTGCGGTATGATACCCCGTCACCTGCGTCTCCTGGTCCAGGTTGTCATACTTCGTCACGCTGATCAGCAGCCGCGTGCCGTCGTGCCGCGATATAAGGAGAAAACCGCTGAAGGGCACCTCTGGAAACCCGGCATCCGGTGTGAATCAAGCTTGCAGCCTGATAGGCGCATTGAGCTTGCAGCTTGATCATCAAGGCCTTCCAACCTGGAAGGTTGGAGGACATTTCAGGCTGGAAGCCTGAATTACCGGTATCAGCCTGGGGTCACCGGGGCAGTTCGCCCGGCACGGCGCGGTCCTTGATGCTGAGGGCTTTTTCGAGCTGCTGCTCCAGGTACAGCGCTTGCTCGGAGGTGAGGTGGTTGGCGTGGAGTTTTTCGGAGCGGCCGCCGGCATCCACATACCAGAGCTGGTAATCGGTGCGCGGCCCGTTTTTGCCGTGGGTGACGTGGGACTTGGCGTAAATCTGATCGATGTTGACACCGGGCAGGCGGCGGTAACCGAACCAGGGCAGCGGACCATGGGTGATGATGATTTCTCCGCGCTCCACGCCGATGCGGGTTTGGTTGATCAGGCAGGCGAGGGTGTAGTAGGTGATGCCAATGCCCACCGCGACGTGGATGAGCGGGAAAAGCTTCGCCGCCGCCGGCGCGCCTGTTTTGAAGGCCGCCGCATACCACACGAGCAGGAAGCCGTCCCAAAACAGGCAAAACGGAATCAAAAACAGGACCGCATAGCTGAACCACTTGCGGGTGATCTCGATGCCGTGCGGAGTGGCGCGCAGTTCCATGCGCTGCGGCAGCGGCACGGGCGGCCGTTCGCGAAAGGCGGCGGGCCGGCTGGGGCCTGCGGGCATGAGCATGAGCGCGCCGCAGTAGGCGCACTTCACCCGGCCCTGCTCGGCATCGAAGGAATCCTCGCGCAGCGGTGAGGAGCAGGATGGGCATTGCAGGGCGTGCGGCGCGGCCATGAAGATCAAAGAGGTCGCTTGTAGCTGAGGCAGCGGTTGCGCCAGCCAGGCAGCCAGCGTTCCTCGTTGCGTGCCGCTGGCGCGTTTCGCACACGGCGGGTGAGCACTTGCACCGAGGCGTCCGCGAAGGCGGAAGGGGCATCCGCAGGGCTGCGTGCCTGCATGGTTTCAAGCACCTGCAGCAGGCCCCAGCCCTCGCCATGATAACGTTCGCTGGCGGCCACGCCTTCGCCTTTGAAATTGACATAGTCAATGAGCGCGAAGGCGCCTTCCGGAGTCGCGGAAAGCAGCTCGTAATGATGGCGCACCCGCCCGGCATTGGCGCCGGCGGCGCTGAGCATTTTGGGCAGCGCGGCCCGGGAGCGGATCATGATGAACTCCGTTTGCTGGCGCACGGTGCGACTGAGCAGAGCGCGCAGTTCGCGCTGGCGCGGCTCGTTTTTGTCCGCTAGAAACGCGGCGCGATCCGGCCAGGGGCAGGGGCCGGCCATCCAGGCGGGGGTCGGAATGCCGGTCTGGTTCAAGTAGCGCGCCAGAGGCGGGAAGCTCTCTTCAAACGGGCCGCGCCGGCCCGCCGGATACCAAATGAAATGGCCGATGCCGAGCGAGGCGAAGTCCTCGCCGCTGTTCCAACTCGTCAGGCCCTCCACACTGCCGGCGCATTCGTTTTGCCAGATGCGCTGGCCGACACGGTCGATTTGTGCGGGCGTGAGGCGTGAGGCGGCGGGAGCCGGGCCCGAGGCGGGGGCGGAGACGCAATGCGCCAGGGTGATCAAAGCGAGGCTGAAAAAGCCGAGACGAAGCAGAGGCTGGGCGGGTTTCATGGGGGCGATGGCCGGTTTCTGGCTGATCTGGAAAAAGTGATCCAGGCAGTGATGACTGCTTTATTAGGATTGATTCAATCTTTGTCCAAATTTATTCTTGCCGTTGGCCGCGCCGGCCAATTACCGCGAAATGCCTTTTCTGGCCTTCAACCTCAATGACGGCAACGAGTTTGTCTTCGACTTGATCGAAGACAGGCTCCGGCTTGGGCGCACACCGGACAACGACATCGTCATCGACAACACGTACATCTCCGGTCATCACGCCGAGTTTCTGCGCCAAGCGGACGGCGGTTATGAACTGGTCGATCTGCAGTCCTCCAACGGCACCTTCGTCAACAACAAGCGCATTGAGCGGTCGCGGGTGAAGGGGGGCGACCGTTTGCGCTTCGGCCAACTGGGCGCGCGTTTTCGCGAGCGCGCGCCGCGCGGGCTGGCTCCGCTGCAAACGATCGCACGCAGCGGCGGGTCAGCCATCGAATCGGATTTGGCGAAGGCGAGGCGGATCGAGGCCCTGCCGGCGCCATCGACTGAAGCGCCCAAGGCGGACAAAAAAACGACGCGCCAGCAGCCCACCGTTTTGAGCGGAGTGAAAATGGAGAGTGGCGAGGTGGCGGCGTTTGCGCGGGTGGAGCGGTTGCGGCGGGAGCAGGCAGGGCTGGAGGAGCGCCGTCAGCAGCTCGATGCGGAAATGTCCAAGACCGGCCAGATCAAAGCGGCGGTGGAGGCCGCTGCCAGGGAACTGGAGCGGCTGCGCGCGGAGTCAGAGACAGCCGCCGCGGCCGCTAAATCCGAGCAGGAGCGTCTTGAGGAGGCGCGGAAGGAAACGTCGAGTCTGCAAGCCCGCCGGGAGCTGCTGGCGCGTGAAATGGAAACGGTTGAGCGTGACTTCGCGGACACCAAGAAAAAAACGCGCGAAGCGGAGGCGGAACTGAAACAGGCGCAAGCCGAACTGGCGGCGAACCAGAAGGAGCAACAACAGCAGGTCGAAGCGCGCTTGCGCGAGCAACTGGCGGGGCTTGAGGAAAAGCATGAGATTTTGCGGCGCGGTTTGGCGGTCGATGAGGCGACGGTGGAGATGTTTGCGCGGGACATCATCAAGCGTCTGGACTTGATCGACTCGCTGCGCCAGCGCTTCGCGGACAGCGAGTTTGCCGAGCAACTCGGCGCCTTGCGCGCCTCCTTCGAGGACGTGCTGATGCAGCACGGGGTCAATGAGCTGAGCATCGAGCCCGGCACGCCGGTGGATGTCGAGTTGCGCCGCCGCATCGTTGTGGTCGAGGGGGCCGGGGGCGAAGGCCCTTCCCGGGTGGCGGCAACACGGCGCTCCGGTTTTGTGCGCGTCAGGGACAGCGGCAGCGAAAGCATCCTGCGCAAGGTGGAGGTGGCCACCCTCGGCGCGGGTTGACAGCGCTGATCACTTGCCAAAGCACTGCAAACGGCCGTCGGTGGTGCTGACGAAGACTTGGCCGTTGGCGCTGGTGATGCCGTCCCAGACGGGCGGGGCGGTGAGTTCGATGCCGGTGGTCTGTTCGCCGGTCTCGACATTGACCGCCCACAGCTTGGCGCCGCGGCGTCCTTCCAGGGCTTCGTTCTGCTCTTTGAGCTCCTCAAGGATGGCGGGATCGCGCGCGGCCAGGCGCTCGAAGGCGTATTCTTCGTCGATCGTGTCCGGTGGGCCGCCGACGAGGATGTTGTTGCCGGCCAGGGCCATGCTGCGGGCCACGATGGGCACGAAGCGATCCCAGGTGTGTTTGACAAAACTGCCAGACTGCTGGCCGCCGCTGCTAGCGGGGCTGCTCTTGAACCAGAGTGCGCCGCCAACTTTGCCTTTGCCGGTCTCCATGCCGGAGCCGATGCCATGATGGCCGGCTCCGGAGCTGTCACGCGAGTCGCCGTTGTCGAACGTGCAGGCGATGACCGCATTTTTGGGCATAAGCTCGGGCGCGTTGAAGCGGGCCTCGATTTCGCCGGCGTCGAGCGCGCGGGTGTAGTAGGCAAACTGGTCGAGCAGACCGCTGTAGCCGCCCGCCTTGCTGTCAGAGGCGCCGCCGTCGCTGTTGCCGAGATAAAAGGGACGGGCTGGCAGTTTGTCGAGCAGGCCGCCGGCCTTGCCCTCGGCCACCTGCACGGCGTTGACGTAGAGGCGCATGGTTTTGTCTTCGGACAAAGTGGCGGTCAGGTGCGTCCAGCCATCACCGAGAGGCTCCGGCGCGCTGATGCTGGCCAGCTTGCTCTGCGAGCGCACATGGAAGGCGGGTTTCTTTTGGTTGAGCTCCAGCGCAAAACCCACCAGCGGTCCGCCGAAGTTGACAAGGATGCCGCTGGGGCCATCGGGAAGCAGCCACATTTCCAGCGTCAGCGCTTTGCCGGTCGGGTCGGTGACCTCGTTGCTCGGAAAGCGCACCGAGCCGGCGAGCGTCGCGGCAGCCTTGCCACCCTTGGCTTTGCTTTTGCCCTTGCCTTTGGCGGCTTTGCCCTGCGGCGCCAACTTGGGTGGTTGGGGATCGAGCGGTTTGCCGTCCGGCCCGAGCACAACGCTGTTGCCAGTGCGCGGGGTCACTGCCTCATCGTGGGCGTAAGCTTCATCGGCGGCGTCTTTCGGCGAGGAATACAGCGTGTATTCCATGGTGGTGGTCCAGCGGTAGTATTGGGCTTCGCGGCCGTAGGAATAGACGTTGTCATCGTCATGCACGAGCACCCGGCCGGCGGGCGCGTATTTGCCGGCCTGGAAATAACCGCCATGGCCGCCGGCGAAACTCTTGCCATAGACCCAGTAGGAGCGGTGGAAGTTGGAGTCATCGAGGAAGCCCATCGGCGCGAACAGGTGCTGGCCCTCGCCCTTCTGCGCGCCGCCCTGCTTGGCGAAGTCACCGCTCACCGGGCCGATCTCGTGGCGCACACCGGCGGCGTCGATTTTTTGCGTGCGCAGGTAGGTCCACTTGCCATCGCTGCTGAGGATGTCGTTGGAGGCGACGGGCATCTGCAGGGTCTTGTGGCGATCATTGAGCGGGCCGCCGGTGTCGGGGTCGCGGTCGTCGTAGTGTTGCTTTGCTTGAATGGCGCCGGTGCGCGCATCGAGGCGATAGAACCACAGGCCGCCGTCGAGGAAGCAGGAGCGGCCGGAGACAAAGGAGACGAGGTCATTCTCCACCAGCACGGAGCCGTGCACGGGCCAGACGGACTCGATCATCTCCCAGGCGCAGTGCGTGAGCTGGGAGGGCGCGGCCTGGAACTTCCAAATCAGCGCGCCATCCGTGGCGCGCAGGCAGTAAACGAAGCCGTCCTTGCCGCCAAAGAACACGCGGCCCTTCCAATACGTCGGCGGCGAGTCAATCCGGCCGCCGGCGATGTAGGTCCACGCGGTCTTGCCGGTGGCGGTCTCGATGGCGTGCAGGGTGTGCTTGTCCACTTCGGCGACAAAGGTCAAACCGGCGGCGATGGTGCTGGTGCTCAGCGGCGGGGTGAGCTTCACTTCCCAGGCGAGGGAGAGATCCTTTTTCAAATCCGCCTTGGCGTGGCCGCTGCGGGCGTTGTCACCGCGGTAGGTCGGCCAGTCACCGGGCCCGGCGTTTGATTCCTCCAGGACCTGGGCAAAGGCGGAACCCTTGGTGAGGCGCTGGTCATCCGGCGTCGGCTCGGGCATGGGGTGGCGCGGGGTGTGGGCCAGCACGGCCATGCCGTCCAGTTTCGCCTCCGGGTAGCAGGCGCAGTTGTGCGGGCCGGCGTAGGTCAGGCCGTTCGCGGGCAGCACGCCATAAAGACAGGCGCCGCGCACCCAGTGGTGCAGGTCCCAGTGCTCCTTTTCCATGTCCACATACTCCATGCCCGTCCGGCTGGGGATGATGAACTTCTCCGTTGCCTTCGCCTGGTAGCAGCGATGATGAAACCAGTAAGTCCCCTCCGGCACGTCGGGGTAAAATTGCTTCTTCACCTCGCCGGTGAAGATGTCGCGTCCGGTGTATTCCCCGGTCTGGCTGCCGCTGGTGGTGCCGGCGTTCCAGACGAGCCCTTGCGCCACGATCAGATCCTCCGGGCTGCGGTAGCCGCTCTTCTCATGCGGCGCCACCCAGAGATCCTTGCCGGTGTCCGCGTTCACCGCTTTTTGCGAACCGTCGCCGCCGGCGTAAAGGATCACGTTTTGGTGCAGCAGGACGCGTGGGGCGAAGTTGAACTCATAAAGCGTGCGGCGCTGGGCGGGGCTGTCGGCAAACTTCGTCTCACCGGTCTTCACATCCAGGCAGGCGAGGCCGTCGCCGTTGTAATACACCGCGCGTTTGTCATCCAGGCACAGCGTCAGCGGCGCGACGCGGTCCTCCTTCTGCCACAGCAGCTTGCCAGTCTCCGCCTCGATGGCCTTCAGCACGCGCGGTTTGCCGTCCCAGTTGAACTCCGTCTCCACGCGCTTCTGGTCGCTCTGCGCCTGCACCGCGAATTCCTTGTTCAGCCGGTCCGCCTCCGGGTTTACCAGCGCGTAGAGCGTGCCGTTGCGCAGCAGGATCTCCTCCGTGCCCGTCGTCTCCGGATACTCGCGCAAAACCTCACCCGTGGCGCCGTCGAGGCAGGTGACAGCGGCCGTAATGCTCAGTGTGACAAACACCTTGCCATCCATCGCCACCAGGCGGCGCGCGAGCTGGGTGGGGCCGGACTTCAGCGGCCACAGGTGCGTGCTCCACTGCGGGATTTCCTTCTTCCACAGCACCGTGCCGTTGAAGGCATCGCGCGCGATGAGCATCCACTTCGGCGGCACCAGGATGGAGATCCGGCTGCCCTCGTCCATGATGTAAAAAAGCCGGCCGCCCTCGGACACCTTCGCCGACACCGACGACATCCGGTCGTGGTGGCGCGACCAGCGCGGATTGCCCACCCATTGCATCCGCTTCGGCGGGCCCACCAGCATGTCCTTGGACGTCAGATTGCCCTGGCTGTCGTAGCCGTAGTGCGTCCAATCGTCCATCTCCGCCGGGCGCGGTTTGACCACCTTCTCCCACGCGCCGCCCTGCTTGATCAAAGCCACCCCCTCCGGCACCAGCACACGGTCCACCTCCTCGCGCGTCACCTCCGCATCATCCACGATCAGCAGGTTCACCAGGTTCTCGATGAACGGCAGGTGAGCCGTGCTCAGCAGCTCCGCCGACACCGGCCCATACCCCGCGCCGATGCCCGCCCGCAGCGTTTCCAGCGCCGCCGCATCCCGCGTCAGCGCCCGCACCTGGTAGGAATCGTTCGCCCGCAGGCCGTTGAGGAGCCTCGCATCCGCCGCACCGACATGCACCACCAAGCCCCCCTTGATGCCCGACTGCGCCAGCAAATCCGGAGCAGTTTGGGCGTGGCTCGCGAGGCAGCTCAGAACGAGGCTGAGGCAGGAAAAAAGAGAGCGGCGCATGGTTCTGCGGGAACGTCCCAGCCCCAGCCTCCTTATCACGGAAATGCAGGCACTGACACGCCCTCTCGCCGCGGCAAAGCGCCGCCTTTGCGCGTTGCCATGCCCTCAGGGCATCAAACCGATAGCAAATCGAGATTTTAGGCATCGTTTAAAAGTCGTAACCTTAGTTCACACGATGCCCATCCAGTACGATATCCTCATCATCGGCGCCGGCCCGGCGGGAACCAGCGCCGCCACCATCCTCGCCGGGCACGGACGGCGCGTCCTGATCATCGAGCGCGAAAAATTCCCCCGTTATCACATCGGTGAGTCCCTCATCCCCTTCACCTTTCATCCCCTGCAGCGCCTCGGCCTCCTGCCAAAGATGCGCGCCTCCCGCTTCATGAAGAAGTACAGCGTCACCTTCGTCCAGCCAGACGGCCACCGCTCCCAGCCCTTCTACTTCGACACCCGTTACGACAAAGACACCGTCGCCCAGACCTGGCAGGTCGTCCGCTCCGAGTTCGACCAGATGCTGCTCGACCACGCCCGCGAGCGCGGCGCCGAAGTCATGGAGGAAACCACCGTCACCGGCCTGTTGCGCGATGCGGACGGCCGCGTCACCGGCGTCAAGATCAAAGACAAAACCGGCGCCACCCGCGAGCTGCGCGCCCGCATCACCCTCGACTGCACCGGCAAGGAAGCCCTCACCGCCAACCTCAACGGCTGGCACGTCAAAGACCCCCAGCTCAACAAAATCGCCGTCTGGACCTACTACAAAGGCTCCAAGCGCGAGCCCGGCCGCGACGAAGGCGCCACCACCGTCGCCTTCGTCCCCGACAAAGGCTGGTTCTGGCACATCCCCCAGCATGACGACATGGTCAGCGTCGGCGTCGTCGCCGAAGCCAAGTACCTCACCCGCCACGGCGTCCGCGACCCCCAGGCCATCTTCCACCGCGAAGTCGGGCAAAACCAGTGGATCAAAGAGCACCTCGCCACCGGCCACCCCACCGGCGGCTACCACGTCACCAGCGAATACACCCGCTACTCCAAATACTGCGCCGCCCCCGGCCTCCTCCTCGTCGGCGATGCCCTCGCCTTTCTCGACCCCGTCTTCAGCAGCGGCGTCCTGCTCGCTTTAAAGAGCGGCGTCCTCGCCGGCGACACCGTCCATGCAGGCCTCAGCGCCCACGACCTCTCCCCCCGCCGCTTCGCCGAATACGGTCGCATCCTCAACGAGGGCATCGAAAACATGCGCAAGCTCATCTACGCCTTCTACCACCCCGCATTCTCCTTCAAAGAAGTCATCGCCAAATACCCCGACAGCGCCGGCGAGATCACCGACTGCCTCTCCGGCGACGTGAATAAAGACTACACCCAGCTCTGGCAGCGCATCGCCGAATTCGTCCCCCTCCCCGACGAGCTCCCCCACGGCCTGCCCATGCCCGAGCCCGAACTATCCTGTAGCCGGGGTCTGTGACCCCGGCCACCGCGCGCCCACGTCCGCGGGTCAAAGCAATCCCCCGCGCCGCAATCACCGCTTAAAATGGCCGGTCTTGCTGCCAGGCATGAATGGAAAACGGTCTGCACGGCAGGCAGTCCCGCAGAGGCGCGGAGACGCGGAGGCGGAAAGGCAAAAAACTCAGCGCCTCCGCGGGAGATATCAAACGGATTGGTGCGGCCAGTAGCCTCGGCTCAACTTTCCAATTTCAGCTTTCAGCTTTTCAGACCGGAAGCTCGCCTGCGCGCCCGGCTGGTTGAGCGCGAAGTTGGTTAGAAACTCCGTCACCGCCTCGTTCGTCGCCAGCGTCACCGCGTCATCGTAATCCGCGACAGGTGAGGCCGCGGCCTTCGGCGTTGTAGGTGTAGGGTTGGCTGGGTTTGGGCG
>CAZKMS010000182.1:0-9308 GCA_964553805.1 uncultured Verrucomicrobiaceae bacterium
GTGTGGCTGAGGCTGAAGTAATTCAGCCAGCCTTGCACATACAGGCGCAGTTCCTCGATGACGTCGCCAATCCGGTGTCCCCGGTTGCGGCGCGTGATTTGATTCGCTTCGCTCACCCCTGGCGGGGCAGCCCTCCGGGCTGTCTATCTCCGCTGCGCTCCGGTTCGCGGATGCGCTGCTTGAAGCGGTTCAAGGCCTTGGGTGCCAGATCGTCCCATCGCGTCAGCGTTGCCTTGCGGCTGTCTCCGCTGCGCTCCGGCTCTATGGCGTTCTTGTTCATCGGCCTGCCAGTTCCGTCTAGCCTTCCTCTCCCCGGTCGGTTATCCTTCCGTAGTTGGCTTCGACTGGTGATTTCTTCCATGTTGTTCTTCATGTTCGGTTCTTTCACAGGGGACTCTCACCCCTTTTGCAACGCGCCCATGCTGGGCGCACACAAGACGGTGGAGGCAACTCCGCTGCGCTGCGTGCCTCACCTTTGACGTTCTGCAAAGAAATGAAGACCTTACTACTGCTGCTCCTCGTATCGACGCTCGCACCCCTATTGAACGCGGACACCGTCGTGCTTAGAGGCCGGAGCTACCCCGACCTGAAGAAGACTGAAGGAATAATGATCTGGATTCGAGACGACCGATCTCTATTAGCTGATTTTGGTCGGACGACGTTCGCGAAGCTAATACAGACATGCAAAGATTGGCGCAAGCAGGGAACAGAACCTAGAATCAGGATTCTTCTATATCCCATCCTTCCCTCGAACAAGGATTTGAGTTCTATACTGGAACTAATAAAGAATCTGGATGAGAATAAAGTTCCATTCGATATTATGATTATGTCCGAAGAAGCCGCTCCAGAGGACCTATTCGTCACCCAAAAATAAGCAGAATCGGGTCGAGGCGGCAGGATTGCGCCTGCCGCCCCTCCCACACCACCCGGCGTGCGGGTTTGCCTCGCTTCGCTCGCCCATGCGGGCAGCCTTCGGCTGGCTGTCTCCCTTCGGTCGGCTGCACCGGGCGGTTCCGAGTCACCCCGTGGCTTTGTCGCCAAAGTGCAGTCTTATCCATAAGGTGCGTAGATTCGGAACCCCTTGTTCTTCCAGCTGCCCGACGGGGTTTCTCTCCGTCTCGCACCCTCCAATGATGTTATCATCAACCCCGGACATCAAGCACTGGTATGAGGAGGCCAGGACGGCGACGGTCTTCCAGACACCAAGATCGAAGGTGGCAAGAAGTTCAAACGCGCCAACATTGAATGGACCGGGATTCCACGTCCCAATAAGCAACCGAACGTCGCCTAACCCCCATGAAGTACTGCGGGCCGCGCCCCTGGAGGATGCACCGGGCAGATTCAAGTTCAGGTGGATGACGGCGCCCGGCCTGCCCCCACCGATGCCCGCGGCAGCACCTCGACCACGTCCGCCAGCACCTTGCCGTTGGGCAGGCGCAACTCGTTGCAGCGGCCATAAAGTGTCTGCCCCCCCACGGCGCCCAGCAACTCCGCCAAGCGCTGGTCCACGACGATGTGGAAAAAACCGCGCGGGTGGCTGGTGTGGGTCACCGCATGATTTTCCAAAATGGCTCCAAAGGGCACCCTGCCCTCAAGCACTTCGTGCCGCGCCAGCTCCGGCAGTTCGTCGAGATGAATCCCGATGGCGCCGAACTCCACCGGCCGTGTGTCGCTGCGGCGGATGAGCACGGAGGCGCGCACGAGGTAATGGCCGATGCGCTGGCGGGCATGCACATCCAGGTCAATCGCGCAGCCATGGTAGTCGCGCAGCCGCGGGGTCATGTCCATGTCGTGCGAGAGCAGATGGCGCTCCTCGTCCGGCAACTCCTCCGCCTCGATGAAGCTCACCTGCGGACGGGCGCTGCCGATGCCGTAAAAGAAAACCAGCGGAGCGAGGTCTTGCTCGCGGTCGCGCGGGATCGAGTCGGAAGTCTCAAGTGTAACGGGCATACTGGCGGTGCTGGGGCAGGAAAAAGTCGTGGCAAAGCCGGTCGGACTGGAGCAGGCCCTCGCGGGTGAGGCGCACCAGATCCCCTTCCGGCGGCTCCATGTAACCCTCCGCTACCAGCCGGTCAAACAGCGGCGCGAACCGTGTCATCACATCCTCGCCGAATTTATCCTGGTAGTAGGAGGACCGGAACTGACCCAGCTTCAATTTGAGCACAAACTCGCGAATGAAACGCTCCTCCTCACTGGTGGCGTAGGCGCGGAAAATCGGCATTTGTCCGGCGTCCACCGCCTCCATGTAGGGGCCGACTTCGGCCTGGTTTTGATAATGCACGCCGCCGAGATGGCCAAAGGAAGCGACGCCGCAGGACAGCAGGTCCGCGCCCTCCCACAAGCTGTCGCGATAGACAAATTTGATGCGGTCGGGATCCTTCACCACGGTGTAGGCGCTGGTCACGGTGTAGCCCGCGGCTTGAAAGGCATCAAAGGCCTCGCTGACCCAGCGCCGCTTGGTGGGCCAGTCCGCGACCGGGGCGGTCACCTTGCCCTCCTCCTTCATGCGCTGGTAGATGGTGGTGTTGTAAGGGATCTCCATCTGGTAGATCGTCACCGCGTCCGGCCCGAGTTCGATCGCCTTTTCAATGCAGCGCTTCCAGTTCTCCTCAGTCTCATTCATCATGCCGGCGATGAGATCGATGTTGATGTGCTCAAAACCGAGTGTGCGCGCGAAGTGAAAGGCCTTCTCGATCTCGCCGGAGCGGTGGGCGCGGCCGTTGGAGGCCAGGATGTGGTCGTCGAAATTCTCCACGCCCAGACTCAGGCGGGTGACGCCGATCTCGCGGATGCCCGAAAGCTTGACCTCGCTCAGCGTGCCTGGCTCCGCCTCAAAGGCCACCTCCTCCGCCTCGTCCCACGGGATCAAGTCCTTCATTCGGTTGGACAGCTCACGCAGTTGCGGCACGGACAAATAAGACGGTGTGCCGCCGCCGAAGTACACGAACTGCGCCTTGCGCCCCTGCAGGTAGGGCTTGGCTGCTAACGACGCCATCTCGCGCATGCCCGCGTCGATGTAGGCGCGGATCTCGCTGGCGTTTTTGTCGGTATAGACCTTGAAGTAGCAGAAGTGGCAGCGCTTGCGGCAGAAGGGGATGTGGAAATAGACGCCCAGCGGCACGTCCTGCGGCGCGGGCCGCTCCAGCACCTCCCGCACCGCACTCACCTGATCCGGCTTCCAAAAGGAGAACGGCGGGTAGTTGGAGACAAAGTAATTCCCAGCCTCGGTTTGATCATCCTTGGGCTTGGGTGGCGCGGGCTCGGCTAAAAGGGACATGGCAATGGGCAAGGGCGGGCCGCTGACCCGATCAGCGGCTCTCGGATAAGACGGTGGGGGCAGGGGTTTTATGCCCTCAAAAAGCAGGGGTTTCCATGAAAAAGAACGACGCCCGGCCCTGCTTTTCTCTCATTTCTTTTCCGCAACCGCGGCGGGCTTGAAGGCGTAGAGCACGCCGTCGTCCGCGCCAATCACCACCCAGCCGCCGGCCACGGCGGGCGAGGCCTTCACCGGCGCGCCGATCTCGTAGCTCCACAATTCCTCGCCATCCGCCAGCCGGATCAGGTACAAATACCCGTCGTCCGCCCCGACCACGACGTTTTCCCCGGCGCAGATCACCGCCGAGCTGTCGATGCGCGAGCGGGCGCGGAACTCCCACTTCCCTTCGCCGCTCACGCGGTCGATGCCGTGCAAGCGGCGGTCGCGCCCGCCGACCACCACCCAGTTTTTCCACACCGCGGGCGCCGCATAGAACTCAAACTCGCGCTCGCCGTAGTTCCACACCTGGGCGCCGTCGGCGAGGCTGTACGCGCCGACACGGCTGCCGTAGTGCGAGACATAAATCACCCCATCCGCGATGGCGACGTTGTTGCCGATGTAGCTGCCCACCTCGATCTGCCGCTTCTCCTCGCCGGTGGCCGCGTCATGCACGTGCAGCACCGAGTCGCAGCCGCCAAAGACAATCATGCCCTCGCTGATGGCCGCGCCGCCATTGACATAATAACCCGTCTCCGCCGCCCACTGCTTCTCTCCGGTTTCGGCGTCCAGGCAATACACCGAGTAATCGTAGCTGCCGATGTAAACCCGCGCTTTCTCCTGCCCCGGCGGCGTCCACACGTTCGCCGCCGCGTGGATCTCGCCCTCGGTTTCAAACTTCCACACTTCCTTCCCCGTCGCCGCCTCCCAGGCGTAAACGATGCCGTCCTGCGCACCCGCAATCACCTTGTTCCCGGCGAAAGCCGCCGCGCCATCGATCGCGCCCTGCGTCTTCGCTTTCCACACCTCCTTGCCCGTCGTGAGTTCGAGGCAGTAAAAGTCACCCTCCTTGCAGCCGACGTAAACCCTGCCGTCCCGGATCACCGCGGAGGCCACCACCATCTCGCCGCGCCGCTGCTGCTGCATCAGCGGCACCTGCCAGGCCAGCTCCAAGGGCGGATTCACCGCCACGGGCGACACGCCCTCCATCGCCGGCCCGCCGCGCGCATCCGGCCACTCCTGCATGGCGGGAGTCACTGGCACGGCTTTTGATTCCGGCTCCTGCGCCCGCGCCATCGCTGTCAAAAATGCCGCTGCCAGCAGCCCGCCTGATTTCGTCATCATTTTGCTGGGAAACGCCTGTGAACGCTGCATTGTTGCACTTGTCCCCGATGGCCCGCTCTGATCCTCCTTCGCAGCCCATCCCGCCGGAATTGTTTTCCGAGTACGAGGAGCGCCCCTTCCAGCACTGCACCCGCTGCGGCGAGAGCCTGACGGACTTCCCCGGCGGCTTCCAAATCTCCAAGGCCTACAAAAAGGGCGAGTGCGTGCTCGAATACGCCCTGTGCGACCACTGCCGCGTGTCGATGATGGACGAATTCTCCGACGAGTCGAAACAGCGGCTGGCGGGCTTCCAAAACGAGCAGGTGCAGATGGACCACGGCCTCACCCACTGCGCCGTTTGCAGCGCCTGCCGCGACGAGGGGCCCCTGCGCGAGTTCGTCATCACCGGCCTCTGCGAGGGCGACGCCCTCCACCACGGCCTCATGCTCTGCGGCGATTGCGGCGACGCCGTGCAGGAACTCATCTCCAGCCAGACCCGCGACACTTGGCGACGTTTCGTCGATGACAACTTCCCCGGCCCGCCGCCGGAGGACAGCCTGCCGCTGCCGCAGGAGGAACCCGCGCCCGCCGTCGCCGCCACCGGCACGCTGATCTGAGCCACCCTCACCGCGGTCACAGCCTGTACCTGGCCTCTGTGAGGCCGGCTGCCCTTGCAACCCGCCCTCGACCGGGGTCACAGACCCCGGCTACAGCTCAGCCGAAAAACGGCGCCAGTACATTGCGCGCCACCTTGAGCGCCCGCATGCCGCCCTCCAGCGTCCTGCCAAACGTGTCGTCCTCCACCTCGATCGCCACCGTGCCGTCGTAGCCCGCGCTCATCAGCGCGCCCATGAACGCCGCCCAGTCGATCTCCCCGTAGCCCGGGATGCGCGGCTGGTGCCAGCGCAGCGGGAAATCGAAGCGCCCCACCTCATTCAGCGCCGCGCGGTCGATCTTCACATCCTTGGCATGCACATGGAAAAAACGCGGCGCGAACTCCTTGATCGGACTCAGCGGATCCATGTCCTGCAGCACGAAGTGCGAGGGATCGTAATTCAAGCCGAGGTTCGGCGAGTCGAGATCATTGAAGGCGCGGCGCCAGATCGCCGGCGTGGTGAACAAATTCTTCCCGCCCGGCCACTCGTCCCGGGTGAAGGACATCGGGCAGTTCTCGATGCCGATGCGCACCCCGCAGTCCTCCGCCAGCTTCAGCAGCGGCCGCCACACCCGCAGAAAGCGTGGCCAGTTCTCATCCACCGACCGCCCCCAGTCGCGCCCGATGAACGTGTTCACCGTCGTCAGCCCCAGCTTCGGCGCCGCCTTGATCACCTTCTTCAAGTGCGCCACCGCCGGCTGCGCCACCGTCGGATCCGGGTCCAGCACATTCGGGTAAAACCCCAGCGCACTGATCCCCACCCCGTAGTCCTGGCACAGCTCCAAAATGCCCTCCGCCTGCCCGCGCCCGAGCTGGTCCACATCCACGTGCGTCACCCCCGCATACTTCCGCTCCGCCCGGCCCACCGGCCAGCACATCACCTCCACCGCCGCAAACCCCTCGTGCGAGGCAAAAGCGAGCACATCATTGAATGACAACTCCGGCAGGATGGCCGTGACAAATCCCAGGTTCATGCCGCGGATGCTACCACCACCCCGCCGCGCATCAACCCGCATGAACACCTCCGCACCGCGCGTTTAAAGCCATCCCTCCCCACCGCCATGACCACCCGCCGCCACTTCCTCTCCGGCCTCACCACCGCCGCCACCGCCACCTGGACCCAGACCCTGCGCGCCGCCCCGCAACCCACCGACATCGTCATCGGCCACGACACCCACCGCTACAAAGTGAACAAGGACTGGGTCCCCACCGGCCAGGGTCGTCATCACCCCATCCTCAACTGCCACGAGATGGTCCAGGTCAAAGACGGCCGCCTCTTCATGATCGGCGACCACTGGGACAACCAGATGCTCATCTTCAATCCCGACGGCGCCATCCTCGACTCCTGGGGCAGCGCTTGGCCCGGCGGCCACGGCCTCACCCGCGTCGATGAAAACGGCGAGGAATTCCTCCTCGTCACCGACAGCGGCCTCTGGAAGTCCGGCAGCACCGGCTACCGCCAGACCGGCCGCGTCACCAAGATCGACCTCAGTGGCCGCGAGATCTTCTCCCTCAGCCACCCCATGAGCGCCGGCGCCTACGAGCCCGATATGGTCTTCAACCCCACCGAGACCGCCGTCGCCCCCAATGGCGACATCTACGTCGCCGACGGCTACGGCTCCCAGTTCGTCCTCCGCTACGACGCCCGCGGCCGGTTCATCCAGCGCTTCGGCGGCAAGGACAGCGTGCCCGCCGAGCAGCGCCTCAGCAGCGCCCACGGCATCGCCATCGACACCCGCCAGGGCCCGGACAAAGCCACCGTCATCGTCACCTCCCGCTCCGACCAGTGCTTCCGCCGCTTCACGCTCGACGGCCACTACCTCGGCACCATCCCCGTCCCCGGCGCCATGGTCTGCCGCCCCGTCATCGCCGGCCAGGAGCTCTACGCCGGCGTCTGCTGGTCAAAGACCCCCGCCATCAACAAACTCCCGCAGAACCCCAGCGGCTTCACCGTCGTGCTCGACGCCGCCGACCAAGTCATCGCCGCCCCCGGCGGCACCGCCCCCGTTTACCAGGACGGCAAGCTGCAGCCCCTCCAGCAGGCCGACCGCGTCATCGACCACGGCCACGACGTCTGCGTCCTCGACACCGGCGATCTCATCGTCTGCCAATGGAACGCCTTTCAGACCTACCCCATCAAGCTGGAGAAGGTCGAAGGCTGAGAGAGGACCAGCATCCCGATGACGTCGGCGGAATGATCCTTGAAGAGTTCTGGGGGCTTGCCCGCACCAAACTCCCGGACAAAGAACGCCAGCGGATCGAGTTTTTCGAGAAAATACTCCCACAACTCAAAGGAACGAAGCCCGTCGCTACGACTCATGAAGGCATCATGAAGGAACTCAACGATCAGATCAAAGCAGCGTGGCCTGCCGATGCAGCTTACCGGCCGTTCACGCTCATTGCTGATCCAAACACGGAATTCGGCTGGGATGCCAGTCAGATGACCGCTCATCTGAACGGGAACGTTTACATTTTCATCATGAACAATCGATCTTCGGTCTTCTATGATAAGGATTACCTCCGAGCAGGCGATCCAAATGCAAAAGCCGAACAAGACGGGGCAACTCAAGGAACTCCCACCAATCCGAAAATGCCCGTGAGGTAGCGCCGCCTCTGGCAGTCGGACACTCCGGCACCCCGCTCAATACGGATTGAAGACCACCCGGTTCAGATACTTGCCGTCCTTGACCGCCCACACCACCACGTAGCCGCCCGCGCCATCGCTGTTTGACATCACAATGAGCGCGTGCTTGTCCGCCGTCGTTGGCGTCAGCACCGCCAGGCTGCCCACGTTCGGCTCGTACAGGCCCTCCAACGCCGCCTTCGGCAGCTCGATCTTTTTGCCGCCTAGCTCGATCTCCAGCCGAACCTCCCGCTGCGGCAGCCCGCCGTCCTGACCCCAGGGATGTTTGCCATCGATCAGCACCCAGCCGTTTTCATCGCGCGTGATCTGGTGCCGGCTGCCGTCAAAGCGCGCCTCACCCGCCGTCACCTTCAGCCCCTGCCACGGTTCGGACCGGGCACATGGGTGACAAGTTGACCGGGAGAAACGGGGTCAGGCTGGAATGGCACTGACTTAAGGGGTGAGTGGACGTGTTGAGCCCTGAAAATCCAAGGCCAGAAGATCGAAATAGGGGCTTAAGTCAGCGCCATTCGGGTCAGGCTGCAATTTTTTGACAAATCAATCGTTCGGGGAAGGGTTGTGCTCTTCCATTTCTGGAGGGTTTTTTGTGATGAAGTCATCGTGAGCATTAGAATGCGTGGACTCTAAATTTCTGATTGAGCGCTGGCAACTTTGTTCTCATCGTCAGGCTCAAGTAAGCCCGCCTCTCCAGGGTGCGCAGCCCATGATCTTCACGGCTGCCTGGCTCCGCCCGCGGCACCGCTTCTTCAAGCACCCGCACAAACCGCTCCAGCAAGTTCCAGCCTTGGAGCTCGTGCTCCTCGATCCGTTTGCTGCGGCTGCTCTTACTCTCTTCCATCATCACCTTCTTCGCATGCCCTGCTCAGGGGTATGACATTTTCGTCACTTTCCCTTCCCCTCCCACTCTATTGAGATGCTTTCTCGGAACACTTCTGGCGTGCTGGCTGATCCACCCGATCGTGTCCAAGACGCTGCCGCGCTGTTCCATCCCCAGCCTGAATTTCAAACGGAGGCGCTGCCGAATCTTGCGGCCAGCCGGGCCAGTGTTTCGCCTGCTGTTCGCGCGGCGGCGGTGGATTCGCGGGAGATGCGTTCGTCCGCGGCGACGCGGCGCCAGAATTCGCGGGCGGGGTCGAGCATTTGCCGCCAGGCTTTGGCGGCGGCGGGGACGGGTGGTTGCGGGGCGAAGGGGCGTTCCATCAGTTCGCCCTGGGGGCCGGGAGCCCAGAGCATCGGCAGCATGTCGTAGGCGGGAGCGAGTTCGAGAGGCAGCGTGTCGGTGAGGCGGAAGGAGAGATTACCGGCGTGCATGTCGGTGTTGCCGATCAGTTCGCCGAAGGCTTGCAGGCGCCGCGCGGTTTGCACCGCGGCGGCGTTTACGAGGCCGGCGCGCTCCAGATCGAGCAGGCGGTCTGTCCAGTCGCGGGGAGGTC
>CAZKMS010000183.1:0-9254 GCA_964553805.1 uncultured Verrucomicrobiaceae bacterium
TGAGCAGGCCGAAGTGCATGGGCCAGCGGTAGCGGGACATGCCGTAGCCGCGATTTAACGCACGGCTCAAAAGCATGTCCTGAGTGCCGATGAGGATGGCGGGCTTTTCGGGATGCAAGTCCCAGTCTTCGGTGCCTTCGCCACCCATGAGGATGACAGGAGAGTGGGCATGCAGCCATTCCAGGTCGCCAATGACCTCTTTACTGAACTGAATCCGGCCTTCTTGATGAGCTTTGATGAGATTGGCGATCCATTTTTGCGCTTCATCCCGTGTCTGCTCCACGAGCGTGCGCATGGGCAGACAATAGACAAGGCGGCGCGGCCAGGAGTGGTTGAGAGCGGAGGGTTGAGAGTTGAGAGAAGGGATGCCGACGCGGTTCCACAGCCACGCCATCACCACGGCGGCGGTTTTGCCGAGGCCGGTGGGGATGGTGATGAGGCGGGATTCGCAGGGGCCTGATTGGGAGAGCCAGGCAGACTCGTTCTGACCTTCCTCGCGTTCGCCGCAAGCGAGCCGCTTTTGGTAGCCGTAGGGCTGGCGCCCGTCCTCAAACGCGGCGGAGAAAAAGGCGGGAAAACCAGGAACGGGCATGGTGTGGGGGCTGGGTTGGGCGTGAAGAGCTTTTCACCAGCCGGCCGTCCGGGCGCAGGCTCCAGGGGCTATGCTGCTGGCTGGCATGAATGAACGGGAGGATGATCGGTGCCGCAGCCTCCCATTGCTGGCGAAGCTCGGGAGATTGGGCCAGATGCGCGTCCATTTGCCGCTGGATGTCTTCCTTCAACGGCCCGTCGGGCAGGCAGTGCAGATGAGCACGCATGAGGAGGAGTTGGTTATCCTGCCAGTCTTGATATTGCTCCAAACTGGCCACCGCATCTTTCGTTGGCGGAATGGATGGCATGACCGGCCAGTCCTGGATTTTTCGGACTTTCTTCACCCATGCGTCCAGCGTCTTCTGCTTGGTAGCGTGTTGCTGCTGCTTTTCCTCGTGCGTGTCGCAGGTCTCGGAAGTGCGCACGGGTGTTTGCAAAGGTTCGTTTACCAATCGCCCGCGCCCTGCTTCCCAGATCAGCCGGTGTGGTGCGCCGATGGCCTGAACTTCGCCAATATGGAGCAAAGAGATGATCCGTGGCTTGCGCAGCGCGAGAGGTCGAGCTGCGTCGTCAAACTCTGAAGGTGGGCCGAAGGGATCGGGATCTGGCACGGGGACGGATGTGCCATCCTCGCGATGAATCTCAATGCCGAGATCAATGTCGTTCGGAGCCTCCGCTCCACGCAGACAGGAGCCATAAAGATAAATGCGGCGCACTTGGATGCTGGAGACGATGTCGGCATTCATCGCCTCCGCCTTCGCACAGACCAGCTTCAGCAGCCGCTCGACCTCCGCACGATTGAGCGGCGCGCGGAGATTTTCGCGGGTCACGAAAAGGCTGCCGTCGTAATACAGTATTCCATCGTTAAAGCATCGCGGCTGAGCGATCCCGGCCCTGTGCAAGTGGGCAAAATAGTCCGCCAGCAGGGGAACTGACAGGCGCTTGAAGTTGCACAAAGACCACTGCAACAGTCCCTCGAACGCTCGCAGGATGTCATCCAGCTTGTGAGGGCCGAGGAGGAGGTCGTGGGGGATGCGGGGCTCGCTCATGGGGATTCAAGAATCGTTGGGGTTTTAATCTCATCCGTCCCCGGCAAGGTTTCCTTTTCAAGCACCGCATCTTTGAAACGGCGGACATCGTTCAGCATCATCTTCAGAGCGCCTTCGAGTTCATCGATAGAAGTAAAATGTCCGCACTCCGGCTCCAGCGCCCAGGCACGAATGCTGCCATCCTCCTCGTAAAACACCTCATGCAACGCCACCGTGTCCCCCGAGGGATGGCGGTGCTGGAGGATGCGGTAGTTCCAGGACATGGGGTGGGTTCAGAGGTAACAGTCCAGCAATAGCTTCGAGACTTCTTCGCTGTCTTTGGCGCAGTTGATGAGGTTGGAGAGTGCCATCCCTGGCCCCACAAGCACCCCATAAGCCCGCTCATCAAAGCCCATCTGTTTATAGATGAGATGCCGGAATGATCCACCCTCTGCATACTGCTCATTCAAGTGATGAAACACCCACGCCACCTGCTCAGGGGAAGGGCGTTGCCGGCCTTGGAGATGATCGTCAGCGGTCATGGGGAAGAGAAGGTGGTTCAGTCAGCGGGAACGAAGAGGCCGAGGCCGAAGTGATGGGCGCGTCGGTGGTGGCTTCGAGTTGGGCGAGAGTGGCGTCCGGCTGGAATACAAAGTTCATGGGATGAGTGAAAAAACATGAGGTCTCTGTGGCGAGAAAGGCGGGCTACTGCCGAGGTGCCAAAATACCCAGCCCTAGAAAACGACCATCACCAAGCGTGAGAGGGCCGCAGATGGGTTCGTGAAAGTGTATCGAAACATGCCAGAGGCGTTCTTTGACAAAGCGAGTGCCAGGCGCGAAGGCTTCGGCTTTTGTGCCGTGAGTTTGGAAGGGTTCGCGTTGGACGATGATGTCCTGCACGTTGGCTTTGATACCAGCGTGGCGCAGGGCGGTAAGAACGGCTATGCGGGCTTGCTGCTGCTCAAAGGCACGCTCAGTCGCATTTTTGGCTTCTTCGAGTTTGCGGCGTGGCTCGATGCGGCGTCGGCGGGCGGATTCGGGCAGTGCGGCTGGCGTGATAGTCTGCCAGATCGCGGCTTCTTTGCCGACACCGAAGTGCTCAAGAAACGCCATGTCATCGGCCAGGGTCAATCGGCCAAGCTCGCCGCTTTGGCCGAGTTCCACGCCGTTGAAGGCCCAGCTCAAATCATCGGCCCGCAGAGGGCAGGATGCGGGGATTTCAAGGAGCACTCGGCGAATGGCATGATCCGCGTGGGCGTGGCCTATCGAGGGGATGGGGATGATGCGGATGCGTTCATCTGACTTGCCGCCGTTGCTGCCATCGGCCTTCCGGCCAATGAGCCAATGGTCGATCAGTCCGGCCTTGGATGGAAAGGCTTTGAGCAGGCGCGCATGGGCTGCGTCTCGGATGGTTTGAACGAAGAGAGACACCTTTTCCAAGTCCCAGGCTTGAGGTTGATCTTGATCATCCATGCTGCGGACATCGAAAAGTTTTCTCACCGCTGGGCTATCGTAGGCCACCGATTGAAATCGTGGCTTTGGCAGTTGGCGAAAGCTCTCGGAGACAGAGCGGCCAGCCGCTACCACTTCAAAGCGCCGCTGATTGGCAGTATAGCGATCTTCGAGGCTTTGGAAGGAACCTCTCATGGGGCAGGCGAACGCTTTGCCATCACCGCCAATGGATGGCCGATGGATCGTTCCGTCATGAGCTGCCAATCGTTCTTCGAGTTCCGTTTCCTCAATGACCTCCGCCCATGCCCAGGCCAAATCTACACCGCGTCCCAACTGATAAACGCCCTCGGCCAACTGGCTGAGAACACGGGCAAAAGTGTCGCGCTGTGGATCGTCGCGGAGGGGCCAAGCATAGAGCAAGGCTTGCTCTGCATCGAACAGCAGAGGACGAATGGCCTTTTTGCCTCGCACAGAGCCGATGCGGCGGGGATCGCCACCAACAGCGTCCAGGTCGTTGTTTGGAACGAAATTATCGAATGCCTGCCCTTTCCTTGTGACGGGGGCAGCCAAGATGGGAGGCGCTGACGCTTCCAGCCATTCCAACGCCTCCACATCACTGGTCTGCATCGGCCCCTTCAGACCAGCGCCGGCGACGAGGGCTTGGAACAACCGCGCTGGAGCAGGTGGCCAGTCGCCCGTGCCGTGGTAACGACCATCGTGAAAGCGGACCGAGATGAGGAGGACGGTGGACATGGTTATTCGGGCGATTGTTCTTCTTCCTCTTTCGCTGCGAGAAGCTTCTTCGCCTCAGCCACATCGAAGGTGTATTCCATCTTCTCGGGCCACTTGCTGCGGAAGTGATCTGCTCCTGTCTTGGCGGCTTCGCTAATCACATCAGCGCCCAACGTGATCTCCGCAGGCTTGCCACGACGAGTGACCAAGTGCCATTGGTCTTCATTCTCGAAGCGCAGGTGACAGCCCTCGCGGAGGAACAAGTCGATTTCTGCCGTGGCTGCCGTCAAAGCCAATGCCAAGAGGTAGTTCCTCAATGCCTTTGTTTCTTCAGGGCTGCCAGCCTGCAAGCCGCGAAGTGCGACGAGGTTGATGGTGATGTCGCGCTGGACACAGCCTTTGACCAGCACACCGCCTAGAACACGAGCATCTGGGTTGGGACTGCCTTGGTAATACTGAGGAGATTTGGTGTCACGGAAGATTGCGGGAGCATCGGCGAAGCCCTTCACTGACAGCTTCTTTTTCTGTTTCTTGGCTTCATCTTGAAGAGCCTTCTGCTGGGCTTCATCAAGTTCTTTCCATACTGAGTTGAACTGTGCGGCGGCGTGAAGCACCTCCACGTCCCATCCCCGAATTACCGAACGCACAAGACGTGGGCGCTTCTCAGATGAGCCGCCACGCGAATCCCAGACACCGAAGACTAGGGAAGTTGGTGCGATGGCGCAGAGGTCGCTCGCATTGCCTTTCTCGCGGAGTTTGCTAAACGCCTTCTTAATCTGCTTGGCGAGTTCACCAGAAGACTGAACCACGGCATCAGCACCGCGATGAGCAAGATCAAGCAATGACAAGCGAGGTGCTTTAACGTCGCCAACATCTTTACCGAGTGCGATTTGAATCTGTGGCACGAGCCAATCCTCGCGTTTCTCGCTGGCAGATTTGAAGATAGGCTCCATCCGGTTTGCCTGAGAGCCTACGCTATCAATTAATGCGACCTTCTTGCCATCGGACAAGGTGTCAATGTTGTAGCCGATGTCCGCATAGGTTGGTGGATAAATGATGCAAGGGTCTCCTTCTTCGATGCACTCAACGGAAGTGAGTTTCTGTTTCAGGTGAAGGGCGACGGGACCGGCTGGCTCGTTGGCCCATGTGGTGAGGAGTTCGTTTGTGAGTGTGCTCATGGTCTATGGTTTGTTTGGTGTAGTGTGGGTTAGTGTCAGGATGCGAATAGGTCTTCGACGGTGGTGATGCAGCGGGCTTGGTTCTCCTTGCCGGGCCATCCGAGCTTCATCTTGAAGCTGCGTTGCCTGAAGGGCAATGGGGTGGTGCCAAGTGCGGCACGGAGGAAAACTGGATCAAGCATGGGCTTGTCATTGGGGGCTGATACCACTCCGTAGTGGTATTCCAGCTTCGTGATGCGTTTAGGGCGAGCGAAAGAGAGACCAATGGCGGCAAGCATTTCGACCACAGGGTAGCCCACGGTGCAGAACCTGCCGCCCGAGTGTGCGTTGAGCGAGAAGCCAATCTCCATCGGGATATAGTCACGCCGCCAATCGAAACGGAAGCTGCTGCTCTGCCTCGCGGATGCGTTGAGCGGATCAGCCGTGATGTCGGCGGGCATTGCCTTGATCAACACGAGCGCATCTTGGGCCAGAGCTGCTCCTGGATAACCTCCAGCACCAGCCCAGAACTTGACGTTATCGCGTCCGCTGCTTGGCACATCGTCTCCCCAATGAGTGAGGTCGAAGTGATGATCACCGCTGCAAAGTCTCGCGGGAACTGTCGCTGGGCTTTCTGGAGCGGGGAATGGAAATGCTTCTCGGTTCGGATCTATGAGCGTTGGCTCAGATCCCCATGACGCTTTCCAATTTCCGCACTCAATTTTGGAAGGAGTTCTTGAAGTCACGGTGGCATTGCGAAGGAAGGCGATGACTCGATCAACGGGCTTTTCATCTCCCGATGCACCCACACGGAAACGCACCTTCGTCGCATCACTCCAGTCAAAGGCACCTCGGGCATTGCCGAGGAGTTGATCGGCGAGTTCCAACAGGCCGAGGCAGGCGAAGACTTGGCCTGGGTTGAAGAGATCGACAGGGATGGAGGACTCAGCCATGGGATGGTGCGGGTGTTGAGGTTTCTGAGGCTTCTTCCAGTTCACGGGAGGCTTGCTGGTCAGCGGCTCGCAGCAGAGACTCCCACCATGCGAGGCCCCAAGGACCCCAGCGGCGTTGCAGGCGGACGAAACGCAGGGCCACTTCGCGGGCACGTTCTTCGAGCAATGAAGGCGGCGCTTCATCGCAACCCTGGATGCTGATCAACGGGCGGGCAAAGCCGTGATGTGCGGCGACGATATGCAGGGCGAGGTCTTGGAGGTCTTCCGGTAACTTTTGGAATTCGGGATCAGCAGCCAGAGCGGAGAGGGAACTGAACTCGTGGCGATAGCTATCGAGCAGGGCTTGGTTGATTGGCCCAGGGGTTTTGGCAAAGGGGCCACCCTCGCGTGGAGCATTGAATGCCTTCTGCCAGCGGCCGGCACGCTTGCCTTCATCGTGCAGTCGCGCGGCGATCTCCAGCATTTGAATAAAGGGCGCAGGCAGCGCGAGGCTTTGCGCGATGGCTCGCACCTTGAGCACGGCGGCGTTTTGGTGATCGGTCAAATGTCGCAGCGCCCCTGCGGCACCATCATCAGCGGTGGTGCTGTCGCTTCGCCACTTATCGACGACGAGCCATCGCGTGGGTTCGCCCTCCGCAGAACGCTCGATGGGCACTCGGAAGCGCTGTCGCCATCCTTTGTCCTTGGTGGGAGTGCTCTGGTCAGAGTCGTTCACACGGAAACGGATGGCTGGCTCGCCCTTGATCGCTTCCATCCATTCGCCATCATCATCAATGGTCTGTGGCGGTGTGGATACTGAGTCATCAAGCAAGCCGTCAGCGCCAAGGCCAGCAAAACGTGAATCGAGAACGAGGGTGGAGCCAAAGAGTCGCCGCTCCATGTCTTCCTTGGTTTTCTTATCTTCCAGGTCAGAGAGGAAACGTGCGACGGTGAGGCAGGCGTTTTTATTGGGTGCGCCATCCTTCTTCAAAAGAATGGCAAAGGGTTCATCGAGCTGAAGTGGCTTCGATTCAGCATCCGATGTTTTGGTAGAGGCGCGGCTTTTCTGAATGGCTTCGGCCCGCTTCTTCAGCCAAGGAATGATGTCCTTGCGGGTTTCGAGTTCCAGTTCTTCGCTGGCATGAACGGGTGCAGCATCGAAGAAGTCGCTGATGAGTTTGAGAGGTGACTTGTCTTTGCTGCGATCAATCGGCAGATGCTTCCGCCAGACGACCGTGGTTTGTGGCTCATCCTCAATCCAACCACGCAGCCAGGGCTGAACCTTTGGTCTGCCCGTGTGCTCTGAGAGCGAGGTCATGGCCCATGAATCTAGAAGTGGCCGAGTTAGTTCTGGCCTCAACGGGGCCGGAGTCGTCGCCGCTGACAGAATGGCTCTGCGATCCGCGCGCAGTTTGTCGTCCTCGGCGTCAGTTGAGTTGGACAGCGTAGATCGCTTCAAGTCGCGCAAGGCAGCGGGGCTGACATCAATGCCTTGGTCCGACTTGGGTAATAGCTCAAGGGGCTTCGACAAGGCTTGCGCCGTCTCAAGCTTGGCATGGTAGGCGGCGATAATCTTGTGATCCTTGGCTTCCCTTTCTTTTTCAAGCTTCTTGAGCGCGTTCTCCTCGCTTTTCGTTGGCTTGGGAGGCGGCTCCTGCACCACGATGATCTTCGCATTGCCTTCACCGCGACGGTTCAGACGCCCGAATCGTTGCACCATGCGCTCCCATGCCACCAAGTCGCCGACCATGTGATCGGCATCGAGATCGACGCCGACTTCGCCTGCCGAGGTTGCAAAGACGAAAGCAGGCTGCATGAGCGGGTTCTTTAATCCCGCGACAAAGGCGTTATCCTTCAACCACGCAGCGGTCTCTTCGCGCTCGTGAACTCTGCGGCCGCCGACAAGCAGTTGCGAACTGATTTTCATTTCAGCCACACCTGCTTTCTTATCGCCTTTTGCCAGTTTCTCGAGGGCTTGCTTGGCCTTGAGTGCTACATCGCGCTTGTTTGAGAAGACGATGATCTTGTTTACTACCGAGCCAATTGAGCAAAAATTCCAAGCGTGTCGAGCCAAGGCATCAGCAAGGTCTTCATCCTCTTTCAAAGGTTCGAAGGTCAGTTGTTTTTCCGCCGTCAGCCGCTTGTGGGTGATGGTGCCTGGCTTCAGGTCTTCTTCGTCGATTTCAAAGGCAGGCTGGTCGCTCCGGCCTGTCGCTGAGAGCGAGAGCAGTTTCATTTTCGGCACCAGCGCACGCTCCTCTGTGAGTTTGGGTTGTAGATCGCTTTCAGCTTTGGCGATAACCTCCAGTAGCTTCTCGAAAGACGGCACCAAGTGTGCCTCATCCAGCACCACGAGCGTGTCAGCTCCCAATAAACCCGCATGATAAGGCCGCATCTTGCGTGAGACACCATAGCCCTCGAACAGAAGTCGTGAGCCGATCATATCAACCGTGCCGACGATGATGGCAGGCGAGGCTGGGTTCTCTTGCCACTCGCGATTGTCGATGTGTTGGCCGCGCAAGGTGGAAATCGGCAGGCCTTTGGGAACACCCAGCTTGGTTTTGATCTTTGGATGCGCTTCTACAAAGGCTTTGAGATTCATGGCCTCGGTTGTCGCCTGATCCACTACAGCCCGACGATCCACGATATAGACCAGACGGCGTGGGACATTAGATCCAAGCAGGCGAGCCACAAGCCAGATGGCCATAACGGAGGTCTTTCCAAGTCCAGTTGGAATATCCAGCGCCTCGACCACACCAATGTTGTTCTGAAGGAATTTGGCGAACAAGTTCTGCTGCCATGCGAACGGCTTGTCGGGTGCCGTCAGATTCATTGCAGCTCCGAGTTGGGTGATGGCGTCATCTAGCATTAGATCGGACATGGTCGGGTCAATCAGCTTTGGGTTTTTTTGCGCACACACAGGGCTTTGGTCTGGCCTTCGATGAAAGTTGTACGCTCTCGCTGTGCAATTTGATAACCGCTGGTTGCCGAATCCAGGACAAAGCCGAAAGATGATCCGGAAGTTCCGTCTCTCCTGCTGTAATCAAGCTCGCCCAATCCTCCAAGACTTGAGGCCATGACTTGGTGGCATTTTGATCGGCTTCCGCCGCGTCTGGGCCAGGGATTGCTGACGGGGCCTGCTTCGACTGAAGTCGTAGCCACTTCCCCGCAACGATTCCACAGCCAAGCCAACACCACGGCGGCGGTTTTGCCGAGACCTGTGGGGATGGTGATGAGACGGGATTCGCAGGGGCCGGATTGGGAGAGCCAGGCAGACTCGTCCTGACCTTCCTTGCGTTCGCCACAGGCGAGGCGCTTTTGGTAGCCGTAGGGGGCGCGATCAGAACCGCAGGCTGTGGAAA
>CAZKMS010000184.1:0-9104 GCA_964553805.1 uncultured Verrucomicrobiaceae bacterium
ATCTCCGAGCAGCAGCCCTGGGCGATGGTGCAGGCGAGGCAGGGATTGGCATCCAGCTCTTCAACCGTAGGCTCCTGCAGGCGGGGGGAATGCTCGCTCACATCTGGAAGAAACCACGGATAAGGCATCCCGGCAAGTGAGGAACTAAACCAGCCGGACGCAGCACCGGCGGTTCGGACCGGGCACATAGTTTACAGGTAAACCGGCCAGATGGGTTACACACAAGGGCGCGCTTTGGGGACGTTTGGGTATGTTTTCAGAAGGTTTTGGAAGGGGCTTCGCCAGAAAAATCGCAGTCTTGAAGGTAGTTCCACGCAACTGTGGAACGCTTGTAATACAAGCAATATCGCCTCGTTCCAAGACTTCGCCTTACTCGACAGGTTCCCATTGCCACTTTCATGCAACTCGTATTCATCCATTACCATCGGCCATGCCGGAAGAGTGTAACCTATGTACCCGGTCAGAGTGTAACCCATGTTCCAGTTCAAACCGTCTCGGTGAGAGTGGAGAAAACGGGGTCAGGCTGCAAAAAATTGACAAAATCGAACACCCGTTCAACGGGAGTCTGGTGTTGGGATCGAAGGGCTTCGTGGAGGCGGTGTTCCAGGCGAACCTCAGCTTCTTCGGAGCCAAGCGCAGGAGGGGGCAAGGCGAATTGCCGCAGAGTGCGGTGCCGTTCTACGTAGCGCGAAGGGCGCGCTTGGAGGGCTCATGGTGATGTTGGGAAAAGAGGCTCGACATGACACCATGACCAAATTTCCGGCCCACATGACATCTTCAAACAAGTATTTTGCGGGATGGTGGCTCCGGAAAAAAAGGCCGGGTTGAAGGCCGGCACATTCGGAGCAGGCCATGTGGCGCCGTTTCGGGCCGGTTGTGGAAAGCTGCGGTACGGTGCTCATTCAAAGGCTCCTTTCGCGCGGGATGCTTTCAGGCTGCGGAAGCGACGGCAAGTTGTGAAATTTTGCGAAACGAACCCATCCCGGCGTTGGGGTTCTCATCGGTTTGGCGGAGCGCTCAGCGCGTCCAGCAGCGCTTGTGTGTTTTCGGGCCGGCAGGCGGCCAGGTGTGCAGGCGGGGGATGAAAAACGTTGCCTGTCATGCGGGCCGGCGTGTAAATGGCGGCATGGTTCATCAAGCTGTTTTGGGCGTGGTGGCGGGCTTTTTGAGCGGCTCGCTGCCGTTCGGCTATCTTGCGGGCCGGTTGCGCGGGATGGACATTCGCCAGCATGGCAGCGGCAACATCGGAGCGACCAACGCGATCCGGGTGCTGGGCAAGGGCATCGGCATCCCGGTGTTTGTTCTCGACTTGTTGAAAGGCTTGCTGCCGTGTTTATGGATCAAGAGCCAGGGAGCCGACTCCTGGGTATGGGTGGCAACGGGATTGGCCGCGATTCTCGGGCACATGTTCACGCCCTGGCTGGGCTTCAAGGGGGGGAAGGGCGTGGCGACCGCGGCTGGCGTGCTGGCAGGCATCGCGCCGGTGCCGGTGCTGGGTGGTTTGGTTTTCTGGCTGCTGTTTTTCTTTGGCACACGCTATGTGTCGCTGGCCTCGATGATGGCTGGGGTGGGCGTGGCGGTGACGATGGCGGCGCAAATGGCGTGGAGTGGCCGCTGGGACTGGGTGCTGTTGGGTTTTGGCGTCTTGCTCATGCTGCTCGTCATCTTGCGTCATCGCGGCAACATCGCGCGGATCCTGGCGGGAACGGAGCCGAAAGCGGGCGCCAAAAAGATCGCTGAATCGGGAGGCGGTGCGGCGAGATGAGCGTGACGGCGTTGACTTCGGCCACCATCATCGGCTCCGGTAGCTGGGGCTTGGCGCTGGCCGTCTTGCTGGCGGAGCGCGGGTTGCAGGTGCAGATTTGGGGGCGCGATGCCGAGGCGATGCGGCAGTTGAGCGAGGACCGGCGGCATCCGCGCTACTTGGTGGATTTGGAGCTGCCTGCGGATGTGCTGGCGACGTCGGAGTGGACTCAACTGCGACCGGCGGATGCAGTGTTTTTGGTCATTCCTTCCGGGCATGTGCGGACGACGGTGGCGGTGGCGCTCAAGGCGGGTGCTTTGCGCGGCGCCCGGGTGCTGGTATCCTGCGCCAAGGGGATCGAATTGGAAAGCGGCCTGCGCATGAGCCAGGTCGTTGCTGAACTCGTGCCAGAGGCATCTGTGGCGGTGCTGACCGGGCCAAACCACGCCGAAGAGGTGTCCCGCCGTCTGGCAACCGCAACGGTGGTGGCGAGCGCGGATGGTGAGAGCGCCTGCGCTTTGCAGGAGGCGCTGACGCTGCCTTGGTTTCGCTGCTACACCAGCGATGACCTGGCGGGGGCGGAGTGGGGCGGGGCTTTGAAAAACCCCTATGCCATCGCTGCGGGCATCGCCAAGGGCTTGCGGCTTGGCGACAATGCCATTGCCGCCTTGGTCACTCGTGCGCTGGCGGAAATGCTGCGCTTTGGCACGGCGATGGGCGGACGAGCGGAGACATTCTATGGCCTCAGCGGGGTCGGCGACCTGATGACGACTTGCTTTTCCGAGCACAGCCGCAACCACAAGGTGGGGCTGGCTTTGGGGCGCGGGCAGAGGCTGGCCGACATCCTGGCGGCTTCGACGATGGTGGCCGAGGGCGTTCCCAACACGGCAAGCCTGTTTCGCGCTGCCCGGCTGGCTGGCGCGCGCACGCCGTTGCTCGATGAAATCCACGCCGTGCTCTACCAGGGCAAGCCACCGGCACAGGCGATGCGCGACCTGCTGGCACGGGACCCGCGCCCCGAAACCGAGTAGGGCGCTGCTGTGGAATGGCTGAAATCACGGCGGAAAACCGAAAAAAGTTGTTTTGGGCGCAATCATCGGTTCATTTTGACTCCCCCCACCCCCAACCCAAACCCATCAGGAGGATCGAGATCGTGAAGTTTAAGTGCCCATCTTGCGAGATGCAGCTAAAGGCCGAGCCAGAAATGGCAGGCAAGGTCGTGCGTTGCCCCGGCTGCAACACCAAACTGCAGATTCCCGCTGATGTGGAGGGCGAAGGCGCTCCGCCTCCGCCCACAGGCGCGGGCTTGCCACTGCCAGGTGGCGTAAGCGGTGGTTCAGCCAGCGCGGACTCCGGGGAATCGCAGCAGGAGACACCGGCTTACGAGCAGTCGCGCGCCCAACGCGGCGGCTGGGAAGAAACGGATCCCACCAACCCAAACATGTGGCTGGCGCTGGCCATCGGTGTGGTGGTCACCGCCGCATGGTATGGCATCATGTTTGCGCTGCCCGCCGGCAGCTACCTGCGCGGCCTCTTTTGCGAGCGGGGCTGGGTGAACTACATGGAAGCCTTTTTCTTCTTCTGGGCGGTTGGCATCCTTTACCTGAAGATGCAAAAGCTTCGCCATCAGAAGAGCGCGCTTTATCTCGATGTGCTGCCGGCGGAACTGGGCGAGGAGGTCAATTCGCAGAATGTGCCGCATTTCATCGACAACCTGTATGCGCTGCCTGCGACCCTGCGCGACAGCCTCATGGTCAACCGCATCCGCAAGGGCCTCGAACTCTTCGAGGTGCGCCAAAACAACAGCGAAGTCGCCGCCATGATGAGCGCGCAGTCGGACATCGACAGCAACCGCATCGGCGGCAGTTACTCGCTGTTGAAAGTGTTCCTGTGGGCGATCCCCATCCTGGGCTTCATCGGAACGGTGCTCGGCCTCTCCCAGGCCATCGGCAGCATCGACCTCTCCGATGTGTCGGACGTCAACAAAATCATCGGCTCCATCGGCAACGTCACCGCGGGCCTGGCCACTGCCTTCGACACCACCTTGCTGGGCCTGGTGCTGGCGATGATCCTGAACTTCCCCATGAACACCGTGGCGAAGGCGGAGGACGACAACCTCAACAGCATCGACGCCTTCTGCAACGAGGTGCTCATGCCGCGCCTCAACGATGGCGGCGCCATCGCCGGCGGCGACACCGGTGGCCTGATGGACACGCTGGTCAAAGCCGTGGCGACCTCGCAAAAGGACTTCCTCAAGGACCTGAACATTCTCTCCGTCAAGATGAACGACTACGCGATGAATCTCGATCGTCGTGTGGAAAGCCATCAGGAGCGTGTGCAGAAGGAGTTCACCGATGCGATGCTGCGTTTGCGCGAGGATTTGACAGCGGCCGTGAAAGACTCTGTCAAGATCACCACCGACTACACCCGCGGTCTCTCGACCGGCATTCAATCGCTCAACGAGGTGCTGAAAAATCTCGGCGAGAAACAGGTCGTCATTCATCAGGTCAAAAAGAAGGGCTGGTTCAGCCGCGGCTGAGCCGGCGTTGAGTTGATTCTCTTCCCAGCCGACACCCACCGACCCCATGGCCAAACGACGCGGATCCAGCGGAGACGAGGTATCCTTGTTTCCATTCCTGAGCATCCTGGCCTGCCTGATTGGCGCGCTGGTGATGATCATCGTCGTGCTGGTCATTTCCCAGACGGAAAAGGCCGAGGGCCGATCGGTGGAGGAGATCCAACGCGCCCAGGACTACCTCAACATCAAGAAAGAAATCGAAAAGCGGGAGCAGGAGGAAGCCCAGGTGAAGGAAAAACTGGCCGTGCTGGAAAAAATCCAGCAGGAGCTGGAGGAGCGCCGCCAGCGCTTTGCCAAGTTGCGCCGGTTGCTGGACTCCTCCAAGGAAGTGCAGGAACAGAACAAGGAGATCAGCCAGCAACTGCAAAAGGAGCTGGATGACTTGATGGTGGAGATTGAAGGCCTGAAAAAACAACAGAATGCGAGCAAGGAAGAGATCAAAGCGCTGCTGGCCAAAATCGAAGAGCGCAAGATCCCCGAAGACAAGGAGCCGCCGCCAGTGCAGGTGCAGCCCTCTGGCTCAGGCATGGGAGGGGACACCAAGGTCTACTTTGTGGAAGCCTCCGGCGGCAGTTTGAAGCTGTTGAAGCCTTGGGACGAGGAAGATTACCGCCTCAGCTCCCGGCCGGAAGTGGTGGTGGCGGACCACGCCTACAACCACTTCCTGCTCGAACTGCAGAAAGACAAAAACGCCCTCATTTTGTTCCTCATCCGCGATGATGGCTATGGCTCTTACAACAACGGAGCCGGCCGCGCCGAGAGTGACTATGGCATTCGCACCGGCAAACTGCCCATTCCAGGCCGCGGCCAGTTGCAGCTTGAACTTTTTGATCAGTTTCGCGGCAAGGTTCCCCCGCCACCCCCGCCACCGAGCGAGACACCCACAGATGGCAGTGCGCCGCCGGCCGCCAAGTAAACCCGCAACCCCTTCACCAGGATGGCCAAGAAATCCAAACGTGACAGCGGCGAGTTGAATCTCGACTCGCTGATGGACGCCGTGACGAATGTCGTCGGCGTGCTCATGATCATATTCGTGATGATGTCTTTGAACCTCGCCAACTCGGTGGGCAAGATTCTGTCCGAGCTGCCACCGGTGACGGAGGAGGAGCATCAGAAGATCAAAGAACAGCTCGAACAGACCCCGCCGCCGAAGGAGACACCCGAGCAGATCGATGAGAAGCAGAAACTGGCGCAGCAGGATTTGCAGAAAGCCATCGAGCAGTTGCGCAGCATCGACGTGAGCGACATGCAAAGCATGAAGTTCATGGACCTCGACAGCTTCCGTCAACAGCTTGAGGAGAAGAAAAAGCAGCGCGAGCTGGAGAGAACGGAAACGGAAAAGCTGTTGGTGGAGGTGGAGCGCCTGAAAGCCCTGCTCGACGAGACGCCGGAATACAAGCCGGATCCGGCCACCATCGTGCGCCTGCCCAACCCGCGCCCTTACCCCGAGGAACCGAAGGAAACGCGGGTGCTGGTAGCCAAAGAGGGGGTGATTGTCTTCAACCAGGACGAGTTCCTGGCGCCTCTGATGGACGGTCTTACCAAGATGGTGCGTGACCTGACCTACCGCGATATCAAGATCGATCCGTTTGCCAAACTGCTGACGGATGTTCTCGGCTCCGCGCAGAACGCGCAGAAGGCCTGGAACGACATCGCACCGCTGGCGGCCACCTATCAAATGGAGGACGTCGCGGGCGCGTGGAAAGCTCTCAACGAAGCTTCTCTTCCGGCGGACAAGGACGTGCTTTTTAGTTTGGGCGACATCGCGCTCACGCTGCGCCAGCCTTTGACCAAGGTCGCTGAAGCGGTGGCCGGGTTGAGCAAGGGCGACCCGTTGAAATGGGCCTCGCTCGATCCTTCCAGAGATCCAGCCAAACCCACGATCAAAGCCGAGGCCAAGGGCGGCGCTTTGGAGCTGACTTACAGTGGCAAGACTGAGACGGTCAAAAACTCGCCGCGCGACATCATGGGTTACTTCAAAACCCTCGCTGATCGCGACGGCATCAAGAATCGTGGACGCAGCATCATGATCTACGATGCCTTCAAAATTCAGGACGCCCTCAAGCGCGCTGCGGCCAACCCGATGTTCAGCAAGGTGTTTGCCTTTGAGCCCGAAATCCGCCCGGGGCAGAACCTGGTTTTCCTCAAATTGAAACCTGCCAGCGGCGGCGGCGAATCGTTGGACCAGATCAAAAAACCCGAATCCAGCTTCCAGCGGATGATGCGGCAAGTTGCGGGCGACCCCAAAGGAGTGGCGCTTTTCCAGGTGATGCCAGATGCCTTTGCCTCTTACCTTGAGGCGCGTTTGGTGGCGGATGAGAATCGCGTGGCTGCCACCTGGGAGCCGCTTGCCAGCCTCGAGTTGTCGCTGCCCGTGCGCGGCTACGAGGTGCAGCGTTTTGCCAAGGTGCCTGTTCGCAGACCACAGCGCGACACCGACATCACCATCCGCGGACCCAAGCGCTCGCTGGATTGACCTGAAGCACGCCTGACGAAAGCATGGCGGACGAACAAAGTGCTCGCCAGCGGCGTATTCCTGGCCGCATGTCCGTCAGACCCCATCTTCTCATTCTCGGCGCAGGTTCCATTGGCGAGCGCCATTTGCGCTGCTTTCAAAAGACCGGCCGTTGTGACCTGAGTTTCGTCGAGCCCATGGCGGCACGCTGCGCGGAGGTGGCGGAACGTTACCAGGTGCGCGGTTATCGCGATTTGCACGAAGCGCTGGGCGAAGTGCCGGTAACCGCCGCCTTGATCGCTTCGCCCGCGCCGTATCATGTGCCCACAGCCATCGAACTGGCGGCACGCGGGATGGATCTGCTGATCGAGAAACCGCTCAGTTTGAGTATGGATGGCATTGACGATTTGCGCGCCGTGGTGACTGAAAAAGGTGTCAAGGCTGCCGTGGCGTTTGTTTACCGCGCCTTGCCGGCACTGCGACAAATGCGTGCCGCGATTTGCTCGGGCCGCTTTGGCAACCCAGTGCAGGTGCAGGTGCAGTCGGGACAGCATTTTCCATTTTACCGGCCTGCTTACCGCGAGATTTATTATGCCAACCCGGCCATGGGTGGCGGCGCCATCCAGGACATGCTGCCGCATCATGTCAACGCGGTGGAATGGATGGTTGGGCCGGTGACGCGGGTGATCGCAGATGCAGCGCATCAAGTGCTGGAGGGCGTCGAAGTGGAGGACACGGTCAATTTCATCACCCGGCACGGCAAGGTGCTCGGCTCCTTCACCGCGAACCAGCATCAGCCAGTCAATGAGTTCGTCCTCACCGTGCTGTGCGAGCGCGGCGCGGCGCGCTGGGAGATGAAGGGCCACCGCTGGCTCTCCGCCGAGGAGAACGGCGGCGAGTGGCGCGAGGAGGCATCCTTCACCCACGAGCGCGACGATTTTTACCTGCTGCAAGCTGAGGCCTTCCTGGATCATTTGGAAGACCGTGCGCCGGCTTTATGCCCGCTGGAAGATGGCGTCCACACGTTGAAAAGCACGCTGGCGATTTTGGAGTCGCTTAAAACAGGCGGATGGGTCGAAATTTAAATCCGCAATCCGAAAGAGTCCCCTCCGATGCAAACACAGCGACAGCCAAGTTTTCTTTTTCGGTAACTATTAGTGCTGATCCTGCCGTTCTCACGGCTGTGCGGCTGACGCGGCTTCTCTTCATTCACCGGGGAGAACAGATGCAGAAACTGCTGTTTTTGAATGGTGTACCCAAGTGTCAACCCATCGCAAAACTTCCACCCGTGTGCTGAGTCATGGCTATTTCAGGTTATTCGGCGATTTCCGTGGGATGGGAAGCGGGGTAAAAAGGTGGGGTGTTTGAGAAGAAGTTGATTGGAGAGCTGTTGGGGATCACCAAGCCGTGGCGGATTGAAGAGCTGGTGATGGAAGCGGAACGCAAGACGATTGTGGTTAACCGTAGCACAGCCCGTCCCGGCTGTGTGTGTCGCGGGCGTCCCGCCTAACGACGGCCGTTCTCCGGATAGACTCTAAATCTCACCGACTCCCCCTCCCTCCTTCACCCAACTCGGCTTCTACTCCATCGTCCGCAAAAGCCCGGATGAAATCCACATCCGCGCCCGCAGCCGCGAAGACCTCGACGCCCTCACCCGCGCCATCGGCCTGCCCGAACCCGTAGCCTCCTACCCCGGCTCCGACTACCCCTGGCGCATCCTCTGCGACCCCGCCGACCTCACCCTGCTCGCCGCCAGCATCACCTACGACAACTTCAAATCCGCCATCGCTTGCCACCCCGCCCAGCACACCAAACTCAACGCCTACCACGACATCCACCACCGCATGGCGCAATGGCAACAAGGGAAAAACGATTGATGCGTTTTGATATTGATCCCACCACAACCCAAATCAATGAGCACGCGCCCAAGCCAAATCGGCAGCCCAATCATCCGTTCCATAATCCCGAACCGTGCCGCGCTGAGCCAGCAACGCCTCAAACTCTCCCCGCCGCAACCCCGACATCTCGGCCGCCCGCCCCAGCGACACCAGCCGCGCCTCGTACCAGTTTGCCGCCAGATCGGTCTGCACTCGCGCGCCGACAGCCTGCTCAGTAGCTCCAAGCTCAGCGGCGATCTCATCAGGGATGGAGAGAGTCAAAATCATACGCTAAATATAACTACTTCCTCAGTCCGCCGCATCTTACGCCTCAATCGGATCGAACTTGGATAATGCCGAGATTTCGATTGTGTCCCTATGCCCAATTCGTCATCATAGCAAAAATCTAAAATGTTCATGACTCCTTTGGACTACTCAACCTTCTTTTCC
>CAZKMS010000185.1:0-9085 GCA_964553805.1 uncultured Verrucomicrobiaceae bacterium
TGGCGCGGGCGTGGTCGCCGCCGCCGTCGCCGCCGGACCAGCCGTTGGCGTGCTCAAATCCGGTGAAGATTTGCAGGTTCTGCTTGTGGGCGGCGAAGGGCTGCATGGTGGCGCCGAGTTCGAAGCCGGCACCTTTGCCTTTGGGCCGCCATTGGTCGAGGATGACGCCGTTGGGGATGTACAAAAAGGCCATGCGCAGGGGGGCGCCTGAGGCGGTCAGCGCGCCGCCGGCCACGCCGTTGGAAGCGGCCGCCAGCAGCCGGCCTCCGGGCAGGAAGGACTCCAGGGCAGGCAAGCTCAGGCAGGTGCCGAGGCCACGCAGGAAGGCGCGCCGGCTCGTGATGGAAGGTTTCTTCGTCATGGACTTTTGGGGGGATTCGACTCAGAGGGTGCCGTCGCCACGGCGTTTCTGGAACGGAACGCTGTTGACCACACCGTGTATTAAAGAACGCATTTTGCCGCCGTTTTTCTCAAGCTCGGCGACGATTCGGTCGATGGCGGGCGAGTCGTAATACTCGGTGCCGCGGCCCAGGGTGTAAGTCATGAGTTTGGAGGTCAGGCAGCGGTAGAAGTCCTGGCGGCGGGAGGTGGCGAGGATCTGGTTCAGCTTGGGGATGGAGGTGAATTCCTCGCCGGTGATGAGGCGTCCGGCGGTTTCGATGGGTTTGCCGTCCTCCTCGGCACGGAACTGGCCGATGGCGTTGAAGGTTTCGAGGGCGAGGCCGAGGTCGTCGAAGCGGGCGTGGCAGGAGGCGCAGAGGGCTTTCTCGCGGTGGACGGCCATCAGGTCTCTCATGCTGAGTTTTTTCTTGCCGGCGCTTTTTTGCGCTTCCTCAAAAGTGGGCACGTCTGGTGGCGCGGGCGGTGCGGGGGTGTCGAGCAGGTTTTCGAGGATGAAGAGGCCGCGTTTCACCGGGTTGGTGCGAGTCGGGTTGGAGGTGACGACGAGCAGGCTGCCGTGGGTGAGGATGCCGCCGCGGTGGCTGTCCTTGGAGAGGGAGACTTTGCGCATGTGGTCGCCTTTGACGCCGTCGATGCCATAGTACTTGGCCAGGGTCTCGTTGAGGAAGCTGTAGTCGGCGGTGAACATTTCCAGGGCGCTGAGATTTTCCCGCATGAGGTGGGCGAAGAAAGTCTCCGTCTCCAGGCGCATGGAGCGGCGCTGGCGGCCGCCGAAGACTTTGAAGCCATCCCCCTGATCGCGCAAGCCGAGGATGCGGTGGGGCAGGATGTTGATGCCTTCGACATCGCGGGTCAGCAGCCACTGGCCGACGAAGTTTTCGACGAAGCGCTGGGACTTGGGATCCTCGATCATGCGGTCCACCTGGTCGGCGAGGTTGGCGCGCAGTTCGCCGCGGCGGGCGAGTTCAAAGAGTTCCTCGTCCGGCAGGGAACTCCAAAGGAAGTAGGACAAACGGGAGGCGAGGGCGAACTCGTCCACGGGCACGACTTTATCGGGGTTGTCGGGTTCGGGCTGAATTTCGGCGCGGAAGAGAAACTTGGGCGCGGACAGCATGGCGGTGACAGCGTAGCCGACGGCATCCTCGAAGGCGGTGGGGCTCTCCTTGGCTGCCATGCCGTAGAGCGCGACGAGGCGGTCCAGGGTGGGCTCATCCACTGGCCGGCGGAAGGCGCGGTCGGCGAGCCGGCGCAGGATGTCGCGGGCGTAGGCCTCGCGCTCAGGCGGCGATGCGGGCGGGCCGCCTTTGTGGAAGACGCGGTAGTAGTCGCGCGGGTAAATTTTCACCCGGCCGTCGAGCGGGCCGTTCACTTGCAGGCGGCTGACGGCCAGGTTGAGGGATTTTTCGCCTTCGCTGGGTTTGGCGGTTTCCTGGGTGGCGAGGGTGATGACGTTTTCGCCCTCGCGCAGGCTGGCCTTGGCGGAAAATTTGATGGTGCTGCGGTTGTCCCAGCCGAGGGTCTCGGTCTCGACGTCCTGGCCGTTGACGCGCAGGGTGAGGGTGGCGGCGTGGCTGGTGGCCTCGGAGGAGCCACTGGTTTGGTATTCCACGGTGACGCGGTAGTCGCCGGCATGCTCGAAGACTTTTTTGCGGCTGACCTCGGCGGGCTGGTTGAAGGGCAGCAGCTTGCCGGTTTTTTTCGAGGGCGGCTTCGCTTTGAACTCCTCGCCGGAGAGGGTCACGGTGGGGATCTCGGCCTTCTGCGGTCGAATCGATTCGCTGACGATTTTGCGCGCGGCATCGATGTACTTTTCCATCAGCATGGGGGAGATGGAGAGCACGTCGCCGATGGTGTCAAAGCCGTAGCCGGTGTCATCCGGCGGCAGGGCGTCATTGACGTTGAAATCCACTGCCAGCAGATCTTTGATCGTGTAGCGGTACTCCTGGCGGTTGAGCCGGCGGATGGTGACGCGGCCGGGGTCGGGGTTTTCGGGATCGATTTTGAACACGTTTTTTTCGATCCAGGAGGCGAGCAGGGCGCGCTCGTCATCGCTGGGCTGGTCTTTTTCCACCGGCGGCATCAAGTGGGAGCGCAGGTTTTCCCACACCCGCAGCCAGACATCGCGGTCTTCCAGGTGCTCGCCCAACGAGTCGTACTCATCCAGACTGAAGTCCCCCTTGTCCACGCCATCGGCGTGGCAGTCGTAGCAGTAGGTGGCCAGCACCGGCTCGAAAGTCTTGCGGAAATCCTGTTCCAGATCGGGCGCGGCCTGGGCGGAGACCGCGAGCAGTGCAGTGAGAAACAGGGATCGGCAAAGAGGGGCTTGATTCATGTGGGGCGTAGAGACGAAGGGGGCGCCGTCTCTGGCAAAGGACTACGTCCGGGGAGTCCGAAATATGACACGATCCCTGGCATTTGCAGCGCCGATTTTGAGCCGGACGCCCTTTTGATCGGCAAAGTTTCCGTTGCCAATGCAGGTTTCGGTAGTAGGGTCGCGGCCCTCCATGCCAGCCGCTGCCAGCGCCACCATTCGAATTAGGTCCGGGTTCCCCCGCGCCTGACGCTGCCAGGGAGCCCGTCAACCAGCCGCAGTTCGCCGCCAAAGCAGCGCGCGCTTTCACTCCGGCATGCGTCCGCCCGACATGGGTGCTCTTCACTGATTCTTGCATCCTCCACGCTTTTCCCGCATACCCGATTTTGACTCCATGACTCCTGTAACCCTTTACGACACCACCCTGCGCGACGGCACCCAGGGCACGGGCATCTCCTTCAGCACGCTCGACAAGATTCGCGTGGCCGAGCGCCTCGACGACTTTGGCATTCACTACATCGAGGGCGGCTGGCCCGGCTCCAATCCGAAGGACGCCGCCTTTTTCCAGGAGGCCGCCAAACGCACTTGGAAGCACGCCAAAATCACCGCCTTCGGCATGACCCGGCGCGGCCGTGTCAAGGTGGAGGACGATTCGCAGGTGCAGATGCTGCTCGATGCGCAGACACCCGTGGTCACCATCGTCGGCAAAACCTGGCCGTTGCATGTGACGGAAGTCTTCCAGGTCAGCCTGGAGGAGAATCTGGCGATGATTGCCGACACGGTGGCCTATTTGAAACAGCATGGCCGCGAGGTGCTCTATGATGCCGAGCACTTCTTCGACAGCTTCCGTGAGGACCCGGAATACTCGCTCAAAACGGTCAAAGCCGCCACCGACGCCGGCGCCGATCTCGTGGTGCTGTGCGAGACCAACGGCGGCGCGCTGCCGGAGTGGGTGGAGGAGGTGACGCGGAAAGTCGTCGCGCATCTGGGCCGCCCGGTCGGCATTCACACTCACAACGACGGCGGTGTCGGCGTGGCCAATGCTCTGGCAGCGATCCGCGCCGGCGCCTGCCAGGTTCAGGGCACCATCAATGGCTACGGCGAACGTGTCGGCAACTGCAACCTGATCACCGTCATGCCCGCCTTGCAGGTGAAAATGGGCATCGACCTTGGCATCAACCTCACGCGCCTGCGCGACCTGTCGTTCTTCGTCGATGAACTGGCCAACGTGCCGCACGACATCCGCGCGCCCTATGTGGGGGTGGCGGCCTTTACGCACAAAGGCGGGCTGCATGTGCATGCCGTGCAAAAACTGGCGCGCACCTACGAGCACATCGATCCCTCCCTCGTCGGCAACGAGCGCGTCATCACCATCTCGGACATGTCGGGCCAGTCGAACGTGCTGGTCAAAGCCGAGGCGCTTGGGCTGCCGCTGGCCAAGGGTTCGCCGGAAGTGCAAAAAATCCTGGCCGAAGTCAAACGCCTTGAGAGCGAGGGCTACGAGTTCGAAGCGGCCGAGGCCAGCTTTGAACTGCTGATTCGCCGCCAGTTAGGGCAGGAAACCGGCTGCTTTGAATTGCTGGAGTTTCACACCACCCATCGCTGCCGCGCGGGCCAGCAGACCGAGACCAACGAGGCCACGGTCAAGTTGCGCGTCAATGGCAAGGCGGAATACACCGTGGATGAAGGGGATGGTCCGGTGAACGCGCTCGACAAAGCCCTGCGCAAGGCCCTGCTGCCTCATTTCCCGGCCATCTCAGAAGTCCGGCTGGAGGATTACAAAGTGCGCATCATCGACAGCGGCAGCGGCACGGCGGCCAAGACTCGCGTGCTCATCGTCACCAGCGATGGGGTGAAGACTTGGGGCACGGTCGGAGTCTCCACCAACGTCATCGACGCCAGTTGGCAGGCGCTGGTGGACAGCCTGGAGTTTTACCTGCTCGACAAAAAAGGCTGATGCCGCTTCACTTATTCGCGGCGGCGGCCAGCTTGCTCCAGGCCCAGCGAAACAGATTGCGGCTGTCGGCAAACCGGCCCTCATCCGAGGTCGAGCCGAGGCTGACCACGATCAGGCTTTTGCCGTCACGAGTGCCGCTGGCAACGAGGCAGCGCCCGGCGGAGGGTGTGGTGCCGGTTTTGATGCCGTCGTAACCGCCGATCTCCAGCAGCAGGTTGGTGTTTTTCCACGTCACCTCGCGTTCGGAGCCGTCCTTCCCGCGCAGGCTCGCTTTTTTCTCCTTCGTGGCGACCACTTCACGCAGCAGGGGATGCAGGCGTGCGGCCATCGCCAGCGTGACAAGATCTTGCGCGGTGGTGGTGCGATCGTCGGCCGTGCCGCCGTCGCCATAGGCGATGCGGTAGCTGGTGTTGTTCATGCCGAGGCGCTGCGCGGTGCGATTCATCTCCGCCACGAAGTTCATGCGGGCGGCGGAGGCCGATGTTTTTGCGCTGGCCGGTGTCTCGTCGCCCGGAGGCGCCAGGCGCGCATTGAAGTGTTCTGCAAACGCGTTGCCCATGTCGTTGCCGGAGGGAAGCAGGAGGGCATAGAGTCCGTCGCGCACGTTGAGTTGATCGCCGGCCTCCAGTTCGGCGGTGGAACCGTCGGTGGCGGCGGCGAATGTGGAGACTTCAATTTGTTCTTCGAGAATGGCGGGATCGGCCTTGGCCAGTTCGAGCACCACCAGTGCGCACATGGTTTTCGTTGTGCTGGCGGCTTTGCGCGGCTCATCGGGCAGGTGTGACCAGAGCAGTTTTCCGTCGGTGGCGTCGGCGATGGCCCAGGACACGGCGGTAACAATGGGAGGTGCGCCGAGGTCTTCGATGGCGGGCGAAGAGACGGGAGCGAACAGGCTCAGGAGCAGAGTTGAAGCGAGGAGTCGATGCATAATGGTCGGGGCTGGCGATGTGATAACGCGGAAGAAGGCCTTCGCTTTGCGCGCAGATCACTCCTCACCGCGATAACGGCGCATGACCTGCAGCACTTCCTCGACGGGCATGGCTTTGACGGTGCGGCCTTGCTGGCCGGTCATGTCCGTGGCCATGAAGAGCGAATTCAGAATGGCCTCCTCGGCGGCCTCGATCGCGGCCAGAAACAGCGGTGTCATCGCCTCGTTGCGCAGCAAGGAGGCAGGCGGGTTGAGCTGGCTCTTTTGTTCATGCGGCACCCGCAACTCCGGCGCAGTGGAAAAGGCGATCACGTAATCGCCGCTGCCGTTGGAGGCGATGCCGCCTGTGCGGCCCAGGCCAAGCATGGTGCGTGCGGCCAGGCGCTTCAGGTTGCGCGCGTCCAGCGGCGCATCGGTGGCCACCACGATCATGCAACTGCCATCGGCGTTGTCGTAGGCGTCGCGCATGAGGTGACGATTCATCAACTTGTCCACCGGCACGCCGTCGATACTGAGCACGCCACCGAAGTTGGCCTGCACCAGCACGCCGACGTGATAACCGCCCGCCTTCTTCGGCAGCCGTCGCGAGGAGGTGCCGATGCCTGCCTTCCAGCCAAAGGCGATGGTGCCAGTGCCAGCGCCCACACAACCCTCCGCCACCGGACCGCCGCGCGCCGAGGTGATGGCCTGCTCCACCTGCCCCGGGCGCAGGCTCATGGCGCGGATGTCATTGAGCTGGCCGTCGTTGGTCTCTCCCACCACCGCATTGATCGAGCGGACATTGGCCATGCCCGGCTGGCGCAGCAGATGCGCAATGGTGGCGCTCATTGCGGCGCCGACCGCAAGGGTGTTGGTGAGAATGATGGGAGATTCGATGTTGCCCAACTCCTCGACCTGGGTGGAGCCGGCCAGTTTGCCAAAGCCGTTGCCGACATGGATGGCGGCGGGCACTTTTTCGAGGAACACATTGCCGGCATGCGGCAGGATGGCGGTCGCTCCGGTGCGGATGCTGTCGCCGTCGATCACCGTGACGTGGCCCACCCGCACGCCTGGCACGTCGGTGATGGCGTTGTGCTCGCCCGGGCGCAGGACACCGATTTCAATGCCCAGGGAGCGCGCGCGTTGATCGCCCGCGAAGGCGTTCAAGGCAAGACTAAGGCAGAGGCAGGGTAGGAGGAAAAAGTTCACCTGGATCACCGGTCATTTGTTTTCGGCCATGAGCAGGTCCCGGGAGTGCGCGAGCACCGCGAGCTGGTCCTTGGGCAGTTTTGGCCAGCTCATTTTCAGCTTCTGCAACTCGTGCAGCACAGCGGCGCTGACGATGAGACGCATGTTCTTTTTATCATCGGCGGGCACCACATACCAGGGGCATTGCGCGGTGGCGGTGACGCGGATGGCGTCCTGATAAGCTCCCATGTACTCATTCCAGTGGGCGCGCTCGCGCACGTCGCCCTCCTCGAACTTCCAGTTTTTGCTCGGGGTGTTGATGCGGGCCAGAAAGCGTTTTTTCTGCTCGGGTTTGGAGACGTGGAGGAAAAATTTGACGATGTGGATGCCGTTGCGCTGGCTGTAGGCCTCGTAGTTGGCGATGTCATCCAGACGGTCTTGAAACAGCTTCTTGAGGTTGCCGGTGGTCTCCTGCGGCAGACGCTGCACCTTGGTGACGATCTCGGGATGAATGCGGCAAACGAGGACCTCCTCGTAGTAGCTGCGATTGAAGATGCCGATGCGGCCGCGTGGTGGCATGACACGCAGGTGGCGCCAGAGAAAGTCGTGGTCAAGCTCGCCGGAGGTGGGGCGCTTGAAGGCGTGCGACTCGACGCCCTCGGTGTTCACGCCGGACATGACGTGCTTGATGGTGCTGTCCTTGCCGGCGGCGTCCATCGCCTGAAAAATGAGCAGCATGGCGTGGCGGTTCTGCGCATACATCTTCTGCTGCAGCTCATCGATCTCCACCCGGAACTGCGCGATGAGCTCCTCATAGTGAGCGTTGTCGCGGTAGAGGCTGTTGATCTTGGTGCGGGCTTTTCGCATCTGGAAGCCCTTGCCTTTGGCCACGCGAAAGTCGTCGAGATCGAGCTTGAGTTTCATCGGAAAAAAGTGATGAAACCAGCTTGAGCGGAATTTGATCCAGGCGCAGCAAAAAACGCCCCGCTTGGGCAATAAAAAGCCCGTGCCTCAGGGAATGAGGGCACGGGGTGGCGTGGAAGCTTGGAGTCAGGCGACGATGGGATGCAGGTTGTCCTGGCACCACTGGCCGTTTTGAATCGTCACCCCATCGGGATCCTCCACGGCAATGTGCGCCTCGTCCTCGCAGATGATCCAGCCCTCGTAGTTGCGGCTGACGAGCCACTCGGTGATGCGATGGAAGTCGAGCTTCCCCGTGCCCATCTGCGCCCAGGGCTCGGGGCCGTTGCCGCTGAAGTCCTTGTAATGGATGTGGTTCACCAAGTGCTGCCACTTGTTCAGCGTGGCGATGACATCCATGCCGCCGCGGGCGATGTGGCCGACGTCCGGGGTCCAGCCGGTGACTTTGGGATCGAGGCTGGAGAGCACCACGTCGTAGTCCTCCTGGGTGCGCACCAGTGAGGCCGGCGGGCTGTTCGGGTGGTAGGAGCACTTGAGGCCGGCGTCCACACCGCGCTTGGAGACCTCGTTGATGTTGCGCGCGACGTTGAGGCGGCGGCGCTGCAGGTCCTGCGTGCGGCCGGAGGGCAGGGTGACGGTGCCGAGCATGGCACCGGGGAAGTGCTTTAGCAGGTCGATGGTGAAATTGAGCGCCTCGACTTCGCCTTCACGCAGTTCGTCGCCATCGAAGGCGCAGACCAGGGCCAGGCCGGCCAGCTTCACGTTGTGCGCGGCGAGCGCGTCCTTGAGGCGGGAGGGATCGCAGAAGTCGCCCAGCCAGTACTTGCCGCAGCCAAGCGCGCTCTCGGAAATCTCGAGCACCATCGGCTCGATGCCGGTGAAGCCCGCCTGACCAGCGATCTTGATCATGTGATCGAGCTTGTTGTCGTAACCTTTGCCGGTGCCCTGCATGAACCAGGTGTACACCTCGGAGCCGAATTGAATCTTGGACATGGAAGTAAGAGTTGGTGATGGGGTTGCGCGCCGCGCACGGCTGTCCGCGGCGGCGGCTGCCAAGAGAGCACAATCGCCGCGCTTTTGTCCAGCCTCAATGCGTCTGCCTCAAGCATAAAAACGCGGGCGGCCTTTCGACCGCTCGCGCTTCAGGTTTTGGGGTGGTTGGGAAACCGCTTCTCCTGGATCAGTAGCGGTAGTGCTCGGCCTTGTAGGGGCCGCCGACGGGGACGCCGATGTAGTCGGCCTGCTCCTGGGTGAGCTGGGTGAGTTTGACGCCGATCTTGCCGAGGTGGAGGCGGGCGACTTCCTCGTCGAGCTGCTTGGGCAGGACGGTGACGCCGATGGGGCGGCTGTCCTTGGTGGCCCAGAGCTCGATCTGGGCGAGGCACTGGTTGGTGAAGCT
>CAZKMS010000186.1:0-9025 GCA_964553805.1 uncultured Verrucomicrobiaceae bacterium
CCGCGGCGATGAGCCAATGCCCTGGCTTCACTTCCTTGGCGATGTCCTTGATCGGAATCACTCCGGCGGTGCCGCAGAACACCAGCGGATTGTAGATGTAGGTGTCGTCAAACTGGATCGCCCCGTTCACGGTTGGGATGCCCATGCGGTTGCCGTAGTCGCGCACCCCGCGCACCACGCCGCGCATGATGCCGAGCGGATGGATCACGTCCTTCGCCTTCAGCTCGCTCTCATCGATGTCGGGCGGGCCGAAACAAAACACGTCGAGGGAACCGACCGGTTTGGCGCCCTTGCCGGCGCCGAGGATGTCGCGGATGACGCCGCCCAGGCCGGTGTTGGCGCCCGCATAAGGCTCGATCGCGCTGGGGTGGTTGTGCGTCTCCACCTTCAGGCACACGGCGCGCTCGTCGTCGAGCTTCACAAAGCCGGCGTTGTCCACGAACGCGCCCAGGATGAAGTCCTTCTTGTCCTTCCAAATCTGCTCGGTGACGGCGCGCACGTAGGTCTTGAACAGGCTGTCCACCACCTCGGTCTTGTCGTCCAGACTGTGCTCAATGCGGGCGTTGAAGATGCGGTGCTTGCAGTGCTCGCTCCAGGTCTGGGCGATGACCTCAAGCTCCACGTCGGTGGGCTCGCGGTTTTCCTCCTGATACATCTTTTGCACGGCGAGCATGTCCGCTTTGGAGAGCGAGAGCTTCATCTGCTGGCTCAGCGCCAGGAGCTGGCCGGCGTTCAGGTCGCGGACCGGGATGTGACGGAAGACGGCTTGGGGGGTGTCGGACATCGAAAGGAGTCTGGGGGCTTGAAATCTTGGGATCGCGGATTTCGATCAGGCAGCCTGCAGCGGACGCACCTCCCAGGTGTGGATGGCGGGGTTGCACACGTCCTGCACAAACGGCGCGGAGTCCGCCCCGGGGCCGAAAACATACACCCGGCGGCGCAGCACCAGTTTGACCAGGGTGAATCCCGGCTCCATCAGCGCGCGGTAGTAGGCCAGGATGGTCTCCTTTTCCAAATCGAGCGCGCCGCCCTTCATGCCGTATTCGAGAACGAAAGCGGCCTGGGGAAAAGCGTTGTCCGCGCCGTCGCGCAACTCCTGGGAAATGGGGTCCAGCAGCACCCGCCGCACGAAGGCCTCCAGCGCCGCTTCGTCGCCCTCATACGTGGCCTGATAAACGACCGACTCGCGATAGGTCCAGGGGTGGCTGACCGGGGCGTAAAGCAGCTTGTGGCAGTCGCTTTCCTGGTCGAACAGGCCGGTGATTTCAAAGGAACGGGTGGCGGGCATCGCGGGTGATGCCTTTTCCGGTAGCGAGGAAGGCGACGGGCGCAAGCGGGTTGCGCGGCGGCGCGTTCTCTCCATAGGTCAATAGGTCGCCCGGCCGCCGGAGAGGTCGAAGACCGCGCCGGTGGTGAAGGAGCAATCCTCCGAGCAGAGCCACGCCACCAGGGCCGCTGCCTCGGTTTTCTGGCCGAAGCGCCCCATCGGAATCTTGGAGAGCATGTAGTCGATGTGATACTGCTCCAGTTGCTTGAGGATGTCCGTCTCGATCACCGCCGGGGTCACGCAGTTCACGATGACTCCCTTCTGCGCCAGTTCCTTGCCCAGGGACTTGGTGAGCGCGATCACCCCCGCCTTCGAGGCGCTGTAGTGAGCGGCGTTGGGGTTGCCCTCCTTGCCGGCGATGGAGGCGATGTTGACGATGCGGCCGTAACCGCCTTTTAACATCTCCGGCACCACCTCATGGCAGCAATGAAAGGTGCCATGCAGGTTGATCTCCACCACCCGCCGCCATTCCTGCGGATCGGTCTGCCAAACGGTGGCGTTGGCGCCTGCGATGCCGGCGTTGTTGACGAGGATGTCAATGCCGCCGAGGCCTGCGACGGTGGCCGTCACCGCTGCCCGCACCGACTCCAGCTCGGTCACATCGACGGGCACCGGGATCACCTCGCCATGCAGCGCCAGCGTCGCCGCGGCCTCTTCCGCCACCTCCGCGTCCAGATCCCAGACCGCCACCGCCGCGCCGGATTGCAGCAGGCGCTCGACAATGCTCCGTCCAATGCCGCGCGCGCCGCCGGTTACGATCGCGCGTTTGTTTTGCAGGTTGATTTGATTCATGCCGCCCGCATGCTGCCGCAGACCCCGTCCCGAATGCAAGCGCGAGCCTGTTCTGTTCTTGTTTTTTTTGCGCTCGCCCTCCCCGGCACACTGCGGGCGCACCCCCTGCGGACCGCGCCGCTGGACCACGCCCATGTGCCTGCCTTCGAGCAGTTTTATCTGCCGCAGGATGACCATGCCTTCCTCACCGAGGGCGGGCTGCTGCTGCTGGCGGAATTGAACTGTGCCGCCTGTCATGCGGCGGCGGGCGCGTGGCAGGACTTTATTGGCCCCAAACCTGGCCCCGACCTCAGCGCGGTGGGCTCCCGCCTGGACATGGATGCGCTCTGGCGCTTCATCCGCAGCCCCCAGCATCGCAAACCGGGCACACAGATGCCGGGCCTCTTCGCTGGCAACGAGGAGACGGATCCCGGCACCATCGAGGCCATCGCCACCTACCTCGCCAGCCTCACCGCACCGGTGGGAAAACCCGCGCCGCCTGCCGGCGATGCCGGGCGCGGCCGCCTGTTGTATCACCAGGCCGGCTGCGTGGCCTGCCATGAGCCGGCCGCGGACTACCGCCCCGCCAGCCTGGCCCCCGGTGCCGAAGTGGAAGCCCCCGGCCTGCCTTCCTCCCCGCTCGCTTTGGCCGACGATTACAACACAACCGCGCTCGCCGCCTTCCTGCGCGATCCGCTCGTCTCCCGCCCCGCCAGCCGCATGCCAGCGCAGCATCTGACGGAGCAGGAAGCGGCCGACATCGCGGCCTACCTGCATCTCGACCGCGTGCCGGATTCGTTTCAAGAGCGCGCCATTTTGCAGCCCGCTCCAGCGGAGCGCGACCAGGGCCGCACCGCCTTCTCCAGGCAGCGCTGCGCTGCCTGCCACGAAACCGGCGAGACACTGCCCGCCCCGCCGCTCCTGCGCGGCCTCGCCGAATTGAATCCCGGCGCCGCCACCGGCTGCCTGTCCGGCTCAAAGCGCAGCGGCCTGCCGCGTTACGACTTGAGCGTCCTGCAAATCCGCGCCCTGCGTCTGGCGCTGGGGCACCTCAAAACCAACCCGCCCCCGTCCGACCCGGCCAGCCGTCTCAACCATCAACTCAGCCGCTTCAACTGCTACGCCTGCCACGACCACGCCGGCAGGGGAGGGCCGGAGATTGCCCGCGCGCCTTATTTCACCGGCCTGCCGCGCGGCCGGCCCAACGACGACCTGGCGCAACTGCCCCCGAGCCTGGACGGCGTGCAAGAGCGGCTCGACGCCGCCGGATTGCGGCGCCGCCTGTTCGAGCCCGCGCCGTCCTCCCAGCGTTTCCCTGTCCGCATGCCGCGTTTTCACCCCGGCAGCGCGCAAGCGTTGCTCGACGCGTTGAGCGCTCCGCCAGAACGCTGAGCCCGACTCCGCCGCGGAGTTCGGGTCCGAAGCAACGGAAAATGGAGACTTCCAGGCCAATCGACCCGCACCTTCCAGTTCGAGAGTCTGTCTTTTTCCGGGTCCCGGATCGGTTTGTCGAAGTGGCCTTGCGGCACAAATTTGAGGATGGCGGGATCGCGCCAGATGCTGTCGAGGAATCGTGTCGGATCGTCCACGCAGGTCCAGAACTGCGGGCGGAAGCCGTGCGCGCCGTTGTTGACGCCCATGCTGCAAATGCCGGGCTGTTTCAGCCGGTCAAAGTCGAAGTCCTGCAAACTGGCGCCGTTGAGCACCAGGAAGAGCGTCTGACCCCGGTAGAGATCCGCCAGATCGACCGTCCTGTGGTCGGCGCGGAAAAGCATCGGCGGCACCCGGGTGGGCAGCGAAAGGGGAGCACGGGCGCCCCGCCTCCTGTTCACCCCCAAACCGGCACAGCCGCACTTCCTCCTCATTGGGTTCCCCCATTCCCTCACCGCCCAAAAGCATCGCGGCGGCGCCGCCCACCGTTGAGGTTGCAGGCGGGGGCGACTGCAACAACGGGCGGGGGCGCCCGTGCTCCAGGCTGAACGCCTCACAATGCCCGCTCAACCGTGACGGGTTGATCGGCGTTTGGTCAAACTTCCAGGTCACCGAGGGAACGCCCAGGGCCCGGGCAGGCAGGAAGGCGTGCAGACGGCTGGTGACCACCGCCTCCGCCCGCGAGTACAGGTCCAGACGTTCGCAGGCCAGCGCCAGCCGTTGTTCGGCGTTCATCACCTTCAGCGCCGCGAAGCGATGCCTGACGGGCGTCCAGCTTGCGTCCGGCGGCTTCCGTCTGGATGTCATCCCCCAGGTTCGGCGTGTTCGTGGCAAGGGGCACATGCGTCACACCCTGGGATCGAGCTTGCCGCCAGAGGTCGGAAACCAAGGGTTCGAGAAGTGATTTCATCGGATCATTCTGTCACCTTTTTGCATGCTTCTGACCCCGTTCCCGTCCGTTCTCATTCCCTGCAAGAGACCTGATCCGGCGTGAGGCGATGGCATTCGTGAAAATCATGGTCTCGATTGGTCAATTTTTTGCAGTTTACCCCCGTTCCCTTTACCTCATTACTCATACGTCGTCGTTCTCAGCGGACAAGCAATCCACCACCTGTACCACATGGCCTTGGTGTCCATCGTTATCTCGCTCCAACGCCCGTCGGGATAAACGATTCGCTTGAGGGTGACGTCGTCCGCCTTGGGAGACGGAGAACCGGAATCTTCGTTGAAAGGATCGTTTCTCATGGGTTGGTTTCGCTTTTTCTGTTCAGTCTTCGCAAGTCATGGATTCAATTTGTCAATTTTTTGCACCCTGACCCCGTTTTCCCTGACCCCGTTTTCCCTGACAGCGGCTCGGGGTGTGGAGTGGGGTTGGCCGCTGGCGTGACTCATGCTTCAGGTGGGCGGTGCCTGACGGCCTTGCGGCCTGAGCCCGCCACGCGGCAAAGTGAGGCGGGGGCCGAACGTCGCCGCCACTCTCCGGGAAGGAGGTAACCTCATACAATGGCGTGTAATGCGGCGAGGCTCTGCGAGCGCACAGCAGGACGCCGGGTCCCGGCGCTCTGGACGGGTGGCGGCCTGCTGCGCATTACTTCGCATTGTATGCGCGTTACCGTGTGGAGGGCGCGGAGCCGGCGACATGCGGGAGGCACACTGAACTTGCGGTTGGTTCATCACCGGTGCGGAGCTGCGGCGTTACGGAAAGCCTCACACTTTCTTGCGGCGGGAGCGGCGCGGAGCATCACCAGCGGGGCACGGCGGTCGCGAGCTTTGCGACGCGCTGGAGTTGATGGGCGCTGCATTTGCCCAAAGCGGTTTGCAATTTGAAACACCTTCGTCCGCCCCCCTCCATGCACGATCACCATTGCTTGCGCTTTGCCGCAGAGATGAGGTCGGCGACTCGCAAAGGCATCAGTGACACTGAATTTTCCGCACTTAATCCGAAGAGGCGTCGGGCGATTGCTCGGAGGCTAAACGGAGTTGCGGACATTTCTGGGCCAAAGTAGGTCGCAAAATGAAAGCCGCTCATATCGACACCAAAATGATCAGCGAAGGATGCGAGTAGTGACTGCGCATCCTCACCATCAACAGAGAGATCACCGAAGATTGTTTGTTCTGGCTGCACGGGTGAACTAAGGCCGATTGTGGTTTGGATGAACGAACAGACTTGCTTGTCCAGGTCAAGAGCCATAGGCGGTTAATCTTTCATGCACTTGTAGTAGCAACAGCCAAACTGAGCGCCATCTATGCCAAGTAAAACCCAACCAACGATTGGCACGCCACGCCCAGCAAACCGAGCCCATTTCGCTGTCATAGCAAGCGGGTTCTTAAGAGTTGGAGCAGGCAACCTAGGGCAGCATTGGGGAAGTTTCTTGTCACCGAAAACCTTATCTGCTATCGCCCCAGCAACGGAGGAGTGCCCTGAACTTGCTGGGCCGCCAAGACCTGCTCGGGGGTAAGGTACACTGATCGAACCTGAAGCTGCAGCAGCTGCTCCAACTCCAGTTTCAATTCCAAGCACATCACCGCCACATGAAACAAGACATTCAAACCACCTCGGAGTCGGACCAGGATCTGTGGTGCGGGTTGGCGACGTGGGATGAATCGCATCATCACGATTGGCATCTTCCTCGGTCCACCGGTTCCCCAAATAATCGACCCGATTCACCGCATCATTCCCCACCATTCCATACAGATTCAAGCCGCCCTCTTCCCCAATCGGGTCTCTGGATGGCCACCTCCCAAGCCACGGCAGGTAATAGCGATAGCCGTAATTGTCCCAACCGGTTTCGGAATCGCGGAACTGGCCATGGAACAGGAAATTCCACGCAAAACTGCTGCTCGATCTCGGAGCGAAGGTAGGCGTGAGGATGTTCACCAATCCAAATGCGCTGTAGCTGTAGCGTTCTTGGATGGCACCGCTGCTGTTGGCGATGGCGATGGGGTCGAGGTAGTCCATCATGCACCAGAGGGTTTCGTTCAGAGCGCCGCCGCTGGTGGCGCGGTCTCGGCGGAGGAGTTCGTCGCGGTGGCCCTTCCGTGTGCTCCAATAGTACACCCGTTCGGGATTGGAGCTGGCATTGAGCCGTTCCTCAACGCATTTCCAAACGTCGCTGTAATAGAAGTGGCGCACCGTGCCGCTCACCGTGCTGGTGGTGCGGCGGGTGAGGCCGTCATAGGCGTAGGTGGCGACGGTGGCGCTGGTTTGAGCGTTCTTGACCTGAACGAGCCGGTCCCACGCGTCCCAGACGAGGGTGTAGCCTTTGCTCCAGTCACCGTCTTTGTCCGGGCGGCAGGCGTTCATGTTGCCAGCGGCGTCGTAGGACAGGCCGTCAGAGTTGGCGTCCAACTCGGTGAGTTGGTTGTCACGGTTGCTGGTGCGCGTTTGATCGAGGGTGGTGGCTCCGTCGGCTTGGCGGAGGTATTGTTTCCAGTTGCCGATCGCGTCATAGTCGAAGGCTTCCTTTTGCGCGGGGATTCCGGCGATGGCGGTTCGATTGATGTTGAGGTTACCCAGCGCGGAGTCGGTGACTTGGCCGAGACCGTCATAGCCGTAGAACCGGTCTTGCTTTGTGTCGGCAGGTGCGGCGAGGTCTTGACGCCAAAGTCGCCGGTTCATGCGGTCGTAGCCGTATTGGATTCTCGATAGCGAGCTTTGATCGCTGGTTTTGATCCAGCGCATATCGACGGTTCTTCCAAAGCGGTCATAGCCGGAGTAAGGATCTCCGGCGTCCCCAAGGGGTTCGCCCGTGGCGTGTTTGTAGCTGAGGGCGATGCCGGGCTGGGGCATGGTCAGAGTCACGAGACGGCCTGAACCCATCCAGGCGAACTGGCCTAGCGGGGTGGCTTCCCCAGTGAGGGACAGACCTGCCAACCGGCTGAGCCGGTCATCGGCGGAGTTGGCGGCTCCATAACTCATGGTGACGATTTTGCCGGAAGGGTAGGTGGCGGTCAAGCGCCGGGTGGTGTTGGCGGTGCCGTTGGCGTAGCTGTAGCCCACTTTTGGGGTGCTGCCGCTGACCGCGCCACTGTGGCTTTGGGCGTCTTCAACGAGCTGGTTGAAGGCGTTGTAGCTGAGGGCCACCTGATTGACGAGGGTGCCGGAGCCGACGGTGGCGTTGGTGTAACTGCTGACTTTGCCGAGCTGGCCACGATCCGTGTACTCCAGGCTGATTCGGCGCACAGCGTTGTTGATGCCGGTGCCGAAGGCGGTGACGCGGTCGTGGAGGACGCGGCTCAATTTGTCCAGCACAAAAGCATGAACGGTGCCGTTGGGGTCCTTGCTGCCGGTGACGCGGCTCTGGCGGTCGTAAGTGTAGATGGTCTGGCGGAGGACTTGGCCGGAAGCGTCGAGGCCCAAGGGGTAGAGCTTGGATTTGAGAAGATCCGTGCGGGCGATGCCATCGGTGTCGATCGTTGTGCCGTAGCGCCATTCGGTGACTTGGTCGCCCGTGTCGGGATTGGAGACGATGAGGCGGGAGAGACCACCGTCCGGGGCGTAGGCGTATTGGGTGATGCGGGAACGGTGGTGGAAGGTTGGCTCCACCGGTCTCTGCGGTGCTCCGGCTCCAGCCTGCACCTGTGATGACGGGCAAGCTGGAAGTTTGCCCCACTTTTTCTGTCTGCGGCGCAGGCAGCGCGGGTCCAGGTGCATGCCGATGAGGACGGCACGCACACCGGACCGCGGCAGGAAGTTCACCGACCACCAGCCGCAGAGCGCCACGCGGGCGCCTTCCGGCCAGGACCGCGGCCGGTCGCGCGTGACGACTTGGCTCACCCCAAACCAGCGCCGGGCCGCTTCGGTCTGGATGTCATCGCCAAGATTCGGCGTGTTCGTGGCGAGCGGGACATGAGTCACACCCTGGGATCGAGCTTGCTGCCAGAGGTCGGAAACCAAGGGTTCGAGAAGTGATTTCATCGGATCATTCTGTCAACTTTTTGCATCCTTCTGACCCCGTTCCCGTTCGTTCTCACTCCCCGCAAGAGACCTGATCCGGCGTGTGGCGATGGCATTCGTGGAAATCATGATCTCAATTGGTCAATTTTTTCAGCCTGCCCCCCGTTCCCTTTACCTCATACTCATACTCATACTCCGTCACCATCACCTCGTCGCCCTCGGCGGGCCAAGCCTCACGCAACCGCAGCAACAAGCCCCGGGAATCCCTTGTCATCTCTTGCCAATGCCCGTCGGGATCGACGGTTTCCGTGATGGTGACGTCGTCCGCCTCGGGAGGCGGAGAACCGGGCGTTTCGTTTGAAGGATCGTTTTTCATGGTTTGGCTTCGGTTTTTTTATTTGTGCGGGTCATGATTCAATCTGTCAATTTTTTGCACCCTGACGCGAATGGCGCGTTTCCTAAGAGAACTTCAAAAGAAAAGCATAAAGTCAGTTAATTTTGAACATAAATTCAGTGTTCTATCATTGGTTTCGTTTATCTCATGATGATCCGCCCCCAATAAATCGGACATGGCGAAGTGAGAGTTGAGCGGTTTAACT
>CAZKMS010000187.1:0-8958 GCA_964553805.1 uncultured Verrucomicrobiaceae bacterium
GCCGACGACTACCTCACCAAACCCTTCAGCCCGCGCGAGCTCGCCCTGCGCATCTCGGCTGTGCTGCGCCGCACCAAGCGCGTCGAGCACATCTCCGAGGTCGAAACCGGCCGTTTCCTGCTCGATCGCAAGAACATGAAGGTCTTTTTGGATGGATCTCCAGTGGACCTCACCACCACAGAGTTTAAGCTTCTGGCCATGCTCATGGAGAATGACCAGGCCGTTCACACCCGCGCCGAACTGCTGCGCGAGGTCTGGGGCTACAGTGACGACGTCGCCACCCGCACGCTCGACACGCACATCAAACGCCTGCGTGAAAAGCTCGGCGACGCCGGCCGTCACATCACCACCGTGCGCGGCACCGGCTACCAGTTCTCCGCTGAGCTGGAGGACTGACCGTCATGTTCGCAGCTTGCATCCTGCTTTCCATCAGCCTCGGCGCCCTCGCTCTCTACGCATGGCATCGCGAGCAGCTCTGGCGCAGCCGGTTCCTCTCGCTGACACGGGCGATGGGCGCTGATCCCGCGCTGGCTGAGGATGCCGCCGGGCTGGCGGATGCCTTGCGCACGCTCGCCTCGGAGCGCTCGGGACTGGCCAAGGAAGAATATCTGCGCCGCCTGTTTGAGTCCCTGCTCAACGAGATCCGCCAGGGCGTGCTCATTGTGGACCGCGATTTGCGCATCCGTTTTGCCAACAAAACGATCGCTCAACTTTTCCACCGGCCCGGCATCCAGCGCCTGCAACCGCTGATGGATGAAATTCAAGATCACCAGGTGGTCGAAACGGTGCAGGCCGCATTGAGCGATGGCCGCCGCAGCGTGCGCCAGATCCGCTTCGTCAACGGCGGCTCCAGCCATCCCACCGGCCGTCATTACCTCGTCGAAGCGGCCCCGCTGCCGCCGGAAGCCGAGCGCGGCGCCTGGCTCATGGTGCATGATGTCACCGAGCAGCTCCTCACCGAACAAATCCGCAAAGACTTCGTCGCCAACGCCTCGCACGAGCTGCGCACACCGCTCACCATCATCCAGGGCTATCTCGAAACGCTGCAAGGCGGTCTCGTCGACGAACCGGACGCCGCCCGGCGCTGTCTCGCCGTCATGGAAAAACACGGCAAACGTCTTGTCCGCATCATTGAAGACATGCTCACCATTTCACGCCTCGAATCCTCCGACGCCGCGCTCAACATCGAACCCTTCGACCTCCGCGCCTGCGTCCAGGACGCCATCGATCACCTCGCTCCCATGCTCGAAGGCCGGCAGGTGCTCTTCGACCTCGATTTCCCCGCCGAGGGCGGCACGCTCCATGGCGACCGCTTTTACTGGGACCAGGTCCTGACCAACCTCCTCGAAAACGCCATCAAGGAAAACCCCGGCCGCCAGCTCACCATTCAGGTCGCCGGGCGTTGGAAAGCGGACCGCTGCCTGCTCACCATCAGCGATGACGGCGTCGGCATTCCCGCGCATGACATTCCCTTTGTCTTCAAGCGCTTTTACCGCGGCCACAAACACCACGCCCAGACCATCAAAGGCACTGGCCTCGGGCTGTCCATCGTGCGGCGCTCCATCGAAGCCCATGGCGGCAGCATCGAGCTGCAAAGCACACCCGGCGTCGAAACCCGTTTCACCATCGACGTCCCCGCGCGCCTGCCCCTCACGCCGATCGACGGCGTGCCCGCCGCGCAAATGGAACCCAAAGCGCGCGCCGCCTCAGCCGCTCCCGCGACGGTCTGAAGCTGGACGTCTCAAGCTCAAACCGCCAGCGCCCGGTTCATGCGCTTGCGCAGCAGCGACGCCTTGCGGTCCTCGCCCAGCAATTCCAACAACGACAGGTAATCGGTCGCCACCTCTTCGTAACTGCCCGCCTCCTCCCGCAGGTACAATTCCAGGATGCGCAGGCTCTCCTCGAAATGCGCCTCCGCCCTCTCATTGTCGCCCAGCTCGTGGCTCACCGTCGCCAGATTGCTGTGCGACTGCGCCACATCCGGGTGATCGCTTCCCAGCAGTTCCAGCCGGGCCGTCAGACCTTGGCTGAACATGTCCTTGGCCTGTTCGGCAAAGCCCGCCGTGTAGTAAAGGCCGCCCAGGTTGTTGTAGAGCGCCGCCACCGCCTCCGGCTCCGCGCCCTCATTCTTCTCCAGCGTCTCCAACGCCTTCAAATAATGCTGCTCCGCCAGGGCGAATTTGCCCAAGCCCTTGTAAATCATCGCCAGATTGTTGCGCAGTTGCGCGCTCATCTCGTCCGCCGGCGGCTGCAGCGCCTCGTATTCCGCGATCGCCTGCTCATACAGCGGCGCCGCGTCCGCTTCACGCTGACTGAAGTCCAGCAAGGTCGCCAGGTTGGTGCGCAAAGTCGCCAGCCAGGCCAAATCCACGCCGACGGCTTCCGCCGTCTCCAACGCCTCCTTCAACGCCGCCTCAGCTCGGCCCACATCCCCCACCTCCCGCTCCAACGCCGCCAGCCGCTCCAAAGCCACCACCAAATCCGCATCCAGCCGCCCCTGGTCTTCCGCCCGCTGCCGCGCCGCCGTCAGCCCGGCGGTGACCAGGCTTTGCGCCTCATCCACTCTTCCCTCGTGCAACAGATCCATAACAGGATCGCTCTCAGGTGGCGGCAATTCGTCGGGGGGAAGCATGGAGAAGCAGAGCTGACAACCGGTACAATCAGCAACAGCCCCGCGATGCATCAAGTGAAAATGCGTCTTCTTGCCTCAAACTCACTGCATTTACGCCGCAATCCCAAAGCAACCGCCCTCCCGGCGCCTTTCCCGGCCGCAAACGCGGTGGGCGACTGCTTTCCCTTCAGAAAAAATCGCCTGCCGCGAAACACAACCCAAGCGCCGGTCAGGAAGCGCTGGAATCGTCCTGCTTGCCGGCCGTTGTATGAGGCGGTTGCGGCTCAGGGACCAGGTTCTTGACCGCAGGCAGCGAGCGCAGGTAGGCAAAGATGGCCTTCAAATCGGCTTCCGTGGCCTCGCCGAGCGGTTGCCAGGGCATCGGCGGCAGAATGGGGCGGCCATTTCCGCGATGCCTGCCCGTGCGCAGAGCAGCGATGAACTCCGCCTCGCTCCAGTCGCCCAAACCCGTCTCAGGATCGGGTGTCAGATTCGAGGCATAGCTGATGCCCCAGGGGCCGGTCCAGGCGGTCATGCCGGCGGTGGCCGCGAACCAGGGGCCTGAGTTGCCGCTCGGCGGCGGCAGCAACAAACCTTCCGGGTGGCCCGCCAGCTTCATCTTCAAATCATCCACCGGGCCTTTGTCCGTCATCTCCTTGCGCGTGTGGCAGTCGGCGCAGCCGCCGAGCTGGACGAGGTACTTGCCACGAGCCACCAAGGCCTCAGCGGGACTGGTTTGATAGCTGACCGGGGCGTTTTGCCTCGCCTTCAGCAGCATGAAGCCGGTGCCGGCAGCGAAGAGCGTGAGCAGGATGTGAATGGGCGCAATTTTCATGATCGATATTTTGGTTTGATGTGGGCTGACCGGTTTTTTACCGGCGCGGCGCATCCCTCGCCGCCCGCGCCGGCTGCGTAAATGCACCGAAAGGTGCAATCGCCCGCGCTTTCCAAACCCCGCGCTCTGCATCATCATCCCGGCATGACGCAGCCTGATTTCGCAGCACCCGCCCACGCGGCCGACGCCGGCGGCTGGTTTCGCGCCCTGTTTGAAAACAGCGCGGATGCGATGGCGCTGCTCGATCCGCAGACCGGCGTCTTTGTCGATTGCAATCAAGCCTCCGCGCGGGCCATTCACGCGCCGAGTCCGCAGGCGCTGATCGGCCGCCGCCCCGCCGATCTCACCGTCGAGACCCAGCCCGACGGGCGCTCTTCCGCGGAGACCATCGCCAGCATGGTCCAGCAGGTGCTGCGCGAGGGCAGCCATCGGTTTGAGTGGCGCATGCGGCGGCTCGATGGCAGCGAGACCTGGTCCGAAGTCGTTGCCACCGCCATCACCCTCAATGGCCGCAAACTCATCTTCACCACCTCGCGCAACATCGAGGAGCGCAAGCAGATGGAGCAGGAGCTGCGCGTCTCCGAACTGCGCTGGCGGCGCGTGTTCGAGCAGATGCCTTTCAGCATGCAGATCTTCGCCCCGGACGGCAGCACCCTGCGCGTGAACCGCGCCTTCGAGGAGTTGTTCCGCATGCTGCTGCCGGAGTTGGAGACCTTCAACATCCGCACCAACCCGCAACTCGCCGCCGCCGGCCTGCATCCGCTCATCGAACGCGCCTTCGACGGCGAGACCGTCACCCTGCCGCCCATCCCATTCGATCTGCGTGTTGACAGCGAGCCGCGTTCGCGCGACACGCGCTGGATCGGCTCCACCCTGTTCCCGGTCATCGATGCGCAGGGGCGCGTCATCGAAGTCGTCTGCGTGCATGAGGACAGCACGGAGCGCCGCCTGGCGGAGGACGAGGTGCGCCAGCTCAATGCCACCCTGGAGCAGCGCATCATCGAGCGCACCACTGAGCTGCGCGCCAGCGAGGAGCGCTTCCGCCGCGTGTATGAGCTCTCGCGCCTCGGCATCTGCGTCGTGCGCTGGGACGGCAGTTACGTCGAGGCCAACCCCGCCTACTGCGCCATGCTCGGCTACCAGCGCGACGAGTTGGTCGGAGTCAGTTTGCACGAAGTCACGCCGCCGGAATTCCACCCGCGTGATCTGGAGGCGCTGGAAACCCTGCGCCACACTGGTTTCCTCACCGGCTATCGCAAAGACTACCTGCGCAAAGACGGCCAGCGCATCACCGTCGTCATGAACGGCGTGCTGGTGCGCGTACCGGACGGCGAGGACGAGATCTGGTCCTTCGTCGAGGACATCACCGAGCAGACCTTGGCCGAGAGCGAGTTGCGCAAGTCCGAGGAGAAATTCAAGTCGCTCTTCGAGCTGTCGCCGCTCGGCATCGCGCGCATTGACTGGCAGGGCCGTTTCCTGCAGGTGAACCCGGCATTCGCTCGCATGATCGGCCGCTCGGTAGAGGAGACCCTGGACCTCAGTTACTGGGACGTCACACCGCGCCACTATGAAGCCAAAGAATTGGAGATCCTCGAGCAAGTGAGCGCCCACGGTCTCGCCGGTCCCTTTGAGAAAGAATACCTCCGTCCCGATGGCCGCCTGGTGCCCGTTGTCCTGCGCGCCATGCTGGTGCGAGCGCCGGATGGCGAGGACCAGCTCTGGGGCATCGTCGAGGACATCACCGAGCGCAAACGCGCCGAGCAAACCCTGCGCAACTCCGAAGCCAGCTACCGCGCCCTTTTCGAGGCCTCCAGCCAGGGCGTCATGATCAACGACGAGCACCAGTTTCTGCAAGTCAATGACGCCGTCATGCGCCTCTTCGGCTACACCCGGGAGGAGATCATCGGCCGCCATCCGCGCGATTTGGCGCCGCCCTTCCAACCCGATGGCGAGTCCTCGGACGCCGCCGCCGAGCGCCACATCCTGACCTGCCTGCGCGACGGCCAGACCCGCTTCGAGTGGATTTCCCGCCGCGCCGACGGCACCAGCATCCCGCTCGACATCCTGCTCAGCGCCATCGAGATGGACGGCAAGCGCGTCATTCAGGCCATGGTCACCGACATCTCCGAGCGCAAACGCGTCGAGGAGGAAATGCGCCGCGCCCTCGAACGCGAGCGCGAACTCAGCCAGCTCAAGACCGACTTCGTCTCCATGGTCTCCCACGAGTTCCGCACCCCGCTCGGCATCATCCAATCCTCCGCCGAAATCCTCGACGACTACCTCGACCAGCTCAGCGCCGCCGAGCGCCGTGAGCAGCTCACCTCCATCATCCGCAACGCCCGTCGCATGGCCGGCCTCATGGAGGAAGTCCTCGTCCTCGGCCGCCTCGATGCCGACCGCATGCAGTTCCAGCCCGCCCTGCTCGACCTCGCCGCGCTCTGCCGCCGCCTCGTGGACGAAGTCCATTCCAGCGACGAAAGCGGCGTCCGCATCGAATTCTTCACCGCCTCCCTGCCCGGCCAAGTCCTGGCAGACGAGCGCCTGCTCCGCCACGTCCTGCTGAACCTCCTCTCCAACGCCGTCAAATACTCCGAGCCCGGCCAGACCGTCACCTTCCACGCGCAAGGGAGCGGCACCGGCATCGAATTCGTCATCCGCGATCACGGCATCGGCATCCCCCAGGATGAGCAGCGCCAGCTCTTCACCGCCTTCCAGCGCGGATCGAATGTCGGCCAGCGCCCCGGCACCGGCCTCGGCCTCGTCATCGTCAAACGCTGCCTCGACCTTCACGGCGGCGGCCTCGACCTCGCCAGCCGCCCCGGCCAGGGCACCACCGCCACCGTCACCCTCCCCCTCACCCCGCCGCCTCCATGAGCAAACGCATCCTCATCATCGAAGACGAACCCGAAATGCGCCGCAACCTCGGCATGATCCTGCGCCTGGAGGGTTACTCCCCCATCGCCGCCGAAAACGGCCGCGTCGGCCTCCAGCTCGCCGCCACCGAAAAGCCCGACCTCATCCTCTGCGACGTCATGATGCCCGAGCTCGACGGCCACGGCGTGCTCGCCGCCCTCCGCGCCCACCCCCGCACCGAGGCCATCCCCTTCGTCTTCCTCACCGCCCGCGGCGAAAAGCCCGACATCCGCAGCGGCATGAACCTCGGCGCCGACGACTACCTCACCAAACCCGTCGGCAAGACCGAGCTGCTCACCGCCATCAACTCCCGCCTCAAACGCGCCGGCCAGCTCGCCGGCGACTTCAATCCGAACTTCGACTCCCCCGCCCCCCTCGAAAAGCACTTCGGCCTCACCCCCCGCGTCGCCGAGACCCTGCTCTGGCTCGCCCAGGGCAAGACCAACGGCGACATCGCCCTCATCCTCGGCATCAGCGAAGCCACGGTCAAAAAGCACGTGCTCGACCTCTTCGCCCGCCTCGGCGTCGAGACCCGCAGCGCCGCCACCCTCCGCGCCCTGGAGGCCCTCAGCCGACGGTGACGGGGCCCAGCTCGCCGTCAGCTTTTTTTAATACCCACTCGAAAAAAGGGTGCATATTACAACATGCCCCTATTTCCCGCCAGGCCTCCATCTTCCCTGCTCAAGCTCGCGCCTCTAGGTCTGGCAGTCGTCCTCTTTTCCTCCCCCGCGAGCGGCTTCCACTCCATCTCCGTGGAGGGCACCCTCTCCGGTGACATTAGTTGGTCCCGTCCCGAGTTTGGCACCCCAGGCTCGCCCTCCTACAGACCGGCGGATGGCGGTTCAGGTTCCTTTAGCGAAGACTTCTCCGGCGTGCCCGCGCTGCAGCAGATGGACATGTTTAGTCAGACCTACAGTCAGACTTGGACAGGCGAAATCACCCCGCATAACAGCCACGCCCTGGCCTCCTTTACAGCCACTCACGTCTTCATTCCCGGTTCCACCACCGTCCAAGATCACTTGTACCTCAGCTTCGATGTCGGAGCCTACATGGTTCAACCTTATGGTGACGCAGCAGCGAATGGAGCCGCCACGATCCAAGCCCAAATCAGCCTCGAAATCAGCACTCCTGAAACGATGACTTTATTAGGTGCCTCCTCCTCCCTCAACTCATGGGGTATGACAGGAGACATCACCGCGCAGTGGTTTTCCGCCACGGGCAGTGAATCCTGGACGGCGAGTTTTCAAGAACTCCGCAGTGGTTCCATCATCGTCAACCCAGGTTTGCTGGTTCTATCGGCCTCAGTTGCAAGTACGAACCCGTACGGTCCCGGAAGCCCTGCCCAGGTCGCGTTTACTTTTCAGGATGTTGTAGTTGTCCCGGAGCCAGGCGGCTTCTTGCTGCTTGGAACTGCGACCATGTTTCTCCTCACCCGCCGGCGCCAAAAGGCGGTGGCTCCAGGCACGAATCAGGAAGCGGCACTTTAACCAACACGCCTTTTACCGCCGCCGCCCGCCTTTTTTCTTCGCCCGGCCGGTGAGGATGGCTTTGGCGCGGGCTTCGTCGTCCAGCACGGTGGTGTACTTGTAGTTGAAGTTGTCCAGCTTGCGACGCGGGATCTTCTGATTGATGAGACGCTCCACGGACTCGACGTTGGGCAGCTCCTCGGCGGAGAAGAGGGTGTAGGCGTCGCCTTCCTTCTGCGCGCGGCCGGTGCGGCCGATGCGGTGCACGTAGTCCTCGGAATTCTCCGGCACCATGTAGTTGATGACGTGGGTGACGCCGCTGATGTCCAGCCCGCGGGCGGCGAGGTCGGTGGCGACGATGACTTCAAACTCGCCGTCACGGAAGCCTTTCAAGGCGCGCTCGCGTTCGCTCTGGCGGATGTCGGAGTGCATGACGGCGACTTTGTACTCGCCCTCCTGCTGGAGCGCGGAGTAGAGCTGGTCGGCCTGCATTTTCGTGCGGGTGAAGATCATGAGGCTGTTGAAATGGGTCTGCTTCAGGATGGCGAGCAGCAGCTCCTGGCGCTGGTCGCCAGCGACGGGATAGACGTAGTGGCTGACGGTCTCGGCGGGGGAGAAGCGGATGCCGATCTCGATGCTGGTCGGGTCCTTCAGGGCGAAGTCGGCCAGGTTCTGAATCTGCGGCGGCATGGTGGCGGAGAAAAACAGCGTCTGCCGGGTGGAAGGCGTTTTTTCGACGATGCGGCGCACGTCGGGCAGGAAACCCATGTCGAGCATGCGGTCCACTTCGTCGAGGATGAGGACTTCGATGCCATTGAGGTTGGCGGTGCCGTCCTTCATGAAGTCAAGCAGGCGGCCCGGCGTGGCCACGACGATATCGACGCCCTGCTGGAGGCCGCGGCGCTGTTTTTCATAGCCGACGCCGCCATGCACCAGGAGCACGCGCTGGCCGGTGTGCTTGCCGTATTTTTCAAATTGCTCGACGACCTGGGCGGCGAGTTCGCGGGTGGGCTCCAGCACCAGGCAGCGGAAGCTGCCGGGCGCGCCGAGGCGGCTGAGGGTGGGCAGGGCGAAGGCGTCGGTCTTGCCGGTGCCGGTCTGGGAGGCGCCGATGACGTCCCTGCCCTCCAGCA
>CAZKMS010000188.1:0-8645 GCA_964553805.1 uncultured Verrucomicrobiaceae bacterium
TCCGACAAGGCGTTGATGTAGGAAATTTTGAGCGCGAGGAAGCTGTTGGCGGCGTGCTTGATGAGCTCGGCGCTGTTGATGTCGGTGACGAGGACGGGGGCGACGAAGGGCTCGTACACCTTTTGCATGATGGCGAGGGCGCGGTCGCTGTTGCCGCCGATGACAATGCGGTCGGGCTTCATGAGGTCCTCGACGGCGCTGCCTTCGCGCAGGAACTCGGGGTTGCTGACGACGTCAAACTCGACGCCGGGCTTGGCGTAGCGGCGGATGGTGGCGGCGACGCGCTCGCCGGTCTTGACGGGGACGGTGCTTTTGTCCACCACGACGCGGTAGGAGTCGAGGTACTGGGAGATCTCGCGGGCGACCTTTTCCATGAAGCTGAGGTCAACGCTGCCGTCGGGCTGCGGCGGGGTGGGGACGGCGATGAAGAGGACCTCGCCATGATCGACGCCCTCCTCGGTGGAGGCGGTGAAGTGGAGGCGCTTGGCGGTGACGTTGCGGCGGACCATGGCCTCGAGGCCGGGCTCGAAGATGGGGATCTGGCCCGCTTGCAGGGTTTTGACTTTCTTCTCGTCGTTGTCCACGCAGAGCACGTGGTGGCCGACCTCCGCGAAGCAGGCGCCGGTGGTGAGGCCGACGTAACCGGAACCGATGATGGTGATTTTCATGCGTTGTGGGCGCGCGAGCAGGGCCGCGTGAGGTGGAAGGCTAGACGCAAATCCGGCGCGGCTCAAACACTGAGCGGGAGGGTGAAGAAATTATTATCCCGAAACAAAGCGGGGTTATGGCGCCAAAGCCGGAGGCGGGACGACGCCGGTGCAACAGGATTCTCTAGGATTGACATGAAGGCTCTTTCCCTTTATGTGATGAGGTAATCTAAATGTCTTATGAAAATTGCTCGAATCATCGCTGTCGGAGCGCGCGGGTTTGGCGGTCAATTCCCCGCGCTGGTGGCGCTGGCAATCAGCATGGGTTTTGCTTGTTTTGTCCCGCAGGCATCCGCTGAAGATTCCGGTCTCGCCGGCGTTCGGGAGTGGTTCGCTGAGGCGGCCAGTCCGCACTTGAAGGGTTACGTCCAGCTCAACGAGAACTATCGCAAGGCGTTGAACCGGCTGTTGGAAGCGCAAACTCAGGCGGCCAATTTGGATGGCGCGATGCAGATTCGCCAGGAGATGGAGGCCTTTGCAGACGGACGTGATTTTGACGCGGCCGTTTTTCGCAAGCGCGCCGAAAACGCCTCGTCGGATCTACGCAATCTGCAAGCGACCTACGTGAGCGAACACGCCCGAATCACAGCCAATGCGCGCGTGCCGTTGCTGGCGGCGCTGGTGGGCTATGAGGAACGGCTGGGGCAGCTCCAGGACGAGCTGACACGGAACAGCCAGCTCGAGGAGGCGCGGGCAGTGAGCCGGATTCGCGAGGAGATCCAACGCTCGCCTGCCGAGGCGGCGAACGCGGCGCTGGCCGCCACGGAGAGCGGTTCCGAGCTCGTCAAGCTGGCGGCCTTTACCAAGGAACCTGTCTCGGACGGCATGACGCGGGGCAATTTGCTGCTGATCGTCAAGGGCGAGGTCGAAATCTTTCACAACGGCAGGAGGGTGACGGTGAAAAATCAAGCCAATCACAAATCACACTTCCACGCCAAGATTCCCGAACGGGCTTTCAAGGCGGGAGACAGCATCGTGCTGCGTGTGCGCTCCCCCTATGCTTTCCGCGCCGTGGCGGCCGCGATCAAGGTGGCGGACAAACCAGGCCTGTCCAGCATCAAGAACGCGCATTGGCGCTATTTGGGAGCGAACAAAGATGGCTCCAAAATCACGGCCGAAGACATCGCCTCCAGCCAGGAGAGGCTGGGGACCGGGACGCCGGACAACAACGGCGCGGATGGCCGGGAGGCGCTTGGCCTTCCCCCCGTCCGGGAAGGAGGCAGCGATTGGGTCAAAACACAGGAGCAGCTCAATGGATGGTACTGCATCGGCTTTTTATCATCACGGAGGAGTTGCTCAAAGGGTCGTGACGCGGGGATAAGGGCGAAATGCGGGCGATGATCGGTAGGCCTACGGCGATGACGCGGCGGCGCGCTCCAGCTTGGCGGCGAAGTCACCTGCGGCGGCGTCGATGAGGAGCACGCCCTGGCCGCTGCGGTTGCGTTTGAGGGTGACTTGGCGGTCGGCGGCCTGGAAGCTGAGCAGGCCGTCCGGCGCGTCTGCCGAGGGGAGTTGATACTGCTGGCGGAGGTTGTTGAGCATGCCGCGGAAGAAGGCTTCGGCCCAATCGGGGTCCTGCCAGAGGGTCTGCCAGACCGCGTGGCCGCGCTGAGTGCCGGTGGCGGGGAAGGCGAGGAGACGGTCGCCGACCCAGCCCTGGGCGCCGAGGCCGGCTTTCTCGGGCTCGTTCCAGGCGCGCAGGGCGGTGAGGATGGCGTACTGGCCGAGGCTGTCGTCCCAGAGTGGCTGCATGGCGAGCAGGCTTTCCGGCATCGAGGGCTGCTGCACAAGGGCGTGCGAGCCGGCGAGGTAACGCTCGCTGTCCAGCACCTCGGCGGTGGTCTGCGGCGGGCGGCTGTAACAGGCGTTCATCTGGGCGAAACCGCCGGCGGCGTGCAGGCCCTGCATGAACTCGAGGCCCTCGCTGAACGGGAAAAAGTGCAACTGGCGCAGGAACTGGGGCAGGGGGACTTGGTTGAAGGGATGGTCCGGGTCCTCGGGCGGCAGGTCTTTCTGGCTCTGCATGCCGGGGTTTTGCAGGCTGTAAAGCAGGCGGGTCAATCCGGCGTCGCCAGCGAGGGCGGCCTCGCGGGCGAGCTGGCGGTCGAGGGTCGGGGGCTCGCCTTTGCCGGGAAACAACACGCTGCCGAACTCGCGCAGCACCTGGGCGTAGGCGGCACCCAACGCGCTGCGCATGGCGTCGGGTGTGGCGAGGGTTTCCTCATCGAGCAGCAACGCCTCCTCCTCGGTGTCATACCAGCCGCCGAGTTGCAGGCGCAGCAACGCGGCGCGCAGGGGCAGGGGATCGATGGCCTCGGGAATCCAGCCCAGCGCGTGCAAGGCCTGGCCCAGGCGCGGGCCGCGGTCGCCGGGCTGGGAGGCGCGCAGCCAAGTGAGAATGCTGGCCTCCACGGCGGCTGCCGGCGCGCCGCGCACCGGCACGGGGAGCGCGTTCAGCTCGCGCAGTTTGACCAGATCTAGCCCGAGTCCGACGAAGTCCGGCTCCTCCAGCATGGGGGCGGTGCTGGGATCGGCGGCAGGAGGCGGGGTGCCCTTCAGGCCGATCCGCCCCAACTGCTCCAGCAAGGCGCTGTTTTCCTCCTGCAGCGCTTTGACCTGGCCTTCGAGGTATTCCACCTGGCCCTCAAGGAGACGGATTTGCGCGGCTTCGTCGCTGAGGTTCGCCTCGCCGCCCGGCCCACGGACCAGCAACGGCGCCGCGGGCTCGGGCGCATCGGCTTGAGCAACGGGCGGCAAAGGTTTGCGCGCCAGCAGAAACGCCGCCAGCACGCCGCCGGCGACGAGGAGCAAAAGAAGAACAACCGGTTTCACTGCCGCCACCCTAGCCGGGCGCGTCGAGCGCGCCAGTGCGAGTCCAGGCTTGCGAGGTCCGGCAAATGCGGGCACCTGTGGGGACGTATCCTTTTAGTGCAAGACCCCCACGGCCACCTCATCACCTACCTGCGGCTCTCGATCACCGATCGCTGCAACGAGCGCTGTCGCTATTGCATGCCGGAGGAGGAGCAGGCCTGGTTCGCACGCGAGGAGGTGCTCAGCTACGAGGAAATGCTGCGTGTGGCGCGGGTCGGTGCGGAACTCGGCGTGCGCAAGCTGCGCGTCACCGGGGGCGAGCCGCTGACCCGGCCGGGCGTGGCGGCTTTTTGCGCGCAACTGGCGGCGCTGCCGGGCATTGAGGACATCGGCCTTTCCACCAACGGCACGCTGCTTGCCCGCGAGGAAAAGGGACAAAGCACCGCGCGCCGTCTCGTCGAGGCGGGTGTGCGCAGCGTGAACATCTCGCTTGATTCGCTGGATCGCGACAGCTACCGCGCCACCACCGGGCGCGATCTGCTGCCACAGGTGCTGAAGGGCATCGATGCGGCACTGGAGGCCGGGTTTGAATCGGTGAAGCTGAACTGCGTGCTGATGAAGGGGCGCAGCGAGAAGGAACTGCCCGCGCTGGTGCGTTTCGCCGCTGAAAAAGGCCTGCTGCTGCGGTTCATCGAACTGATGCCGGTGAGCACGCTGGCGGTGCTCGACGACGACAACTTTCTCGCCACCGGCAGCGCCAAAACCCTGCTGGAGCGCGAGTTTGGCTCGCTGATTCCCAAGCCGGATTTCAAGACCAACGGTCCCGCGCTTTATTACGAGGTGCCTTCCACCGGGCAGCTCATCGGGTTCATCGGGGCAATGACGAACCTGCACTTCTGCGAGAGCTGCAACAAGCTCCGGCTCACCAGCGACGGCAAGTTGCGCCCCTGCCTGGGCAGTTACCTGGAGTTCGATTTGCGCGAGCCTTTGCGCCAGGGTTGTGACGATGCGGAGCTGCGTGCGCTGTTCCTCGGCGTCGTCGCCCGCAAACCACGCGAGCACGACTTTCGCGACAGCTACCGGCCTGGCCGCAGGATGGTCGCCATCGGGGGCTGAGGGCTTCGGCGCGACTGCTTGACCCCCGCCTTTGCCCGCGCTATGGAGCGGGTTCCCATTATCCCCCTTCCTGCACGCCCCGAATGTCCGCCGCCCTGACGCGCAATTTTTCCATCATCGCTCACATCGATCACGGCAAGACCACCTTGTCCGACCGGCTGCTGGAGTTCACCAACACCATCACCGTGCGCCAGCAGCAGGATCAACTGCTCGACTCCATGGATCTGGAGCGGGAGCGAGGCATCACCATCAAGGCGCATCCGGTGACGATGAGCTACCCGGCCAAGGACGGGCAGACCTACAAGTTCAACCTGCTCGACACCCCCGGTCACGTCGATTTCAGCTACGAAGTCAGCCGCTCCCTGGCCGCTTGCGAGGGCGCGCTGCTCCTGATCGACGCCTCCCAAGGCGTCGAGGCGCAGACCGTGGCCAACCTTAACCTGGCCTTGCAGCAGAACCTGCACGTCATCCCGGTCATCAACAAGATCGACCTGCCCAGCGCGGACATCGACAAGGCCAAACGCCAGCTTGAGGACATCCTGCAACTGCCCGCCGACGAAGCGGTGCCCGCCTCCGCCAAGATGGGCATCGGCATCGAGGACATTCTCGAGGCCATCGTCAAACTCGTGCCGCCGCCGAAGGTGCCCGACGACGGCTACCTGCGCGCCTCGGTTTTCGACTCGGTGTTCGATCCTTACCGCGGGGTGGTGAGCTACGTGCGTGTGGTCTCCGGCACCATCCAGCGCGGCCAGCGCGTGCGCATGATGGCCACGGGCAACGACTACGAGATCAAGGATGTCGGTGTGTTCCGGCCGAAGATGACCGCCTGCGAAAAGCTGGGGCCCGGCGATGTCGGTTATCTCATCGCCAACGTGAAGACCACCGCCGATGTCAAGATCGGCGACACCGTGACCGAGTCTCGCCGCCCCGCTCCCGAGGCCCTGCCCGGCTTCAAGGAAATCCATCCGCTGGTGTTCTCCGGCATTTACCCGGTCAGCACGGACGACTTCGAGGCGCTGAAGGCCGCCGTCGGCAAGCTGCAGATCAACGACTCCGCCTTCACCTTCATGGCGGAAAGCTCCGCCGCGCTCGGCTTCGGCTTCCGCTGCGGATTCCTCGGCCTGCTGCACATGGAGATCATCCAGGAGCGCTTGCGGCGCGAGTTCAACATGGACGTCATTTCGACGTATCCGTCCGTGATTTACGAGGTGCGCAAAACGGATGGCGAGGAGATCCTGGTGGACAACCCCACCTTCCTGCCGGGCGCGCAGCAGATCGACGAAATCCGCGAGCCGATCGTCAAGGTGTTCATCATGGTGCCGAACGAATACATCGGCGACATCATGCAGCTCGTCATGGACAAGCGCGGCAGCATGGACCACACCGAGACGCTGGATGACCGTCGCGTGATGCTGCACTGCGTGCTGCCGCTCAATGAAATCCTCGTCGATTTCAATGACAAACTGAAATCCCTCACGCGCGGCTACGGCAGCATGGATTACGAGCACGCCGGTTACCAGTCCGCCGACCTCGTCAAGATGGACATGCTCATCGCCGGCGATCCCGTCGATGCGTTTTCCTGCATCGTGCACCGCGGCAAGGCGGAGAGCCGCGGCCGCCAGCTCGCCGCCAAGTTGAAGGAGGTCATTCCCCAGCAGCTCTTCGTGGTCGCCATTCAAGCCGCCATCGGCGGCAAGGTCATCGCCCGCGAAAGCATCTCCGCACTGCGCAAAGACGTCACCGCCAAATGCTACGGCGGCGACATCACCCGCAAACGCAAGCTCCTGGAAAAACAAAAGGAGGGCAAAAAACGCATGAAGGCCATCGGCAAGGTCAACATCCCGCAGGAGGCCTTCATTGAAGTGCTGAAGAGCTGAATAGACACAAGACTGGCAACCGGTATTCCCAGCCAATCCTGTTAATCCTGCCAAATCTCGTCAATCCTGTCAAAAAAGGCGTCCATGTTCTTTCTCACCCCCCGCTACCTCAAGCACGCCAAACTGCTGCACAAAGGCGTCACCCGTTTCATCGATTACAAACGCGACATCCTGCCGCCCGCCAAGCTGGAGGAAATTGAGGGTCTGCGCCGCACGCTGGAGGTGGCGATGAAGGCGCGCGACAAGGAGAAAATCGGCAAACTCAACGACGAGATCAACGAGGTATGCCAGCGCTCCCTGCCGAATCAAAAGCGCTCCGAGATCGCCGACAACATCGAAGTGTTTTTTGTCGCCATCGTCATCGCCCTTGGCATCCGCGCCTACATCGCCCAGCCGTTCAAAATCCCAACCGGCTCGATGCAGCCGACTTTGAACGGTTTGATCGTTGAACGGCACGAGGAGCCGCTCAATGCCAGCATCTTCAAACACACGCTGGGCTTGCTCACCGGCACCAGTTACGTCGATGTGACTTCGAAGCATGAGGGCCGCCTGCGCCGCAATGATCCCATCACCGAGCATAACTGGCTGCTGGTCACTTACAGCAAGCTGCACTTCGAGGACGGGCGCAGCCAGCGCATTTGGGCACCCGTGCGCCAGTTGATCGATCCCAACGTCGAGAACCTGGGCCTCGCCGAGCGCACCGGTTTGAATGTGCAGACCCTGCCTGGAACGATGAGTCCGGATGGCAAGACGCATTACCGTATCGTCGGCGATCCGCCGCTGGTCAAAGAGGGGCAGGTGCTGGCGCGCGGCATTCTCAGCTCCGGCGATCACGTGCTCGTCAACAAATTCTCTTATCATTTTCGCCGACCCGAGCGTGGCGAGGTGTTTGTTTTCATCACCAAGCACATCCGCGGCATCGAGGCGACCATTCCTGCCGAGCACGGCTCCCAGCATTACATCAAGCGCTTGGTTGGTTTGCCTGGTGACAGCTTGGAGGTCAAGCCGCCGCAGCTTTGGATCAATGGCAAACCCGCCGAGGAACCGGGCATCCAGCGTGTGGCATCGCTCCAGGAGCCTTATGACAATGGTTACCAAGCCGCCTACCTGCTCGCCGAAGACCGCCAGCTCACGCTGTCGGGCAAGCAGTATTGGGCCATGGGCGACAACAGTTTTAACAGCTCCGATTCCCGCTACTGGGGGCCGGTGCCCCAGCGCAACCTCGTCGGCCCCGCGCTGATGTGCTATTTCCCCTTCACCAAACATTGGGGCCGCATTCGCTGATATCAAAATCCCGTTAATCGATTTGAAATCCTGTTAATCCTGTCAAAAAAACGGCCCGAATGTCCGAGAAAAACTACAAGAACACCGTCCTGCTGCCCAAAACGGACTTCCCGATGAAGGCGGACCTCGTCACGCGCGAGCCGCAGCGTTTGGAAAAATGGGCCGCGCAGAATCTTTACCAGCAAATTCAGGAACGCAGCGCCGGCCGTCCCAAATTCATCCTCCACGACGGTCCGCCCTTCGCCAACGGCGATGTGCACATGGGGACTGCACTCAACAAGGTGCTCAAGGACTTCATCGTGAAATCGAAAACGATGGCCGGCTTCCACGCGCCGTTCGTTCCCGGCTGGGACTGCCACGGTCTGCCGATTGAGTTCAAGGTCGTCAAGGAAGCCAAGGACCTTGCGCCTGCCGAGGTGCGCACGCGCTCGGAGGCCTACGCCCGCAGGTTCATTGACATCCAACGCGCCAGCTTCAAGCGCCTCGGCGTCTTCGGCGACTGGGACAACCCCTATCTGACACTCGCCCCAGGCTATGAGGCGGACATCATGCGCACCTTCGCCAAGTTCGTTGAGAAAGACTTGGTTTATCGCAGCAAACGCCCGGTGCTCTGGAGCTACGGCGCCGGCACTGCGCTGGCGGAGGCGGAGGTGGAGTACAAAGAGAAGACCTCGCCGGCGATTTTTGTGAAGTTCGAATGTAGCTCAGGCATCCTGCCTGAAGGGGGTAGCTCAGGCATTCTGCCTGAATCAAATGGCTCAGACCCGCCCACAACCCAGGCTGGGCAGAATGCCCGCCCCACTGGCGACAGGCAGAATGCCTGTCCTACGTACTCCCTCGTCATCTGGAC
>CAZKMS010000189.1:0-8594 GCA_964553805.1 uncultured Verrucomicrobiaceae bacterium
TGCTTGAGCATCTCCCATTTCAGCAAGCCCGCGAACTTTGGCAACCCCATTGATTCAGTCAACTTGATAATTTAAGCTGGACGCACCACTAGCCGCAGCCATGCCGAGCCTCTCCGGCTTCATCACATCCGTCACGGCTTCGCCTTGGCCTCCTCCGCTTCTGAGTCAGCGGGTTTTTCTGGAGCATCTGCCGGCTCCGGGATCGCTTCGAGAAGCGCGGCGTATTCCTTGGGAACGCTGCCTTTGCCAGCGATGTCGCGATAACTCACCGCGAGGAAGTGCGCGGTGCGTTTCGTGGCTTGGTCATCGGGTTTGGCGGCAGTTTTTGCGGCGGCGATCTTGAGCGCGTCCAGGCAGGCCATTTTGAACAAGGCCGCGTCCGAGCCGTTATTCCAAGTCATGGCGGTGTGGTAGTCAATGAACGCCAAGTCAGGCTTCTGATTCTGCTCATTCAGGCGGCCGCGCAAATAAGCCAGGGAGGCAATGACACGCCCCGGCAGAGCGGGATTGAACAACGGCAGAATGCCCCACTTGCCCGCGGCCTCCTGAAATTCGTTGAGGTAAGATTGCAGAGCCTGCATGTCGCCTTTGCCGAGGATAGCCCAGCCGCGCAAGTCGTTGAAATCAACCTTGTTCAAGTCACCCAAGGCCAGCGGCTTGGCCAGTTGCCGGTCCATGGCGGCGGCCAACTCCTTGAGTTTGCCCTGCCCCTTCATGGCTTTGAGGTGATTGAGACGCGCCACCGCGCCAAAGCCGTCCTTCCAGAGCACCAGAGCCTCGTAGTCGTCAGCCAATTGGGCGAAGGCCCGCTCCGCCTCGGCGTAGTTGCCGCCCTTGAGCAAGTCAACAGCGGCTCCCCAGCCCTTGGGCTCCTCGACATTCAACTGCTGAATGTTGGCGTAGGGAACCTTGGCTGAGTTGCCGCCGACCGGAGCGCTGCTGATGACCAGGCCATCCGCTTCCGCTTTCACCAAGTAACCTGGATTGCTCTGGCCGCTCTTCAACGTGGCCATGACCGAAAGCGCATCCGCCGCTGAGGCCGAAACACCTAGTGTGAGCGCGAAGAAAAATGTGATTGGGCGTGATGACATGACGTGATGGAGAAAGTTCAGCGCACCCCCCAAATGCCTTCGTCAGGATCGTCCGGCGCCTGGGTTTCGGCTTTGAGCTTCTTGTAGAGTTCCTTGGCCTTTTCCACGTGCGGTCCGGCCACGGGATGCTTGGAGAATTTGTACATGCGCGAGACGGTGTCCTTGATGAGCTTGAAGGCGCGCACCTTGTCGCCCTGCTTGGCCACCAGTTCGGCGGCGCGCACGCGGGCCTCGGCGGAGTACTCGACGTAATTCTCAAAGGGCGGCGCCACAAACGGGGTGTAGGCCTCCAGCGCCTCCTTGATCTTGCCCTGCTCCTCGTAGCTGCGCGCCAGTCTGAAGAAGACCTCGGGCCGGTTGCGCGTGAAAGCGGAGTTGGCTTGCATGTCAAAGAGCACCTGAGTCGCCTCTTTCCACATCTGCTTGCCGAAATAGAGCCGCGCCTTGGCCAGCATGGCCTCTTCCACATACTCCGGTTTGTCCTGCAAGTCGCGAATGACCTTGTCGAACGCGTCAATCGCCTCCTTGAAGGCCGCGCCATCGCCACCCGCCGCCAGGATGCGGGCCTTGCCCATCAGCGCCAGCGGGTAGTGATCGCTGGAGCCGCGCTCCAGCACCACGTCAAACCAATCGACGGCCAGGGCGTTGGTCTCGGGATTGTCCTGCGCGGCCAGGTTGCGGCCGACCTGGACCAGGATGTAGGTGGCCAGTTCCTTCTTGTCGAACTGGCGCAATTCCTCGAACGCCACCTGAATCTGCGCGGCGCGTTTGGGGAACTTGTCCTTGTACTCCTCGTTTTGCAGCAAATCGATGCGCGCCATGATGAGCCAGGCGCGCAGGGTGTTGTTCACATCCACACCGCGCGGCACGAAGGCCTGCAACTTGTCCAGCAGCGCCTCCGGCCCGCTGACCTCGATGAAGTGCTCGGTGTACGAACCGATGGCCTCCTCGATGCCGCTGCCGGACTCGCCGCTGCCCAGGCGGATGATGACCTGCTCAAGCTCGGCCAGGGCCTGCTCGCCGCGGCCCGCCGCCTTCAGCGCATCGATCGCGCTGACGATGATTTCGGCGTCGTAGAATCCGCCTTTGTGGGCCGCCATGTACTCGTCGTAGAACGTGATGACCGCATCCTGCTTGTCGAGCGTCTTCGAAACACGAACGAGTTGAACCAGCACACGGGCGAGAACCACCTGATGCTCAGGTCCCGCGGCGGCAGCCAGCTCGCGTGCTTGCAAGTAGGCCTCCTCCGCCAGTTGGTTGTTCTCCAGCATCAGATGGCAGTCGCCGCGCATCGAGACGGCCGAGTCCAAATTCGGGAAGCTGGGGAAACGCTGCTGCAGGCCGCCGATCACTTCCAAGCACTTTTGGAACTCACCGAGCTGAAAGTGGCAGGTGCCACGGTCAAACAGCGCATACGCGAGGTAATCCGAACTCGGGAAATCCTTGATGAAGCCATCGAGCAGCTCGCCGCCGGCTTTCCAGTTTTTAAGCTTCTGCATGCAGGAGGCGGCAAAGTAACGGACGTGCTCCTTGAACCGGCTTTCCGGATACGTCTCGGCATGTCTGGCCAGCTCCGGCTGCGCCTCCTCCGGCCGGTTCAGGTTGAACAATGACGCGCCGACGACGAAATCCGCCAGATCACGCTCGGATGACTTCTCCGGCAGCGTGTCGCGGGTTCTGCTGGCGAGGTTGTAGGCCTCCTCATACTGGCGAGTGAAGAAGAGGCTTTCCAACTGCATCGTGTTGACGATGCTGGCATACTTGCTCTGCGGGAACTCCTTGCGAAACTCCTCGCCCATGCGCTGGGCATAGTCCATCTGCCCGAGCGCGAGCGCGCAGCGCATGGCCCCGAACAGCATGATTTCCCGGTGCGGACTGGCAGGCAGTTGCTGCATGCCGCGTTGATACACCGCGAAGGCCGCGGCGGTGTTGCCGCCGCGCTCGTAAGCGCCGGCGAGGGAAAGCTGCACGATCCAGTCCAGCGCCTCCGGGGAGGCAAGCTGACCTTTGGTTTTCTCGATTTCCTTCTGCAGCGCCTCCGGCACGTTCGGCTGCAACTGCAGCGCCCGGCCCTGCAAGTCTTCCAGCACATCGGAGATGGAGGCCATCAGGCCCATCAGACGGATGGCTAGCGTGAGCTGGTTGTTGTCCGTGGCTTTGCGCGCCAGGGCGATGAGCCGGTTGTTGAACTCGAACCGCTGCATGTCGAAGGCGGTGACGGCGAACTTGCCGCTGTAAAGGTCGAGGAACTGGTGCGCCTCCTTCTCGGCGGCCGCCGTGTCGGTGGCGCTCGTCCACTGGTCGGCCAGCGTCAGCAGCGCGCGCATCAGCGCGTCCGGCTTTGCTGCTCCCGCGCCCTGGGTTTTAAAAAGCTGCTCGATGAGCTGCCTGCCGCGCTCGGGTTTGCCGGACTTGGCGTAGCAGGCGGCGGCCTGGATGCGGAAGGCGGTGTCATCGTAGGTGCCTGCCGGCGCGGGAGCGGCGGCAAAGGCCTCGTAGTGTTTGATGGCGCCCTCGAAATCGCCCTTGGCCTGTTTGACGATGCCCATTTCGAGCTGGCTCAGCTCGTAAACCGGGTTCTTTTTCGCGGCTTGGGTCGCCGGCGTATTCGGATACTTGGTGTGGCAGATCTCATACTCCGCCAGCGCTTCGTCGAATTTTTTGAGGTTCTTCAGGCAGAAGGCCTTGCGGTAGTGCATGACGCCGAACATCGGGCCGTAATCGGTCATCGCGTCGTCGCCGTAGTCCTTGATGATGATGTCCAGCGGCTTGATCGCCTTTTCCCACTCCCCGCTTTCCATGAACTCGCCGGCCTTCTCGAAAAGCTCCTGGAGGTCCATGCTGTCGTAATCCACCACCGCCTCCTGGGCGGGAGCGGGCGCCGGTTGGGGGGCCTGGGCGGGTGCCGGCGATTGGACGGCAACCAGGCAGCCGGAGAGGATGAGAAACGGGCGCGTCAACGACCTGTGAAGCTCCAGGAGCGCCTGCTTGGATGAGAAATGTGTCATGACCTGATCAGGCCGGCACGACAGCCGGCGGATTACTCTTTGAACCCGGAGAGGGTGACGGTGGTGATGCCCACGCGGGCGAGGGCGTTCATGAGATCGATGAAACGCTGCTGCTTCGCCTCGTCGTCGGCGGAGATGATGACGATGGGTTTGTTGCCGGTGGCGTCGGTGAGTTCCTTGTAGCGGTCGAGCTCCGCCTCCATGGCGCTGTCATCCGGCATGAGCTGGTCGGCGATGCTGATCTCGCCCGCCTGGGTGAGGCGGATTTTGAGCGGATCGACTTTGATGTTGCTGGCCTGTCCCGATTCGGTGGGCAGCTCCATGCTCAGATCCGACTCACGCGGCTCGAGGGTGGAGGTGACGAGGAAATAAATCAGCAGCAGGAAACTGACGTCGATGAGCGAGGAGATGTCCAGAGGCGGTGCCTCCAAGGCCTCCTCCTGCATTTTTTTCTTGCGGGCCATGCTTTGGGAAGGGGGATAAACTGGGGTAAAGGGAAATCAACGGCATCAGTCAAGCAGCAGCTACTTGCTTTTGCCGGTGGGATAAGCGCTGAAGATGATGGTGTTGACCCCGGCATCACCAGCGGCCCGCACCACCTGCTTGGAGTATTTGACAATCGAAGCCTTATCACCGCGCAAAAGAATTTTCGGCGTCACGCCCTTTTCCATAACGCCCTTTTTCTCCTCCACATAGGCGGTGATCTGGGTCATGGTGTCGAGCGGCTCCTCACTGCGATTTTTGCCGCTGAAGCCGCCGTCTTGATAGACGTGAATGACAATGCGGCCGGCGTGCTCCTCCGGCGGTTTGGCGTTGGTGGCCACGGGGATTTCGATGGCGGGGTCGATCGTGTTCAACAGCAGCCGGGAGCTGACCATGAAGAACATGAGCAACTGGAAGACCATGTCGATCATCGAGGAGTTGTCCATCACTGGATCCTCCTCGATGGCGGTCAGATTGGTGAGCTTGGAGGCCATGAGCAGGCTTCAACGAATCAGACGGCAAGCCCTTCCGGGATGCGGGCGGCCTTGGCCTCGCCGTGCACGGCGTCGGTGGCGGCATTGATCAACTCCATGCCCGTCAGAACGGACTCGCCCACCAGGTCATTGAGGCGGTTTTTGAAATAAAAGAACAGAGCCAGGCTGGGGATGGCCACCACCAAACCGCCGAGGGTGGTGAGCAAAGCCACGGAGATGTCACCGGCAAGGGCGGCGGGTTCAGCGCCTCCGGTCTGGGACAGGGTGGCGAAGGCGCCAACCATGCCGATGACCGTTCCGGTCAGGCCCAGCATCGGACAAACCTGCCCGAGCACGCCGAAGTAACCGACCCATTTTTGATAGGGCTTGATCTCGACCGTGGCGAAGTCGGCCATGGCGTCCTCCACCTGCTCGACACCGAGCTTCTCCGCGTCAGTGGCGTCAAAATGCGGCAGCGCCAGGGTCATCATGCGGCCGAGGAAGGTCGGGCTGGCGGCGGCGGTCTCAATCGCGCTGCGCACGCGGCACTGCTGCATGAGGTCCATCATCTCCGCCTTGAGCTCCGGCGGGGTGAACTTCTTCCGGCTCAACGTTATGATGCAGAGCACCGTCAAACCCACGCAAGCCACCGAGCAAAGTCCGAGGGGCAGCATCCAGACACCGCCGTCAAGAGCCCATTTATCCAAAAAGGTTTTTTCCGGCGGCGCGGGTTCATCCTGAGCCAGAGCGGAGGGGGCGGCCAGCATGAGAGCGGTTCCGGCGAAAAGGCCGGCGATGACAGCACGGGGACGGCGACGAATCGGAGTGGCTGACGGGATCGACATGGGAATTGGCTTGTTTTTTTGGGCAGATTTTTCGGAACGGAAGTTCATGATGAGGTTGAAGCGTCTTGGCTGGCAAGTCCAAAACGGATTTTTTTGCGTTCAAACGCCACTCGCCCAAAGACCCGGACAGCCTCCGGCTTCGCGGGCTGCGCAGGCGCACCACCGGCTTGCGTTTTTGAGGCGCGCTGCTCTACTGCCGCCTTCGGGCGCGCGACAAGGCGCTTCGTCGGACCAGCATGACCCCCAAGCACTTCCACTTCATCGGCATTGGCGGCGCCGCCATGGCTCCCACCGCCGTGGCCCTGCGCGCCCTCGGACACCGCGTGACCGGCTCCGACCGGGCGGTGTATCCCCCGATGTCCAACGTGCTGAGTGACAGCGGCATCACCTACTGCGAGGGCTACGCGCCAGAAAACCTGCCCGAGGGCGCGGATTTGCATGTGGTCGGCAACGCGATTTCCCGCGGCAATCCAGAGCTGGAAACCATCCTCGACCGCAAGCTGCCCTACGGCTCCATGGCGGAGCTGCTGAAACGCGAAGTCATCCAGGGCCGGCGCAGTTTTGTCGTCACCGGCACCCACGGCAAAACCACCACTACCTCCCTGCTCGCCTGGATCTTCGAGCATGCCGGCCGTGACCCCGGCTACCTCATCGGTGGCGCGCCGCAGAATTTTGCAACCGGCGCGCGCTTCAACGACTCGCCCTTTTTTGTGATTGAGGGTGACGAATACGACACCGCCTACTTCGACAAGCGCTCCAAGTTCGTGCACTACCTGCCCGAATGCGCCATCGTCAACAACATCGAGTTCGATCACGCGGACATTTTTGACGACCTCGCCGCCATCCTGAAAAGTTTCCGCCAGTTCCTCAACCTGGTGCCCCGCAACGGCCTGGTGCTGATGAATGGCGACGACGCCAATTGCCTGAGCCTGCGCGCGGCCTGCCCGGCACCCACCCGCACAATCGGCACCAGCGCGGCGTGCGACGAACGGCTGGTGATTTTACACGAAGACCAGGACGGCATTCGTTTTCAACTCAATGACGCGGGATTCCGGCTGCCGATGAACGGCGAGTTCAACGCCCGCAACGCCGCCATGTGCATCTGCGCGGCGCGCTTCGCCGGCCTCAACGACGACGAGATCCGCGCCGGCCTGGCCGCCTTTCAAGGCATCCGCCGCCGTCAGCAGGTGCGCGGCGACGCTGGCGGCATCACTTTGATCGACGACTTCGGCCATCATCCCACGGCGCTGCGCGCCACCTTGGACGGCCTGCGCGGCCGCTACCCCGGGCGGCGCCTGCTTGCCCTTTTCGAACCCCGCTCCAACACCAGCCGCCGCAACGTGCTGCAGCCGCAGTTGATCGAGGCGCTGACCCACGCCGATCTCTCCGTGGTGGCAGCGGTGAATGATCCGGCCAAAATCCCCGACGACCAGCGCCTGGATGTCGATGTGGTGTCACAAGCGGTCACGGCCGCCGGCCGGCCCTGCTTTCACGAGCCGGACACCGAGGCCATCGTCGCTCGCGTGCGCTTGGAAGCGCGCCCGGGCGATGTGGTGATCGTTTTCAGCAACGGCGGTTTCGACGGCATCCACGACAAGCTGCTGGCCACCCTGGGCTAAAGCAACCGCCCTCACGCCACGCGCAGGCGCTTGGCCAGCGAACCCCAGGCCACATAGGCGAACCCGCCGAAAAACAGGCTCAGGAACGGCAGGCTCATCCACTGCCCGCGGCTGACAGCGAGCCCGATCAAGGAGCCAAAGTAAAGCGCCAGCGCCACCTCGATCCACATCGACACCGACTTGCCGGCGCTGTAGCGCGGTTTGTGCACCGCGGCGGCCTGCGCGCGGTTTTCGACTCCGTATTTCGGTGTGCGCACAAAGTCGCTCTGCTGGTTGAGCAACGCCTCAATGACCGCGCGACCGTTGTTGATGGACATGCCAATGCCGAGCGCCAGCAGGGCGGGCAGGTAGGGAATCGCGCGCAACCAGCCAAGGCGATCCTGCGCGCCCTGGGCGGTCAGGTAGAACGTGACGACCGAGACGGTGGCAAACAGGAAGACCGGCAGATCGACGAAAACCGCCTTTTGCCAGGAGCCGCCAAAGGCGAAGGTGGCCGGGTACATCAGCACCAGCACACAGAGCGTGAGCAGGTAGGCGAAGTTGGAGGTGAGGTGCGCGGTGGCCTCCAGCTTGTGCCCCAGGGGCGCGTCACTGCGCCAAACCTCAGCCAGCAGCTTTTTGCAGACCTGGATAGAACCCTTGGTCCAGCGATGCTGCTGCGACTTGAAGCTGTCCATGTCCGGCGGCAGTTCGGCGGGCACCACCACGTCCTTGAGATAAACGAAGCGCCAGCCCTTGAGTTGGGCGCGGTAGGAGAGGTCGAGGTCCTCGGTGAGGGTGTCGTGCTGCCAGCCGCCGGCCTGCTCGATGGTCTCCCGCCGCCAGATGCCGGCAGTGCCGTTGAAGTTGAGGAAATACCCGTGGCGGCTGCGGGCGGACTGCTCCAGCACGAGGTGGCCGTCGAGGAAAAGCGCCTGCAACCGTGTCAGCAGGGAGAAATCCTTGTTCAAATGCCCCCAGCGCGCCTGCACCATGCCGATGGCGGGGTCGGTGAAGTGGTGGATGAGCTTTTGCAGGTAGTCCGGCTGCGGCAGGAAATCGGCGTCGAAAATGCAGATGAACTCGCCGCTGGCGC
>CAZKMS010000190.1:0-8571 GCA_964553805.1 uncultured Verrucomicrobiaceae bacterium
AGACAGCGAAGCAGCCGGCTTTTAACCGGCCGAGCAGGGCGCACATCCCTGCGGGTTCACCATTTTTTCACCGGGCAGGATGCCCGGTGGACTGACTGGAACGCTAAATTCCATCTACCAAGAACGTTTTTGCCCGCATGAACTTCAATGCCTTCTTGTCGCGCCCGTGCCGTTGCATCGTCGCTTCATGGTTGAGCCTCGCCCTTGTGTTGCGGGCGGCGCAAAACGAGGAGGGAGCATTCAAGCTGGAGCGGCGCAACGGCCGGGAAGTGCTGGTCACTCCGGAAGGCCTGACATTTGTCCCGCTCGGGATCAATCACTTGAACGCCGCGCTGGCAGCCGGCAAGGACGGTGGAAAGTTGTCCGCTGAGGAACGAGCCGCCCGCCTCGCGCAAATGAAGCGGGATTTGCGCGACTGGCATTTCAACACCGCGGGATACGGAGCCGCACCGGAGATGTGGGTGGAATTTCCCTTCATCACCGAACTGGCGCTGACCCGCTGCAGCCATTATCTGCCGAAGGAGCGATTTGCCTACGACGACGTGTTTGATCCCGTCTTCCACGCACGGATCAGACAAAAAGTGGCCGCCCTTTGCGCAAAGACAAAAGACAATCCCAATTGCATTGGCTATTGGTGGACGGACACACCACGCTGGGATCTCGCCAGCGCACAGCGTTTGCATGGGCAGACCTGGGTTGACGCCATCCGGGCGCTGCCGAGTGACGCGCCCGGCAAGCGCCGTTATGATGAATTCATGCGCAGCCCCGGTCCGCATGATGACCGCGCGTTCCTGCGCCTGATTGCGCGCGAGCTTTACTCCGTCACGACGGCGGTCTTCAAGGAACACGATCCGCAGCGGCTTCTCTTTGGCGAGCGCTACAAGCTCGGCGATCATCCTTCCGAAGTTCTGGAGGAGGCGGCCAAGTTCGTGGATGTGATTTCCATCCAGCCCGGCCCGGAAGCCGGCCCCTTGGCCGGTCCTGGACGCGACGAGCGTCAGTTTGACATGGCTCGTTTCGACGCATTGCACGAAATCACGCGCAAACCCATCGTCATCTGCGACCATCAGGTCAGTTTCCACGATGCCGCGTTTCCCGCGACCCTCTGGCATCAGTTCGCCACCCAAGTCGAAGCTGCCGACAACTACGCACGCTTTCTTCACGAGGCCTTTGCGCGCCCTTACATCCTCGGCTATTTCCGCTGCCAGTATTGGAATCAGTGGATGCCCGCGCCGCGTGGATTACTGAAACAGGGGTTGAGGCAAGCCGACGGACAGCCTTATGACGAAATCATCAGGCGTGTGTCGGATACCAATGCGCGGTTATTGAAGCAACTACGCTAACCGGCGTTGATGCCAATGTTCACGATCCTGTTCGCGCTGGCGGCAGGCTTTCTCCATGCGGAGAAAAACCTCAATCGTGCGAAGGTCGTACGGCGGGGACGCTATTTTTCGACAATAAGAACAAACACCGCTGCTCACTTTCAGTTCCCTTTCCATCTCAATCCACATCCATGAACAACCAAGACCTCATCAATCTCGGCGTGCCGCAAGGCGCTTGCCTCAAGATGGCACATTCCCACATGTGCCGCCTGTTCGCCCGCGGCTTCGACCGCCCGCAGGTGGAGGAAGCGATTGCCAAGATCGTGGCGTCTCCCGCGGATTACCTGAAGGATGCTGATGTCGCGGAACTGGCGCGTGAGCTGTACAAACCGCCTTTCATTCAACGCGCCGAACTCGCGCCCTGGCGTCAGTGGGGTTCCGGCCTCGAAGCCGGCGCGGTGCAGCAGATGGCCAACGCCTGCGCTCTGCCCGTTTCCGTGGCGGGCGCGCTCATGCCGGATGCCCACCAGGGTTACGGTTTGCCGATCGGCGGCGTGCTCGCCACCGAGAATTGCGTCATCCCTTATGCCGTCGGCGTGGACATCGCCTGCCGCATGAGGTTGAGCGTCTATGACCGCAAGGCTAACATCATCACCGGGCAGAAGGACCGTCTCGCCAACATCCTGGAAAGCGAAACCAAGTTCGGCGTGGGAGGTGCGTTCAAGGACAAACGCCAGCACGACGTGATGGATGAGGACTGGGACGTGTCGCCCATCACCCGGCGTTTCAAGGACAAGGCTTGGGCGCAGCTTGGCAGCAGCGGCTCCGGCAATCACTTTGTCGAGTTCGGCGCGTTCGATGTGAGCGCGGAGCAGGCGCGCGCGTTGCAGGAATCCGGTTTCGAGATCGAAGCCGGGGAATACCTCGCGCTGCTCTCGCACAGCGGGTCGCGCGGCACCGGCGCGCAGGTGTGCCAGCATTACAGCCGCATCGCCATGGACCGGCGTTATGATCTGCCGAAGGAGTTGAAGCAGCTCGCGTGGCTCACCTTTGAGGAGGAGGCCGGCCAGGAATATTGGGCTGCGATGAATCTCATGGGCCATTACGCCGCCGCCAACCATGCCCTCATCCACAAATACATCGCCAAGAAAGTGGGCGCGCATGTCATCATCGACATCGAGAACCACCACAACTTCGCCTGGAAGGAAACTCACATTGTGGATGGCCGGGAGCGCGAGGTCGTGGTGCATCGCAAGGGTGCCACGCCCGCCGGCGCGGGCGTACTGGGAGTAATCCCCGGCTCGATGGCCACGCCCGGTTTCGTGGTGCGCGGCAAAGGCAGCGTCGAGTCCCTGCACAGCGCCTCCCACGGCGCCGGGCGCGTGATGAGCCGCACCAAGGCGCTGCAAAGCTTCACCTGGAGCGCGGTGAAAAAACAGCTCGCCGCCGCCGGAGTGGAACTGCTCAGCGCCGGCCTCGACGAAGTGCCCGGCGTTTACAAAGACATCCACGGCGTCATGGACGCGCAGCAGGATCTCGTCGAGGTGCTCGGCCGGTTCAGCCCGCGCATCGTCAAGATGTGTCCGTCGGGAGAGAAACCCGAGGATTGATTTAATTCCTAAATCCTAATTCTTATATGCTAAATACCTCCACCGTCCTGGTGCTCAACCGCAACTGGCAGGCTATCCATGTCAAGACACCCGCCGAGGCGTTTTGCATGATGGCCAGCGGCGCCGCGCGCGGTCTCGACATGCAGGGCGATGACGCCATCGTGCCGGTCACCTGGGACGAATGGCTCGCCCTGCCCGTGCGCGAGCAGGATCGCGCCGTGGGCACACCGCGCGGTGTGGTGCGCTGTCCCACGGTGATCGTGGCCGCCAACTACGCCCGCGTGCCACTGCGTCGGCCTGGCTTCAACCGCCGCAACCTGTGGCAGCGTGACGGCGGCATCTGCCAATACACCGGCCGCAAGCTCGCTCCGCACGAGGGCAACATCGACCACGTCATCCCGCGCTCGCGCGGCGGCAAGACCTCCTGGGACAACTGCGTGCTGGCCCACCGCGAGATCAACTCCCGCAAGGCCGACCGGCTGCCACAGGAGGCTGGACTGCGCCTGCTGCGTTCGCCTTCCACACCGAAGACCCTGCCTGCCACCGCGCTGATTCAGAACACGCACGGGGTGCGGGATTGGGAGGTGTTTTTGGGCCAAAGTCACCGGTCGTAATCACCGGTCTTCAAACCATTGCCTGCATTGGCTTGTCTCTTGCGGTTACAGAATCCAAGCGGGGGGCCAGCTATCCGGGCGGGCTCACTGGATGAAGATGAACTCCCGGGTGTTGATGAGCGACCAGACGACATCCTCGTAACCCTTGGCTCCACCGCGGCGGATGGTCTTGTAGGCGATGGATTTTTCGTCAGCGTTCGGGAAGCGGCTGAGCACGCTGAGGAAGACGGTTTCCACTTTGGGGCCGTCGCCCTTGTATTTTTCCACGGCATCGAGGATGCGCGAGCCGGCTTTGGTGATGACTTGGCTGCCGCGGCCGTTCATGAGAGCGAGGGCGATGGGAATGGAGCCGGTGGTGCTGTCCGCGCTGCTGAGGTTGCGGTCGGATTGGCCGAGAATGCTCAGCAAGTGGCCGCTGGAGGCGGGCTGAGTGTGCTCGGAGGCGCGGATCAGCACATCACCATAGAGCCGCCACGCGCCGCAGCGCTCGTCAAGCCAGAGCGGGCTGCCTTTTGGCCGTGTTTCCTCGTTGTCGGCCGGCCAGCCAAAGAAGCCGCCGTCGCGCTTCTGCAAGGCCTCCTGCATGGCATAGCGTTCGCCAAAGGATTTGCCGGTCACCGCGCCGCGATCAAAGGCATACGTCAGCTCCCATTCGGTGAAGGGGCGTTTGCCAAGAAAATAATCCGGATCGTCCAGCACCATGGTGAGGATGGAGTCCCAGATTTGGGCGGAGCTCAGGCGGCGCAGAATGGGGCCGGGGAAAGCATAGGCCTCGCCACGCGGAGGAGAGAAGGTGGAGGCCTCGCGCTGCCAGGCGCGGGTGCGGTAGAGGATGGCTTCGAAGGCGCGCAGGTCGTAGCGCACGCGTTTCATTTCCTCGCCCAGGACTTCGACCAAGCCGGGCACGCTGGTGTTGCTCAGATCCTGCAGATCATTCAGGGGCTCGACCACGCCGCGGCCGAAGGCCCGCGCCCAAAGCCGGTTGGCGATGGTGATGGCGAAGCGCGGGTTGTCGTCCGCCGTGAGCCAGTGAGCGAAGGCGGCGCGGGAGGAGTCGAATTTCCTCAAGTCGGGCATGCTGCCAAAGATCACCTTGGGTTCGACGACATCGCCCGCCTTGCCGTCCTTGTAGGCGTAGTCGTGCGGCAGTTTGAGAACGAGGGTGGCGTCATCGGCGAGGCGATGCTGAGCGGCGTTCATGAAGCGTTTCATCGCTTCTTTGACGATGCCGTCGTATTCGCGGTGTTCGAAGGCGCCCTCAATGACGGCGTCAGTCGCCACCAAGGGTTTGCCCGCTGCGGTGCACTCGGCTTCGAGCACGTTTTTGTGGGGCAGGGTGCGGGTATTGCCGAAGAAGGCGGCGAGATGATAAAACTGGCGCTGCGTCCAGTCGTCGAAGGGGTGGTCGTGGCACTGCGCGCAGGACAAATCGGTGCCGAGAAAATACTGGGCGGTGAGGGAGAGGTTGTCGAGCGGCATGCCGGCATCGCGCATCAGGTAGCCGGCGGCGGGATTGTCCTGATAGCGTCCGGTGGCGGTCATCATCTCGCGCACCATCTGGTCGAAGGGCTTGTTTTCAGCGATGCACTTCTTCACCCAGTTGATGTAGGAGGCGCCGCCGATGTATTCGGAGACGCGGGTCTTCAGGCGCAGCAGGTTGGCGTAGAAGTTGAACAAGTGGCTGTGATGCCCGGGCGTGCGCAGCAGGCTGTCGATGAGCAGGCTGCGTTTGTTGCGGGTTTTGTCTTCCAGGAAGGCGCGGGTCTCCTCCAGTTTGGGGATGCGGCCGGCGATGTCCAGGTAAGCGCGCCGCACGAACTGCTCGTCCGTGAGGGCCGGGTTGGGCTTGATGCCTTGGGCCGCCAAGTGGGCTTCCAGGACGCGGTCGATGCGTTCCGCCGATTGCTCAGGGGTCAGCGTGGCCAGCGCCGCGTCCGCCTCTCCGCCGGGTCGCTCGGGCAGTTTCAACGCCCGTTCGGCGTCCGCTTTGCTCAGCTTGGCCAATGGCACGGCGTGGATTTTGCCGTCGAGGGTGCGCAGATAGACCACCTGCGCCTGCCTGCCGGCGTACTCCGCTTGAATCTGGCGGTTTTGGGCGTCCGTCCAGGCTTCCGTCGCCGCCCGGCTCGTTGTTGGCGCCAGCATGAGCATGCTCAGCAAAAGCAGCGGTCCCGCCGTCCGTGTTGAGTGGCAGCTCGCCCGGCGAGTCGTTGCGGAACGCTCAGTTTCCGAACGCAAAAGCATGAATAAAAGTGTTCTCATTACAAGTCTTTCCAAAGCACGGATTATGCCTAGTTGCAACCTGGAAAATTTTTGGCAACATTGGCACACTCTAAGCGTGCAGCCATTGGGGCGCGGCTTTTCAAAGACGCCGCCGCCTGCTCCTCGCCAAGCGCAGGCGGGCGCGAGGCTGTGATTTCAGCCGCTCATGGAGTGGCTGGCTCCTCACCATTGAAGGGGTCACGAAGCCGCAGCCAGCAGGCTTTCCGCGTGGGCGCGGGCGGATTTGGCGCTGCCGCCAAGCATGCGCGCCAGCTCGTCGATGCGCGCTTCGCCGGTGACGGGCTCGATCATCGAGCGTGTGCGATCCCGCTCCACTTCCTTCGTCACGACATAGTGACCACGAGCAAGCGAGGCGACCTGAGGGAAGTGGGTGATGGCGATGACTTGGTGAGTCGCGCCGAGTTCGGACATCTTGCGGCCGACGGCCTCGGCGATGTTGCCGCCGACGTTGGCGTCAATTTCGTCGAAGACGAGCAGCGGCACCGCATCTTGTTTGGCGAGCGCGCTTTTCACGGCGAGCAGCACGCGCGACATCTCGCCGCTGGAGGCCGTGAGGCGCAGCGGCTTCAGCGGCTCGCCCGGGTTTGGCGCGAATTGAAAGTCCACGTCCTCGGCGCCGTGCCTTGCGGGCTCGGGCAGGGGGGCGAGCCGGACTTCAAACACGGAGCGTTTGAAACCAAGATCAGCGAGGTGGGCGGCGATGTCGGCGGCGAGTCTGGGCGCCGTTTTGGAGCGTTCCTTGGTGAGCGCGGCGGCGGTTTTGTCGAGATCGGCTCGACGCGTTTTGACCAGGTTTTGCAAGCGTTCGAGCTCCTCGCCCCGGTTTTCGATCCGTGCAAGTTTTTGCGCCGCATCGTCGTGATGGGCGAGGATGGCGGCGATCGTGGCGCCGTACTTCCGCTTCAGGCTTTGAATGAGGGTCAGCCGTTGATCGAGGCGATCGAGTTCGCCGGGGTCGGTTTCGATTTCACCGGCGTAATCCTGCACGCTGGACTCGAGTTCCTGCAGCTCGACCTGGGCTGAGCGCAGGCCGGTGAAAAAGTCGGAGGTGCCGGGATCGATGCGCTCCAGGTCGTGCGCGAGACGAACGACCTCGCGCAGGCTGGCTTGCAGGCCGCCGTCGCCATCGCCGAGGCGATGCAGGAGCTGGCTGCAGATTTCGCCGAGCCGGGCGGCATTGGCGGCGATGCGGTGGCGGTTTTCGAGATCGGCCTCCTCATCCGGTTTGAGCTGGGCGTCGGCGATCTCATTGATCTGGAAGCGCAGCATGTCGAGTTGCTGGCCGGAGGCGCGCTCGGAGGACTCCAGGTCGGCAAGCTCCGCTGTGGCATCGCGCCAGGCCTTCCAGGCGGCGGTGCAGACCGCGGCTTTGCTTTCGATGCCGGCGTATTTGTCCAGCATTTCAAGCTGGCGCTCCTGCGAGTGCAGGGACTGGTGGTCGTGCGGACCATGCAGGTCCACGAGGTGCTCGCCAATGGCCTTGAGCACGCCAAGCGTGACCGGAGAGCAATTGACGAATTGCTTGTTGGCGCCGGCGGCGGTGAAGCTGCGCTTGATGAGCAGCCCGCCGTCCTGGCAGGGGTCGAGCCCGGCTTCGGCAAGGATGGCATCGATGACGGCGGTGTCGCGCAGGTGAAAGCCAGCCTCAACCGTGCAGGTGTCCTGGCCAGCGCGAATGAGGGAGCGGTCGGCACGCTCGCCGAGAATGAGTTTCAAGGCGCCGACGATGATGGACTTGCCGGCTCCTGTTTCGCCGGTGACGCCGAGCAGGCCGGGTCCGGGCTCCCAGGTCACGTCTTCGACGAGGGCGAGGTGACGGATTTTGAGGAAGGCAAGCATGGCGCGGGTCGGCGTGCGCAGAGTATGCTGGAGGCGCTGCGATGCGCAAACGAACGCTGCACGATTTTGCGGCGAGTTGTGGCAACCCTGGCGGCGCAGAACTGGTATGACGGCGCGGGCAACGTGATCAAATCCAGTGAGGCTGGAAAAACCGCGTTCAGCAAGAGCGTTTTTGATGGTATGAACCGGTTGCTGGTTCGCTATGAAGCCTGCGTGCCCGGCACGGCCGGGGTGCCTGCGGGCAACAGCAACGTTGTGTCTTCTGACACCGTGCTGGAGCAGAGCGAGGCGGACTATGACGCCGCTGGTAACGTGGTGGAGAGCCGCCAGCGCCGCCGTCTGGACACCGCCAGCGGCACGGGCGCTTTGAAGGGGCCGAACGGCGCGCAGCCACAGGCGCGCGTCACCACCGTTTGCCAATGGCCGGACGCCATCGGGCGGGAGTGCGTGATGGCCGACTACGGCACCAACGGCGGACTGCCTGTGGAACGCTCCGGCATGGCCCCGCAGCGCAGCGAGACCGTCCTGGTGACCACCACGCTTTACAAAGACAGCGGCGACGCCAACCGAGCCATCGACCCCATGGGCATCGAAACCCGCTGGGACAAGGACAAACTCGGCCGCCGCATCCGGCTGATGGAAGGCATCGAGTGGTGCCAGCTTCCAGCTTGCACTCCATCACCGCAAGCTGGAGCCGGAGTAGAGCGGAGACAGGCGGAGCCAACCTTGCACCACGTTCCCCGCACCACGGAGTTCGTCTGGCACGCCAGCGGCCAATTGCAACGCCTCATCCTGCACAACCCGGACACCGGCGAGCAGGTCACCCGCTGGGTGTTCGGCATCACCTGGGAAAACAGCGCCATCGCCAGCAATTGTCCTTCGCTGCGCTCACGACCCGCCAAA
>CAZKMS010000191.1:0-8515 GCA_964553805.1 uncultured Verrucomicrobiaceae bacterium
CTCACCTACCAGGAGGCGATGGACAAATATGGCTCCGACAAGCCGGACACGCGCTACGGTCTGGAGATCGTGGACATGGCGGATGTGTTCGCCGACTCCGGCTTCAAAATCTTCAAGTCCACCCTCGACAGCGGCGGCGTCGTGCGCGCCATCAACGCCAAGGGGTTTGCCGGCATCACCACCGGCCAAATGATCCGCCTCAACGAACTGGCCATCGAGGCAGGCATGAAGGTCAAGCAGCTCGCCTTCATCAAGGTGGAGCGCAACGCCGAGGGCGTGCTCGAATACAAGAGCCCGCTGTGGAAATTCTTTGGCGAAGCCGAGCAACAGGCGCTGATCGAAAAACTCGGCGTTGAGGAAAACGACATCGTGTTTTTCTACGCCGGCACCTGGGACGATGCCTGCAACATCCTCGGCCGCACCCGCATCGAAATCGCCAGCATGCAAAAGCTCACCGAGGGCAGCAGCGCGCTGAACTTCCTCTGGATCGTCGATTTCCCGCTGCTCGCCTTCAGCCCCGAAGATCAGGCCTGGGTGGCCGTGCACCATCCCTTCACGCGCCCGAAGACGGAGGACATCCCGCTGCTCGAAGCAGGCGATTACGCCAAAGTCCGCGCCGAGGCCTACGATGTGGTGCTGAACGGCTACGAACTCGGCGGCGGCTCCATCCGGATTCACGAGCGCGAGTTGCAGGAGAAGATGTTCACCGTCCTCGGCATCGGACCAGAGGAGCAGCGCGAGAAATTCTCCCACCTGCTCGACGCCTTCCGCTTCGGCGCACCTCCGCACGGCGGCATTGCGCTCGGCCTTGACCGCATCGCCATGCTGGCCTGCGGCGAGGACAGCATCCGCGAGGTGATCGCCTTCCCGAAAAACAACAAGGCCGTTGACTTGATGACCGACAGCCCGACCAGCGTCGATTTCAAACAACTGCGCGAGCTTTACGTGCAGTCCACCTGGAAGCCGAAAACCAAGGAAGGCGAAAGCTGAGACAGACGGGGGATCAGGCGGTCAGTTCATTGACCGCCTGTGCCGTCGCCTCCTCCAGCACCTCCAAGCCCTCTTCCAAAGCGTCTTGCGTGATGGTCAGCGGTGGCGAGATTTTGACGGTCTGTCCCCAAGCGCCGACGGGCGCAAACATCAGCAGGCCTTTTTGATAGGCCAGTTCGATGATGCGATGCGCCAGATCGTGGTCGGGAGCGCGCTCGCCTGGTTTCACTGCCTGCATTCCGGCGACCAATCCAATCGCGGTGACATGGCCGATGACAGACGGATGCTGTGCCTGAATTTTTTGCAGCCCGGCCAGCAACACCGGTCCCAGGCGGGCAGCGTTGCCAGTCAGGTCCGCGTCCATGATTTTGCGAATGCTTGCGCTGGCAGCCGCGCAGCAAACCGGGTTGCCGGTGTGCGTGCTGGTCATCGAGCCCGGAGGAAATTGGTCCATGATCTCGCCGCGTCCTAACAAGGCTGACAGCGGCATGCCGCTGGAGATGCCCTTGCCGCAGCAGATCAGGTCCGGTGTCACGTCGTAATGCTCAAAAGCCCAGAACCGGCCGGTGCGGCCAAAACCCGCCTGCACCTCATCGAAGGTGAGCACCACTTGATGCTCGTCGCACCAGGCGCGCAGTTTTTCCACGTAAGCTTGGGGCGCGAAATCCGGCCCGACGCCTTGATAACTTTCCATCAGCACCCCGGCGATCTGCTGCGGCTTCATGCCAGCGCGATCAATGGCCGCCAGAAACGCCTCAAAGGCGGTGTCCGCCTGCCAGTAGCCGTCCGGAAAAGGCGCGATGACAAAGGCGGGGTCCATGTTGACGATCCACTCCTTTTGCCCGGCCATGCCGCCCGCCTGTTGCGAACCCATCGTGCGCCCGTGAAAGCCGCGCTCGAAGCCGACGATGCCGATCTTGTCTTTGCCGCCCACCTTGATGCCATGGGCGCGCGAAAGCTTGATCGCGCATTCCGTGGACTCGGAGCCGGTGCTCAGCAGGAACACCTTGTCCAGCCCCTTCGGCGCCACCGACACCAGCAGTTCGGCCAACGCGGCGCGCTCCTCACTCGGAAACACGTAGTTGTGAATCAGCCGGCTGTTGATCTGGGCGATCATCGCCGCGCAGATTTCCGGTGCGGCATGGCCTGCGTTGGTCACGAGAACACCACTGCTCCAGTCCAGCCATTGGTTGCCGTGTTTGTCGAACACATAAATGTCCTCAGCGCGCTCCCACACCACCGGCGGCATGCCGCGCATCGAAAGCGGTTCGTTGCGACGCAGGGATTCCAGCACCGGCAATGAATCGGGGTGAGGCACCGCCGTCTGAATGCGGCGATGCTTGCTATGAACCTGTGGAACCGTCTGCGGAGTGATGCTGAATTCTTTGCCCATGATGTTGAACGTTGGTGGACGCAACCTCGTTCGCTGAACCCGGCATCAGCAGCTACGGCAAATATCGCGGGCAGTGGTGTTTTTGTGATAGCCCGCCCTGAAGCAAGAAGTGCCCGCCCCCATCATTGATCGGTGCGCAGCATGTACTCGTCGTAGTTCTCGTGCTGCTTCTCCCAAAAAGAGATCGCCTGCGGGATCGAACTGAAACGCGGCACCTCACCACCGCCGGGCTCCAGCCATTCCTGAATCACTTCCAGCATGCGCGGCGCGCGCTCGGGCGGCAAGGCCTCGCCCAGCGTCAGCATCATTTCAAACAAGGGCCGCTCCGGCGTCACGCCCATTTCGTCGATCGACTCGTTAAAAGCCTCGACCGGCCCCTTGGTAAGCGCTTCGCGATAAATCGCCGCGCGGCTTTCCATCGGGTAGGTGGCGGAGAGGCTCCACGTCATTTCCCGCACATCCGGATCGGTGCTGGTGGCCGATTTCATCCAGACATTGACCGCCGGACCGATCTCCAAAGAAGAGGCCGATTCCACGGCAAAGATGCGGATTTCAGGGTCGCTGTCATCCAGCGCCGCCCGCAGCATCGCGTAGTTGTTGTCGTCACCCAGCGCCATGAAGTTGCTGATGGCGTCCATGCGTTCCTTGGCGCTGCGCCCCTCGCGGTAGTGGGCCACCGGATCCTTGTCAAAGAGATGCTCCAGCGGATGCGGGCTGCCTTTGGCTTTCGGAGCCGGCGGCTTTTCCGCAGGTGTCTCCGCGCCACCGGGCGCATGCACAGCCCGGCCTGAGCCGCCCATGGTGGCGAGCATCCAGCCGCCCGCCGCCGCCGCCCCAACGACTGCAACGACCGAGATGACCACCAGTGTGCGATTGCCAAACATTCCTGCCATGCGAGCAGCTAAGGAGAAGCCCCGCCACCGCGCAACCGCATTTTCAGCACCTCCGGCCAAAGTCGCAGACGCTCCGGCAGGCGGTGGAAATTTGCCTCGTGTCGAGGTTGTCTTTCCCGCAAGCTGCGCGAGCAGTAAACGACTCATTCTGCCATGACTCCGGCTCTTTGTCGCTTCGGCCTGTTTTGCTCCGCCGTGCTGATGCTCACCGCCTGCGGCGAGCAAGCGGCTCCACTTTATCCCAAATCGGTCATCGCCCGGCTTGAGCGTGTTGCGATCTCGAAACCACCGGCAGTCGCTCAAGTGCAGCCTTATGACGAGGGATTGGTCTTTCATTCCTACGCCGTGCGTGAAGTCCTGCACGGTGAGCTGGAGGCCAGGCAGGTTCAGCTCGCGCACTGGGCGGTGGTGGACGGAAAGGCCCAGGCGATTGACAGCGACCTGGGGGATGTGGTCGAGATCGAGATGCTGCCTTTGTCCAAAGTTCCGGGCGCCGATGACCTCTACCAAGCCAATGACCTCAACGATTTCGAGTCGCCCCAATTCGTCGAAGTCCCCCCTTCCTCGCGTCCAGTGGCCACCGGCTTTCGCAACCACTACGGCGGGCCGTTTTCCAAACAGATGACCCTCTACTGGCCGCTGCGGGAGCAGTTGCGGCTCGTCGCACTCGGCAATTCGCGCACCGGTGTGGGGGTGCTCACGGAGCGCTTTCTTCCGGAGGTGAACCATCAAACGCCAATCGCGCTCAATCTTTCACCTCCCGGCAGCAACATCGAACTGCAAAGCCTGCTGGTGCGCGACTACTTGCTGCCCCTGCCCCATCTGGAGTGGGTCGTCTGGGGCGTCTGCCCGCGCTACTTCAACCAAAAGCGCCGGGACAACGAACGCCTGGAAACCTTCAACGAAAGTCACGGACGGCGCTTTGACCGTGAGAACCACGACGAACTCTGGCCGATCCGCGCCAGCAATGCGCCGCTCACCGTCGAGGAGGTCGCCAAGCTCCACCCGCCTGGCACCGACATCTACGGCGCCACTCCACGGGACGACGGTCATTCCCCGCAACTGACAACTCCGGCCGCCCGCAGGAAGTTTCTCGACTTCTTTTCCATCGTTCGTTTTGAGTGGGACCAGGAGCAATGGGACCTCTTTGTACAAGCCGTCACCCAGCTTGATCGCAAAGGCGTGCGCATCCTGCTCTTCACTCCGCCTTATCACCCGCTGGCGCGCGAGGGCAAAGGCTGCGATCCCGATGGCTCCGGCCGCGAGCACGATGCGATGGTCATGGGCAAGCTCCGCGAACTCGACCGCAGCCTGCCCAACGTCTGGTTTGAAGACATCCATCAAGCCGGCCACCACGACTTCGCAGAGGAGGATTTCAGCGATGCCGGCCATCTCGACCACAGCGGCGCCGAGCGCCTGACCGGCAAATTGGTGACCCTGGTCAACACGATCCGCGAGCGCCAGCCTTGACGCCCGGCGGCTCCGATTCTATCGAGCCGGCCGCCCATTTCATTTCCATTATGCAACCGTCCGACCCAGCCACCGAATCCGAACTGCTCCAAGTCCGCCGCGACAAGCTCGAGGCGCTGAAAAAGCGCGGTGTGGAGGCCTTCGGCGGCAAGTTCCCGGTCAGCCATGATCCCGGCGCGTTGAAAGCCGGCTTCAGCGAGGGTTTGGAAGTGCGTGTTGCCGGCCGCATCCTGTCCCGGCGCGAGATGGGCAAAGCCGCCTTTTTTGACGTCGGCGACATCAGCGGCCGCATCCAGGTTTACATCAACAAAAAGGAGGTCGGCGACGAGGCCTGGGAAATGTTCATCAAGGAAGTGGACATCGGCGACTTCGTCGGTGTCACCGGCCAAACGTTTGTCACCAAGACTGGGGAAAAATCCGTGCACGCGACCGGGTTGACCTTCCTTGGCAAAACCTTGCGCCCACTGCCGGACAAGTGGCACGGCGTCTCCGACCGCGAGATCAAATACCGGCAGCGCTACCTCGACCTCATTTCGAACGAGCGCAGCCGCGAAGTCTTCCTCGCCCGCAGCCGCATGGTCGCTGAAATCCGCGCCTACTTCGCCACGCGTGATTTCCTCGAAGTTGAAACTCCGATGATGCAGGACGTGGCGGGCGGTGCGGCGGCGACCCCGTTTGAGACCTTCCACAACGCCCTCGGCATGCCGCTCTACCTGCGCATCGCCCCGGAGCTTTTTTTGAAGCGCCTGCTGGTCGGCGGTTTCACTCGCATCTTTGAGCTCAACCGCAACTTCCGCAACGAAGGCCTCAGCCGCCGCCACAACCCTGAGTTCACCATGCTCGAAGCCTACTGGGCCTACGCTGACTTCGAGCAGATGGCCGACCTGGTGGAGGGCCTGATTTGCCACCTGGCGGAGAAATTCTGCGGCGGCCTCAAAATCGAGCACAAAGACGAGGAAGGCAACGTCACCCGTACCATCGACCTGAGCCGCCCCTGGCAGCGAACCAGCTACCGTGACTTGCTGCGCGGCGTGGACCCGCAATGGTTCGACTACAACCCCGGGCAGCGCCTGCAACGCGCCCGGGAACTCGGCGTGGAAATCGGCGAAAACTTCGAGGACTACGAAGTGACCCAGCACGTCTTTGAAAAGCTCGTCGAAGAAAAGCAGTTCAATCCCCTCTTCGTCACCCACTGCCCGAAAGAACTGGTGCCCCTGGCCAAGCAAAACCCTGAGGACAACAGTGTCGTGGATGTTTATGAACTGGTCATCAACGGCCAGGAAATCTCACCCGGCTACTCCGAATTGAACGACCCCCAAGTGCAACGCGCGCGGCTGTTCGAACAAGCAGGCGAGGAGATTCAAAAGATCGACGAGGAATTCCTGCTCGCGCTCGAGCACGGCATGCCTCCTGCCGGCGGCATCGGCATCGGCATCGACCGCCTCATCATGATGCTCACCGGCGCGGAGAGCATCCGCGACGTGGTGCTGTTCCCGCAGTTGAAGCGGAAGTAACGAGAGCCAGTTCGCAGTTCCACGCTTCAGCCGGCCGCAGCCTTTTCTCAGCCCCCGACGCGATACAGCTTGTCTTGCGCCCGGATGAAAAGGCTGTTCTCCGAGATGCCAATGCTGGCGCGCACCGACTGGTCACTGCCGCTCGGCTTTGAACCATCGCCCATGTCGGTGCTGTGCAGCAATTCAAAGCTCTCCCCACCTGCCTTCACCACGAAGACCTCGCCCCAGAAATTGATGCAGTAGATCTTGCCATCCGCGGCGGTGGGACTGGCCTCCAGCTTGGCTCGCGACGGCAACTCGCCTCGCCAGATCACCTTGCCGGTGGCGGGCTCCACGCGTGAGATGGCTTTGCGATCACTGTCCAGCACATAAAAGCTCCCCTCGTAAAACAGCGGCGTCGAGACGTCACTCGAAACCTCCTTCGCATCCGATGTCCAGACCAGTTTGGCGTCGCCCCGGCTGTCGAGGCTGAAAGCATACACCGGGTTTTTTTTCGGCGCGCAGGCCAGCACGATGCCACTGCCCGCCACCGCCGAGGGCACCAATCGCCAGTGCGCGATCTTTTCGCTGTTCCAGGAGCCGGAGCGCCAGAGTTCTTTGCCAGTGTTCGCATCATGCCCAGTGATGCAGTCGCCGCCCACCACGAGAAGCTGGCGCTGGCCATGGTGGGTGGTGATCACCGGCGAGGAAAAGGCCTCGAGGCTCTCCGCAATGGCGTCCGAAGGCCGGGTCACTTTCCACAGGTCCTCGCCTGTGGCGGGATCGAGCGCCAGAATGTAGGAGGCCATGTCTTTTCCTGGCGTGCCTTTCGAGATGCCGCCGAATTCAAAGGTCTCATTGCGCTGCAGCACCTGAATGTAGAGTTTGCCGCTGTCGATGAGCGGGCTTGAGCCGTAAGTCCACTGCGTGCCAAAGGAACCGTGCGTCTTCGTCAGATCCCGCTTCCAGACCTCTCCGCCTTCGAAGTCGTAGCAGGCCAGCATCGCGTTGGAAAACAGGAAGATCACGCGCTCGCCATCGGTGACCGGAGAGGGGTTGGCCATGTTGCTGCGGTCATCCCAGCGCAGGCCGTCGGCAATCGCGCGCCGCCACAGTTCCTTGCCCGTTTTCGCATCGTAGCAAAGACCAACGAGTTTCTGCTCAGCCTCCACCGGCGCGGTGAGAAAGACCTTGTCCCCCCAGATCACCGGGCAGGAGGCCGACATGCCCGGCACATCAGCCGCCCAGCGCACGTTTTCAGTCTTGGAAAATTTCACCGGCAGATTCGTCGCCACCGTCGAGCCATCCTGGTTCGGACCGCGCCAGTTCGGCCAATTCTCAGCGCTCAAGGGCGCTTGAGCCAAAAGCAAAAAGGCCGGAGCCAGACGGGAGACCAGGGCGGTTTTCATGGGAAAGTGAGTGGATGAGCAAACCATGGAAAGCCAAACGTGCGCGGATGTCGAGTTGTTTCGGGCAAGGACTTATCCCAGCGCGAGGTTGACAAAACCACCTGACCTCGCACTTGCAATGCCCGCCTGCGGCGACAGGATGCGCGCCCATGCTTGCGCAAATCGCCCAGGTTTTTGCCTTCTTCCTCAAACAAAGCCCCGCCACCATCTGGCGGCGGCTGCGGGCGCGTGACATGCCCTGGATGGTGCAGCTTTGTGTCTATGGCTTCTGCGGCGTGCTCGCCACGGTGGTGGGCGTGGGCCAGATCGTGCTGCTCTCCAAAACCCTCATTCCCGCCTATGAAGGCATGCTGGTTGACGGGCAGCCCATCACCGACGCGCTGCGGGCCAAAAACCTGCTGATCAATAACACGATCTCGTTCTTCACCACCAACGTCTTCGCGTACCTGCTCAACGTGATGCTGGTCTTCAAACGCGGCCGCCATCATCCCTGGGTGGAGTTTTTCTGGTTCACCTTGATCAACGCCGTCAGCTTTGCCCTCAGCCAGGTGGCCGGCCCCTGGCTGGTGCATCAGTTCGGCATCCCCACCAACATCGCCATCTTCACCAACACCGTCTTTGCCGCCCTCATCAATTTTGCGGCGCGAAAGTTCTTCGTGTTTCAGGGCTGAGCGAGGCGCTGGTAGCGGCGAAACTCCAGCGGCGGCTGGCTGACCAGCACCTCGGGCGGGCCGAACAGGTGCTCAAACGGCGGCATCCACACGTCGCCTTCGTGGGTTTCGTTGACGAGGGTGAGGAATAGTTCGTCGCAGCGCGGCAGCAGCGCCTCGAACAGGCGGGCGCCGCCGATGACGAAGACTTTTTCCG
>CAZKMS010000192.1:0-8448 GCA_964553805.1 uncultured Verrucomicrobiaceae bacterium
ACCGCCGATGCACGCACCAAACTCAAACGCCTTTACCCATCATCTCTGATGACATGAATCACTGGGACTGGGCAGCCGCGTGCATGAGGAACTCATCGCCACGCATCTGGGAGAGACGATCATCCGCGAACACAGTCAGCGGCAGGGCAGCGTGCCCATCATTGAAGCGCGCGACTGCCGCAGCGCCGAAGCCTTGCTACGGCTGATCTGAGATCCGAGCCACACTGACAAAGCGCACAAAAGTAAAAAAACGAGCCGAGCCAAGGGCGGTCATCGGAGTCCACGCCCATGCTCAGCGATAAAAGGAAACCAACCAACCTCAGGCGGTCTTTCCGACTAAGCTATATACCGTGATCCACCTCCTCGCGAACACTTCGGCCCCAGATCGACCATCTTGACCCCTCCTCAGCGAGGTTTTGCAATCACCTCTGGAATCCCGGTTTTTTCCCAGGATTATTGGACTTGCTGACATTTAAAATTGTTAAATTGTCAATAAAGTCTAAATAAATACAGCCCATGCTGCTGCCTCCAAAAAAGAATCGCCGCCAATCACCTGCTGTCCGGCAGCAGCGGCAGGCGCGGCGAGAAAAGGTGGATGTGGCGCGGCATCCAGCGCGGCTGGAGGAGCATCAGCGGCTGGGTCTGAAACGCTGGTTTGGCATTCTGGTGCTGGCGCCAGTGGCGATGGTGACGATCATCACCATGTTCGAGATGTTTTGGCGCCTGGTCACCCGCCATGGCATCTGGCAGACGGAGGAGTTCCGTTTTTTCACGCTGGGCGTGGGAGCCTGGCTGGCGTTGTATTTCCTGGCGGGTTTGCGGCCGGTGCGATTTTACGTGTTTGGCCATGAACTCAGTCACGCCCTGGCGGCTCTTTGCACGGGCGGGAAAATCTACGACTTCGACTTCGGGCGGCATGGCGGCTACGTCGAGACGGACAAGACCAACACCTTCATTTCGCTGGCGCCTTATTTGATCCCGCTTCACGCGGTTGCCGTCATGCTGCTGTTCGGAGTGGCGGCCTTGTTTTTCGACCTGTTTCAAAGCCACAGTTTCGAAATCGCGGGTTGCGCCGTGCCCTTCAAGGCAGCGCGGCTGTTTCACGTCTGCCTGGGACTGGCCTGGGCGTTTCACGTCACCTACACGCTGATCACCCTGCGCCGGCAGCAGAGTGATTTGACGCGCAACGGCGAGTTTTTCAGCATCATGCTGATCACTTTGGTGAACGCCGGGCTGCTGACGCTGATGTTTGTCGCGGCCTCGCCGCATCCGGAGCTCGGGCTGGCGCAAACGCTGCGTTGCTGGTGGGGGGTGGCGACGCGATTTGCGCCCTGGCTGGCCTGAGGCGCCGTGTTTAGCGGAAGACCAGCACCGGGCAGGTGGCGTGGCGCACGACGCTTTCGGCCACACTGCCGATCAGGTAGTGGCTGAGGCCGCTGCGACCATGGGTGGAGATGACAATCATGTCGGCGCCGAGTTTCGCGGCCTGGGCGCAAATCGCATCCGCCGGCCGGCCGGCAGCCACTTCCAAATGAACAGCCTGCAGGTCCGGCACCTCTTCGTGCGCGAGTTCACGCAAGCGGTTCATGGCGTCCTCCTCCATTTGCTGATGCAATTCGCTGGTCTGAATGCGCAGGCCGCTGGTGGGGGGATCCACCACGCTGAGCAGGGTCAGTTTGCCGTCGCCGGCGATGCGGATCATCTCCGCCGCCCGGCGCAGCGCGGCACGGGAGTGATTGGAAAAATCAACCGGCACCAACAGGTGCGCGGTGCCGCTGGAAATGGGAGTGGAGGAGGCCATGCCAGCAGCGATATAAAATGAGAACGCGGCGGATTCAAGCCGTCGTTGCAGGTCTGCCTGCGGCCCGTTGGCACAAGGCGAAGGTGCATGGGCATTGATTTTTTCCACGCTGAGGTGCTTCAGGATTGAAATAAGCAATGCGACCCGGCTGCCAACGGCGCGTAAAACAAGAGGCATGCGCATTCATTTGATTCCAGGGATCGGCGGCACCGCGGACATGTTTCGCGACTACCGCTTTCCGTTTCCCGTGCAAACGCTCGAGTTCTTGCCGCCGCCCGCGAAGGACTGTGATTTCACGGCGTATGCGCGTTTCTTCGCGGAGCGCCACGGAATTGCTGCTGGCGATGCGCTGGTCGGCATGTCCCTTGGCGGGTTGATGGCCTGCGAAGTGGCGAAGCAGATGCTGATACGCAAGCTGGTGCTGGTGTCATCCGGCACGCGCGCGGAGCACATCAACGGGCTGTTGCGGCGGATGTCGTTGTTGAGTCCGCATGTGCCGTTCGCGCTTTTGCAGAGGCTGACTGTGCCAGTGGGTTTGTTTGGCTCCGTGCGCCGTCGCACCCTGGCGATGTTCAAGGCCTCGGACGCGGCGTTTTTGCGCTGGGCCTGCTGGAATGCGCCGCGCTGGGAGGGCCTGAAGGAACACCCTGATCTGATCCAGATTCACGGCGGCTGGGATCCGGTGTTTCCACCGCGGCTGCAAGCCGGCCGCCTCCATCACCTGCTTCCACGAGCGGGGCATATCACCCTGATGCGCCAAGTCCCTGAAATCAACGCATTGCTGGTGGAGCTGCTGGCGCCTTTGACGGCTTCAGGCAAGTAACTCGTTGACCACCCGGCCAGCGACGTCGGTGAGGCGGAAGTCGCGGCCTTGGAAGCTGTAGGTGAGGCGCTCGTGGTTGATGCCGAGCAGGTGCAGCATGGTGGCGTGCAGGTCGTTCACGTGCACGGGATTCTCGGCAACTTGATAGCCGAAGTCGTCGGTGCTGCCGTAGTGGACGCCGGGTTTGATGCCGCCGCCAGCGAGCCAGACCGTGAAACAGTCGCGATGATGCTCGCGGCCATAATCGCCGGTGCTGGAGGAGATGCGGCCCTGGCTGTAGCAGGTGCGGCCAAACTCGCTGGCGAAGACCAGCAGCGTGTCTTTGAGCATGTCACGCTGCTTGAGGTCCTGGATGAGGCCGGCGCAGGGCTGGTCCACTTCCCTGGCGCCGTGGCGGAAGCCTTCCATCAAGGCGCCGTGGTGGTCCCAGCCGGGATGGAAAAGCTGGACGATGCGCACGCCGCGCTCGACGAGCCGGCGGGCGCGCAGGCAGTTGGCCGCGAAGCTGCCGGGAGTGGTGACATCCGGGCCATAGAGGTTTTTGACGTTCTCGGGTTCCTGGTCGAGGTCGGTGGCGTCCGGCACGCTGGTTTGCATGCGACCGGCCATTTCAAACTGCGCGATGCGGGCCTCCATCTCCGTCTCGCCGACGCGCGCGGCTTGCTCGAGGTGGAGGTCCCTCAACGCGTCCAGCATGCGGCGGGTGTCGGCCACGGAAATGCCGGCCGGGTTGTTCAAATAGAGCACGGGTTCGCGGCCGGCCCGGAACTGCGCGCCTTGATGCTGCGTGGGCAGGAAGCCGCAGTCCCAGAGACGCTGCGACAGCGGCTGATCGACCGGGCGTTTCGACACCATAGCGATGAAAGCTGGCAGGTCGCGGCTTTCGGAGCCGAGGCCGTAGCTGAGCCAGGCGCCGAGGGAGGGGCGGCCGGGAAGGGGCGCGCCGGTTTGCATGAACGTCAGCGCGGGATCGTGGTTCACCGCCTCAGAGAACATCGAGTAAACGAAGCTCATCTCGTCCACCACGCCGGCAGTGTGCGGGAACAACTCGCTGACCCAGGTGCCGGACTGGCCGTGCTGAGCGAACTGAAAGGCCGAGCCGACCATGGGGAGCGAGGCTTGCAGCGCGGACATGCCGAGGATGGGCCGGCCGGCGCGCACGGATTCGGGCAAATCCTGGCCTTGACGCTCCTTGAGCAGGGGTTTCGGGTCAAAGCTCTCAAACTGCGAGAAGCCGCCCGTCATGAACAGGAAGATGACGCGTTTGGCCTTGGGGGCGAAGTGCGGCAGACCCGGCAAACCGGGCGTGGCGGCGGCGTGCGCACTGCCTTCGGCGAGCAGCTCCGCCAGCGCCAGCGCCCCGAGGCCGTAGCCGCTCTGCCGCAGCCATTGGCGGCGGCTCCAGAGGCGGGTGTCGGGCAGATTCTGGCAGGGGAAGGGCGTCATGCGGTTTGGCTCAGGGAATCATGGTGGTCTCACTAAAGCCCAGCAAAAGCCGGACCATGAGCGTGGTGGCGGCGAGATCGGCCGGGGTTGCGTCCTTGGGCAGCGGCAGCTCGCCGGTGGCGGCGAGGAACTTGCCGGCGGCCTCAGGCTCCTGCTCGAAGCGGGTTTTTTCTTGTTCCAAGAACCCGGCGAGACGGCTGACTTGCGCGGGGGCGGGTAGCTGGCTGGTGAGCAGGCGGAAGGCCGTGGTGGCGCGCGCGGCCGGCTCTTTTTCAACCAGCAACCCGGTGGCGAGCGAGCGCGCGGCCTCGAGGAACTGCACGTCGTTCATGAGCACCAGAGCCTGCATCGGGGTGCCGGTGCAGTCGCGGCGCGTTTCGCAAAACTCACGGGTGGGCGCGTCGAACACGGTCATGTTGGCGGGCGGCATCGTCCGGCGCCAGAAGGTGTAAAGGCTGCGGCGGTAGAGTTTGTCACCATGGTCCTGAACGTAATTGTGCTGGGTGCCGGACTCCAGCCAAAGACCGGCGGGCTGATAGGGCTTGACGCTGGGACCGCCGATCTGCGGGTTGAGCAGTCCGCTGGCCGCCAGCGCCAGATCGCGCACCTGCTCGGCAGTCAAACGCCGGCGCGGGCCGCGGGCGAGGTGCACGTTGTCCGGATCACTCTCCAGCCAGTCGGGATTCTGCGGTCTGGCGCTTTGGCCATAGGTGGCGGAGAGCACGATCTCGCGGCAGAAATTTTTCACGTCCCAGCCGCTGTCGATGAAACGCAGCGCCAGCCAGTCCAGCAGCTCGGGATGGTCCGGCAGGCGGCCCTGCAGGCCGAAGTCCTCCGTGGTTTCCACCAGGCCGCGGCCAAAAAAGAGCTGCCAGAGCCGGTTGACGGTGACGCGTGCCGTCAGCGGGTTTTCCCGCGCGGTGAGCCAGCGGGCGAGGCCGAGCCGGTCACGCGGAGCGCCGTCCGGCATGGGCGGCAGGAAGGCCGGGGTGGCCGGGCTGACCGCTTCTTTCGGCTGGTCGAACCCGCCGCGCTCAAGAATGTGCGTGGGGCGGCGCGCGCCCTTCATTTCCTGCATGACCATGAGTTCGACACCCTGGCTGCTGAGCTCGTTTTCCTCGCCGCGCAGAGCGGTGAGCGCGGCAAACTGAGCCGTCCATTCCTCGTCGATCTCGCGCAGATACCACTCAAACCAGTCCTCCGGTTTCGAGGTGTCAGGCAAAAGCGCCATCTGCCGCACTTCGGGCGCGCTGAGGCGGCGCAGGTGCAGGACAAACTCGTCGAGCAATCCGTCCTTGTACGAGGCATCGTTGTGCCGGCCACCGATGGCCATGTCGAGCTGAACGCCGTCCTTTTCCTCCTCGTCACCCCAGGCCTTGCGATAGACGATGTCACGATAAAGATGGTTGCTCACCACTTCGGCGGCGACTTTTTCGCCGTTCACATACAGCTCCAAGCCGTCGGCGCGGCTGCTGCCATCGTAAACGCAGGCGAGGTGGGTCCATTGGCCAACGGGCACCGTTTTGCTGTCACGGATGCGGATTTCGTTGCCGGGGGAAAAGTGGACGAGCGCGAAAGAGGGCCGCATGTCCTCGAGGATGAGCTCCAAGCCGCGCGAAGCGGCGTCGATGCCGGAACGGCTGCGATGCACGAGCACGGCGCGGTCCATTTTCACGCGCGGTTTGATCCAAAGGCCAAAGCTGAAGGGCTTGTTGCGTTTGATCTCCTCGACGCCGTGAATGAGCACCGCGTTGTCGCCACTGAGCGCCAGGCCTTTGCCGTCGCGGCCTTCATCCAATTTCGAGTTGAGCCGCACCGCGCCGTTGGTGGGGAGGCTGCCTTCGTTGAAAAGCTCCTTCTTGTCCAAGGACTCGAACCGGTAACGCACCACGGGTTTCACTGGATCGGCGGCGGGCGGATCGGCGCTGGCAAAGAAGCCGGTGACGCGCTGCCAGAGCGTTTTTTCGGGAAGCAGGCGCGGCGGATAGGTCGTCTTCAGCCACTCGTTGAAGCGGCCTTTTGCGGCAGCTTCGATCTCGCGCAGGTTGGTTTCCGCCGCGGCGATTTCCCGGCCGAGCCGCGCTTTCTCCTGCTCGCCTGCATTGTCGTGCAAGATGATGGAGGGTGGCGGCACCCCGCCGGTGTAAACGGCAAAGAGACCGAGCTCGTTGATGTTGTTGAAGAAGGCGGAGAGGCTGTAGTAGTCCCGCATCGTCACCGGGTCATACTTGTGATCGTGGCAGCGCGCGCACTCCAGGGTCAGGCCGAGAAAGGCGGTGGCAGTGGTATGCACACGGTCGTTGACCTGGTCGATGCGAAATTCCTCGGGATTGCTGCCGGCTTCGTTGGATTGCTGCGGCAGGCGATTGAAGCAGGTGGCGATGAGCTGGTCGCGCGTCGGGTTTGGCAGCAGGTCGCCCGCGGTTTGCCAGGTGATGAACTGGTCGTAGGGCAGGTTGTCGTTGAAGGCGCGGATGACCCAGTCGCGGTATGGCCAGGTGATGCAGTCGGCATCTTCGTGGCGGCCATAGGTGTCGGCGTAGCGGGCGACATCGAGCCAGTCATTGGCCAGGCGTTCGCCATAGGCGGGCGAGGCCAGCAGGCGCTCGACCACCGCTTTTTTGGCGGCTTCGAAGTCCTGTTCTGCTGCGGCCAGGAAAGTGTCTTGTTCGCTGAGGGTGGGCGGCAGGCCGGTCAAGTCCAGCGTGGCGCGGCGCAGCCAATCGGCAGGCGCGGCGGCGGCGGCGGGCTGCATGCCTTGCTTGAGCATGTCCTGGAGCACGAAGCCGTCGATGGGCGAGCGCACCCACTCCGCATGCTGCGCGGGTTTCGGCGCCGGCGGTTGCGCGGGCGCGGCAAAGGCCCAGTGCCCCTCAAACACCGCCCCTTCCGTGATCCAGCGCCGCAGCAGATCGATCTCCGGGGGTGAGAGGCGTTCTCCCTTCTCCGGTGGTGGCATCAACTCCTCGGGGTCGGTCGTGATGAGGCGGGCCAGCAGCTCTGAGGCGTCCGGGTCACCGGCTTTGACCACGTCCGGATGCAACAGCCCCTCCTTGGTGTCGATGCGCAAGTCCGCCTTGCGCTTTTTTGCATCAGCGCCATGGCAGTTGCCGCAATGTTTGGCCAGCAGGGGGCGGATGTCGCGACTGAAGGATACGCGGTCGGTTCCCGCCCAGGCAGGACTCGCGCCGGCCACGGCCAGCAGCAGGGTGGAGCAGAACAACGCTCGAACGGACATGAAATAAAACCAAGTGGAACAGGGATAAGTAAACGATTCAGACGTGCTTGCAACCCACCGTCCGGCTGGCCCCCCCGGCCGTCAGGGCGCGGCCTTAGCCGCAATCGCACTCTGTTGCGGGGGTTTCAGCCATGCCGGCGCCAAAGCCGGCGCTGGTAGATGAACAAAATTTCATCTGCGCTGGCACCGGGATGGGGGTCAGGAAACGTCTGCTTTCGCCGCCAGCAGGCTGCGCACATACTTGCCGAGCATGTCGAACTCGATGTTGATCCGGCGGCCGGGCTGCATGGTCTGCAGATGTGTTTGTTGGAGTGTGTGAGGGATGATCCAGCAGGTCACGATATCCTCCGCCACCTCGGCGGCGGTGAGGGAGATGCCATCGAGGCAGATGGAGCCTTTTGGGATGACCAGCCCGCGTTCCGCCGCCGGCAGCCGCACCTGCAGGCGGTGATCCTGCCCGTGCCGGCTCCAATCGCTCACCTCGCCCGTCGCATCGACATGGCCCTGGACAAAGTGGCCGCCAAAGCGGTCGCCGAGGCGCAGCGCGCGCTCCAGGTTGACCAGCGATCCCGTTTTTAGGTCACCAAGGCTGGTGACGTGCAGTGTTTGTGCCAGCAGGTCAAAGCTGAGTGTTTGCGCTGCCGAGTCAATTTCAGTGGCGGTGAGGCAGCAGCCGTTGACTGCCACGCTGTCTCCCAGCGCCACTTCACCCGCAATCACCGGCGCGCGCAGCACCAGCCGGGCGCTGGCACCCGCCTCGGTAAGGGAAACGACCTCCCCGGTGGCTTCGACAAGGCCGGTGAACATGACGGGTCACCGTGGCCGCGCCTTCAGCCCGGCGCAACCTCATCCTGCCTGAACCGCTCTTGAAACCGGCGGCATGAAAGTCGTTGAAAAGGGCGGGGATGTGCTGGTTGGCGCGCCCGGCGTGGACGGCTGCGCCCCGCCATCACACCGTGGCCTCGTTTTTCCCAAAATGCTCCAAAGATGCGGCATCCTCCGGCGATTCCCGCCAACTGCGCCAGCCCTCCGTGATCTCCAGCCAAGCCCATTCCGCCAGCATGGGAAAGAGCCGCAGCATGTCGCTGCGCGCCAGGGTGAATCCGGGGATGAGGCAGCGCTGCCCGCGGTTTTTCAAAC
>CAZKMS010000193.1:0-8438 GCA_964553805.1 uncultured Verrucomicrobiaceae bacterium
AGTTAAACCGCTCAACTCTCACTTCGCCATGTCCGATTTATTGGGGGCGGATCACCACCAACCTGCGCAAATGGCACGGCCTCACCGGCAAGCCCGTGCTGCTCGCCGATCATGCCGCCGTGATCCGTCAACCCGTCGAGGCGCAACGCCACGAACCCGGCGGCTACACGAAAATGCTCGCGACCCTGCGCGAAATCCCCGGCTGCGTCGGCTATCATCTGTGCGGCGCGTATCTGCGCAATGACGCCCGCAAGCGCGCCCTGCGTGACGCCGCGGAAAAGCCGGACACCGAGGCGATCACCGCCATCACCGCCGCCAACCACGAGGCGGCGGAGTGGATGGAGGCTCAACCCTAGACCTCCTACGAAGCGCCCGCCATCACCCGCTTGGATGTCCTGCTGCCGTTGTTGATGAGCCGTCATCGGGTTCCCGGCACAACAGCAAGGGCACCGGCTTTCACGCCATACCGAGTTCGATTCTGTCGCCGGCCACGGTCTGCTCATCATGGCCCATGGCGTCAATGACGACGTTCTGCGCGGGGGCGCAGGGGCACGGATTGCGCAACCTTGAAGACAGCACCTGAAACTTGCCCGCCTGCCGCACGTTTTCGTCTGGCATGCGCCGGCCCAAGCCAGTTCATCATTTCGCAAAGACGGCTACTGCTGCGCGCTATCACCCTGACCATTTTTTGCCCAGCGATGAACATCGTCCCCAAACCACCGCCAATCACGATCCTTGCCTGTGCTTGGGCTGCGTTGCTCGCCGGCGTGGCCGCCATGCCGGCGTTCGCCGAACCAGTCCGGCCGTCTCCGAACGAAACGCCAGACATCGCCTACAAGAGCGGCGCGGACCTCACCGAGTACGAGCGCGAGCGCTGCAAGCTCGACATCTATTTGCCTGCGGATAAAAACGGGTTCGCCACGCTCGTCTGGTTTCACGGCGGCGGGCTGACGGGCGGCAGCAAGTCAGGCAAGGACACGGTCAAAATCGCTCAAAGCCTCGCGCAGGCGGGCATCGCCGTGGTCGTGCCAAATTACCGGCTGAGTCCGCAGGCTGCCTTTCCCGCTTATGTCGAGGACGCCGCGGCGGCGGTGGCCTGGACGCACCGGCACATCGGCGGGCATGGCGGCGGCACGCGGAAAATATTCATCGGCGGGCACTCGGCGGGCGCTTACTTGACGCTGATGCTCGGCATGGACACGCGCTTTTTGGAGACGCACGGCCTCGCCCAGGACGCCATTGCCGGTCTCGTCCCGGTCAGCGGTCAGACCATGACGCACTACACCGTGCGCGGCGAGCGCGGACAAGGCGGGCGCTACGATGTCACTGCTGACAATGCGGCACCCGCCCATTACGCCCGCAAGGACACCGCGCCCATGCTCCTGATCTACGCCGACAACGACATGGCATCCCGTGCCGAGGAAAACGAATACTTCGCCGCCGTGCTGCGCGCCACGGGCAACCAGCAGGTCACCGTGCGCAAGATCGCCGATCGCGGGCATGGCAGTGTCGGACACCGCATCGCCGATCCTGACGACCCCGCCCGCATAGCGCTGCTGGAGTTCATCGCCAAACACGGCAAAACCCGCTGAGTCTTTCTGCTTCCCCGTCACTCGATGAAACTCACAAGCCTCATCTGCCTCGTCATCGCGTCGCTGGGAACAGTTTCCTCGTTCGGCGAAACCCGGATATCCCTCTCCGGCACACTTTGGCAAATCAACGGCAAGCCTGTGAACCCGAGCACACCCGCCGAGGGGCTGCTCATGAACACGCGCATGGTCAACGCCACCTTTGAGGATCGCAACGATGCCACGCGTCCGCCCGGCTTCGACGCGGACGAAAACACGGATCGCTTCATCTCCCAACTTCCTGACTACGCTGCGCATGGTGTCAACGCCATCACGCTCTGCCTCCAAGGCGGCATGCCTGGTTATGAGGGCGCGCTCAACTCAGCCTTTGAAGCGGACGGCTCCCTGCGAACGGATTACCTGCAACGCGTGGAACGTGTGATCCGCGCCTGCGACGAGCAAGGGCTCGCAGTCATCCTCGGCCTGCTTTATCAGCGTCAATCGAAGCTGCTGGAGAATGAGGCCGCAGTGCGCGCCGCAGTGGTCAACGCAGCGCGTTGGGTGGTGCAACAAGGCTTCACCAATGTTGTCATCGAGATCGCCAACGAGTACCCGCACGGCGGGTTTTCCCACAAAGTCATCCGCCAGCCCGGGGGCATGGCCGGCCTGATCCTCCTCGCGCGTGAAACCGCGCCGCAGTTGCTCTACACCGCGAGCGGCTATGGCAGGGGCGTCATTCATGACGAGGTGGCCGCGGCCTGCGATTTCCTCACGCCGCACTTCAACGGCACCGCGGTGGAGAAAATTCCCGAGCGCCTCACCGCGCTCAAACGCTTCGGAAAACCCATCGTCTGCAACGAGGACGACAAGACCGGCCAACAAGCCGTGGCCGCGCTGCGCGCCTGTGTGGAAAACGGCGCGGCATACGGACTGATGCTGAAAAAACTCAACCAGTACGTTCCCTTCGAATTCAAGGGCGCAAACGACGACCCGCAGTTTTACCAGGCGCTGAAGAAGCTTGCGCGCGCGGGCGGCACCTCCTCCCGCTGATTGACGATGCCGGCGCGCTCTTCGTCCTGGAAATGGTGGATCACCGGCCTGCTGCTGCTGGCCACCACCATCAACTACATGGACCGGGTGACGCTGGCCAATGCCTCGGTGCGGGTGACGACCGAGCTTGGTCTCAGCGATGCGCAATACGGGCACCTGGAGCTGGCGTTCGGCTGGGCATTTGCCGCAGGCTCGCTCGTGTTCGGCTTTTTGGCGGATCGCGTGCGAGTGTTCTGGCTGTATCCCGCCATTCTGGCGGCGTGGTCGCTGATGGGCATGGCGGCGGGCTGGGCGCAGGGGTACGGCGGGCTGCTGCTGTGCCGGACGCTGCTGGGCTTTTTCGAGGCGGGCCACTGGCCCTGCGCATTGAAGACCACCTTCACACTGCTGGAGGAAAAGGACCGCACCCTCGGCAACAGCGTGCTGCAAAGCGGCGCCTCCATCGGTGCGGTGATCACGCCGCAAATCATGCGCTGGCTGATGACCGATGAGCCAGGCTCCTGGCGCGCGGCTTTTGTCGCTGTCGGCGCGTCCGGCTTCCTCTGGGTGCTGCTCTGGTTTGCCTTCCTGCGCTCGCGCGATCTGGCATCTCCCGTGGCGCAGCCACACGCCGGCTCCAGGCCCTTGAGTTTGTCCGCCATCCTGCGCAGCGGACGATTCTGGGCGGTGGCGCTGCTCATCACCGGGGCGCAAACGGTCTGGCACATCTACCGCGTCTGGCTGATGAAGTTCCTGCAAAGCGGCCGCGGCTACGAGGAAACTGCCGCGCTGAATTTCACCTCGCTCTACTACATCGCGACCGATGCGGGCTGCCTCGCCGCTGGTTTCATCGCTCTCTGGCTCGCGCGGCGAGGCCGCACACCGCATGAGGCGCGACGATCCGTCCTGACCGGCGCAGCGGTGTTGACTTCTCTCAGCGTGCTGATCCCCTGGCTGGGCAAAGGCTGGCCGTTGCTGGCGGTGCTGCTTCTCATCGGCGCCGGAGCGCTGGCACTGTTCCCCTGCTATTACAGCTTCGTGCAGGAGCTTTCCAGCGCGCATGTGGGGCGCCTCACCGGCCTGCTCAGCATGTGGGTCTGGGCGGTTACCTCGCCGATGCACAGTTTTTTCGGGCTGCTGGCCGACCGCTCGCAGAGTTATGATCAAGGCCTGGTAATCGCTGGCCTGGCCCCCTGGCTGGGAGTCATCGGCATGCGCTTGCTTTGGCAAAGACCGCCGCATCCCTCTCCACTCGTGAACTGACCACTTTGATCTCATGTTGACCGACTCCCCGCGCCTCGCTGACTTTCCCTCGCTCGCCGGCATCCACTACTTGAACACCGCCGCCGAGAGCGTTCCGCCGCAGTGCGTGCAGGAGGTGCTGGAGGACTACTGGCGGGATAAAAGTCGCGGCATGGATGGGCGCGAGGCGCATTTTGCGCGGGTCGAGTCGTGCCGGGAAATCAGCGCGCACCTGCTGGGACTTGAGACAGACGAGGTGGGCTTTTGCTCGTGCAGCTCGGAAGCCTACAATCTGCTGGCGGGCGCGCTGGATTTGACACCAACGGACGAGGTCGTGATCAGCGACCTCGATTTTCCCGCCGGTGCGACGCCCTGGCTGCGCGCAACGGCCGCACCCGTGGTCCGGGTGTGGCGGGCGGAGGAGGGCGCGCTGCGGGCGGAGTCGCTGGCACCGCTCTTGAATGACCAAACTCGGCTGGTGCAGGTGTCGCTGGTCAGTTTCCTCAATGGGCATCGCCTGCGCTGGGCACCGTTTCTGGCGGCCGTGCGCTCGCACGCCCCGCGCGCGGTCGTCGCCGTGGACATCACCCAGGCGTTCGGGCGCGTGGAGTTGGACTGCGCCGGCGCGGACATCCTGATCTCAAGCACGCACAAATGGACGCTCGGCATCCACGGCGGTTGCGTGATCGGCCTGCCGCGCCGCAATGCAGGACGCCTGACCACCCACGCCGGCGGCTGGTTTCATTTGCAGAACGCCTTCGACAGCGACCGCTTCGAGCGCGCCGTGGTCAAACCCGGTGCCGCCAGCTTCGCCACCGGCATGCCGAACTTTGCCGCGTTGTACGCGCTTGACGCCTCGCTGCGGTATCTGGAGCGCGCCGGCATCGCGGCCATCGCCAGGCACGCGGACGCGCTGACCGCTCGTTGCGACAGCGGCCTGCGCGAGCTGGGTTTGAAACCCATGTGCGATTGGAAAGCGGACAATCCCTCCGGCATCGTCGCGTTTCAGCATGAGCGTGCCGCGCAGATGCATCGCGCCCTGCTGGAGGCCCATGTTCACGTCATGCATCACGCGGGGCGGATTCGTGTCGCGGTGCATGGTTACAACACCGGAGAGGACATCGACGCGCTGCTGCGCGTGCTGGCTCAGGCAAAGCAACCGTCCCTCTCCCAGTGAGGCGAGCGCGTCACACAGAGCGGGACAACTGCCATGCTCACGAAAAAAACACCTTCTCCGCCGTCTTGCACAGCATCCACTCTTTGTCTTCCGCGTTGAGAAAATCGAGCCGGTCGCGAATCAACCTGATGGAATCGGCATAAGTGTGGCCGTCCTCCACCTGGAAGGGACAATCGCTGGCCCACATCAAACGGCGCGCGCCGTAGCGGTCGCGCAACTGCCGGATCATCGGAGCCAGGTCCGTGTAGGGCGCCTTCTTTTCACCCAGCGCGTAAAAGGCGGAAACCTTCACGTAGGTCTGCTCAAAGTCAGCCAGAGCGAGCAACTGGTCGAGATCGGCCTGATCGACCGGGCCCTTCATGCCGATGCGGGCAAAGTGATCGATGACCACACGTGTCCCGGGATAGCGCCCGCACAGCCGCCGCAGCACCGGCAACGCATCCGGATTGGCGAGCAGGCACATCGCCAATCCCGTCTCACCGGCATGTTGCCACAGGCGATTCATGGCGGGCGAATCCAGCCACGCCTCGGCTTTCTGTTTGTCGGCATAGAGACGGAAACCGCGCACGCCCTGCGCCGCCAGTTGATCCACCGCACGGGTCAGATCAGGCCGGTTTTCATCCACAATGGCCACCCCGCTGAACACACCGGGATGCTTCTGCATGACATCGAGCATGTAGCTGTTGTCGTATTGGTAAAAGCTCATCTGGATGAGCACAATCCGCGCAACACCCCGCGGCCGGCAATGCGCGAACAATTGCTCAGGCGTGAAACTGGAAGGCTTGATGTCCATTGCCTTGGCGCCGGCAGCGAGCGGGTAGGCTTCAACATCCGCTGTCCACACATGCACATGGGCATCGATGAAACCGCCGTCCTTTTCATCCGCAGAGATCGACCTAGACACGCCAGCGGCGGCGGTGGCGCGAAGAAAATCACGGCGGCTGAAGGATCGAAGGGCGGGCTTCATCCTGCTGTTACGCAAAGCACTGGATGAACTTGCGATAGAACTCGCTCGCCTTCACGACTTGGTCGATCTCCACAAACTCCACCGCGGCATGCGCTTGATCGATGCTGCCCGGACCGAACACCAGGCTGGGCACGCCTGCGCGGGCAAGCTTGCTGGCATCGCTGCCAAACGGCACCCCGCAAGGCGCGGCCTCCAAACCCATCTCCGCGAGAACGGCTGAAGCCGCCCGGGCCGGTGCGGAATCCGCATCCGTTTCCAAGGCCTCGTCGGTGAGCAGCGGCGGCATTTCCTGAGTCACTTGCAATCCCAAATGGCGCGCCTGCAGCTCGTTCAACAAGCCCTGGTAATGTGCCAGCACCGCCTCAACACGCTCGCCCGGCAGCAAGCGGCGATCGAGCTCAATGACGCATTCGTCCGGCACAAAGTTCACCTGCACCCCGCCGTGAATCACCCCGACATTGCAGGTCGCCGGACCGAGCAAAGGATGCGGATGGCATGCAAGCCGCTCGTTTTCCTTTTCCAGTTCCAACAAGACACGCGCCATTTGAGTGATGGCGTTGACTCCCAGATGCGGTTTCGAGCTGTGCGCGGCCTTGCCTTGCACGCGCATGCGCCAGCGCAGCACGCCCTTCGTCGCCGTCACCACACGCAGGCTGGTGGGTTCGGCGACAATGGCTGCATCGGCAGTGATCCCTTCGCACAACCGCGCCACGCCGCGATAGGCATGCTCTTCATCCACCACTGCCGCCAGCCACACTTCGCAGGACGGTTGTTCGGCTGCCTCATTCATATCGGCGACCGCGTGCATCATTGCCGCCAAGCCGCCCTTGGTGTCGCAACTGCCGCGCCCGTAAAGTTTGCCCGCATCAATGCGGGACTCAAACGGCGGGATGCTCATGCCGGTCACACTGACCGTGTCCATGTGCGCCTCTAAAATCAGGCGCTTGCTGGAATCACGTCCCGGCAAACGGGCGATGACGTTGGGACGCCCCGGAAAAACCTCCTGCTCCCAAACCTCAATGCCCCGACGCTCAAAAAAGGCGCGCACGTAACTGGCGATTTCCTTCTCGCCAGGGCCGCCCTCGTAAGCTGTGTTCACGCTGTTGATGCGGACCAGGTCGGCCAGGGTTTGAATGACGGGTGCGGGCATGAGAAAAAAACGCGAGGCGGCATGCCGCCTCGCAAACCTTCCTGGTTTTTGCATGCGCCGCGGCCATCGTCCCAATATGCCGCACCACCGCCCGAATCAGCAGGACATCAAGGCCTGAAAAGCCTCGATCTCAGAGCCTATCCGGCAAATGATCAAATCGAGAGCCAAGCCGCGCCCTGCTGCTACTGGGCGGGCTGGTGGGGATGCTGATGCGGCGGCGGCGCGGTGCCTGACCGGGCAGAATGCCCGGCCCACACGTCACAGGCTGAAAGCCTATGCTACTTGCGCCATGTTTGACCCCGCCCTGCCCGCCGCGCAGGCAGGAAGCGCTCAAACTCCCAGATCCCGCTTCACCGCCGCAAACGCGGCCACCGCCGTCTCCAAATCCTCCCGCGTGTGCGCCGCGCTCATCTGCGTGCGGATGCGCGCCTTGCCCTCGGGAACCACGGGAAAACTGAACCCGATCACATAGACTCCACGCTCCAGCATGGCGTCGGCAAACCTCGCGGCCAAAGCGGCGTCACCCAGCATGACCGGCACAATCGGATGTTCGCCGGGAGCGATGTCGAAACCGGCCTGCGTCATCGCGGCGCGAAAAAACCGGGTGTTCGCCTCCAGCGCGTCGCGCAGCGTGGTGGACTGCCTCAACAAGTTCAGCGCCGCGATGGAAGCGCCGGCGATGCTCGGACACAACGTGTTCGAGAACAAATACGGCCGCGAGCGCTGGCGCAGCAGCTCGATGATCTCCTTGCGCCCGCTGGTGTAGCCGCCGCTGGCCCCGCCGAGCGCCTTGCCCAGCGTGCCGGTCAGAATATCGACGCGGCCCATGACATCACCATGTTCATGCGTGCCGCGGCCGTGCGCGCCCATGAAGCCAACAGCGTGCGAGTCGTCCACCATCACCAGCGCGTGGTGTTTTTCCGCCAGGTCGCAGATCGCCCTCAGGGGCGCGATGGATCCGTCCATCGAAAACACGCCGTCGGTGGCGATGAGTTTGAAGCGCGCGCCGGCGGCGGCAGCGGCGCTCAGTTGCGCCTCCAGATCGGCCATGTCGCAGTTTTTGTAGCGGTAGCGCCGCGCCTTGCACAAGCGCACACCATCAATAATGGAGGCATGGTTCAATTCGTCGCTGATGACAGCGTCCTCCGGGCCGAGAAGCGTCTCAAACAAACCGCCGTTCGCATCAAAGCAGGAGCCATAGAGGATCGTGTCCTCCGTGCCGAGGAAGCCGGACAAACCGGCCTCCAGCTCCTTGTGCACGCCCTGCGTGCCGCAGATGAAGCGCACGCTGGCCATGCCGTAACC
>CAZKMS010000194.1:0-8418 GCA_964553805.1 uncultured Verrucomicrobiaceae bacterium
GTGCCATGAGCCGGGCCGGTGCCGCCGCCCAGCATGGTGGTGATGCCGCTGGCCAGGGCGTGCTCGATCTGCTGCGGGCAGATGAAGTGGATGTGCGTGTCGATACCGCCCGCGGTGACGATGCAGCCTTCCCCGGCGATGACCTCCGTGCCCGCGCCGATGGTCATGTCGATGCCATCTTGCAGCAGTGGATTGCCGGCGTGACCGATGCCGGCAATGCGACCGTATTTGATGCCGATGTCGGCTTTGATGACGCCTTGCACCGCATCGAGAATGGTGGCGTTGGTGATGACCAGGTCGAGCGCCTCGGCGTCGAGCGCAAGACTCGACTGCGCCATGCCATCGCGGATGACTTTGCCGCCGCCAAATTTGACCTCGTTGCCATAACCGCCGCGCTCGGCGATGAGGTCGCGCTCGACTTCGATGAAGAGCTCCGTGTCGGCCAGCCGCACGCGGTCGCCGACGGTGGGGCCAAACATGCTGGCATGCTGCTGGCGGGTGATTTTCATGGGGCGGGCAGGGGGCCGTTGACGAGGTTGTTGAGGCCGTAAACCTCGCGTTTGCCGGCGAGGGCCACGAGCTCGACCTCGCGGGTGTCGCCAGGCTCGAAGCGCACGGCGGTGCCGGCGGGGATGTTCAAGCGGAAGCCGAGCGCGGTGGCGCGGTCAAAGTGCAGGGCGGTGTTGACCTCGTAGAAGTGGAAGTGGCTGCCGACCTGGATGGGGCGGTCGCCGGTGTTGGCGACGATGAGCGGACGGGTGGCAAGGCCGGAGTTGGCGTCGAGATCGGCGGCGCCTTCGGGATGGAGGATTTCGCCGGGGATCATGTCAGCGCACGGGATGGTGAACGGTGACAAGTTTGGTGCCGTCAGGGAAGGTGGCCTCCACCTGCACCTCGTGGATCATCTCCGGCACGCCCTCCATGACCTCGTCGCGCCGCACGATGGTGGTGCCGAAGCTCATCAGCTCCGCCACGCTGCGGCCGTCACGCGCGCCCTCCATGATCTCGGCGGTGATGAGGGCGATGGTCTCGGGATGATTCAATTTCAGACCGCGGTCGCGGCGGCGGCGCGCCAAGTCGGCGGCAACGACGATGAGCAGTTTTTCCTGTTCGCGCGGGCTGAGGTGCATGAGCGGAATTACCCGGCGGCCGGGGCGTGTTGTCTCGCTCGTTGAAGATCCGCCAGGCGGGTGACGGCAGCGCTGAGCCCAACCAAGCCGGCGGAGGACAGCAACATGCCGCCGAGATAGGGATGCGCGACCGTGTCCCAAGGCCAGACAGCCAGATGCGCTTGGCCTTGCCAGCCAGCGGCCAGGGCAAGGAGGCTCAAACTCAAGGCACGAGGCAGGCGACCACCGGCGATGAGCAACAGGCCGGCCATCGCCGGTGAGAACCAGTCACCACTCGATGCAACACTCATCGTTGGCAGCAAGCCGCCAGCAGCCATGCCGCCGAGGAAGGTCATCGCGGTGAGCATGGCATCACGCCGACGCGCCGCGCTCCCTGCCAGGACGCCAGCCACGGCCGCGAGCAGCCAGTGATCGAGGCCCTGGCCCGGATGCCGCCACCCGGCCTTGAAGGCTTCACCGGCAAACTCGTCGATTTCCTCCAGCTCCGGCGGCAGGTGATGCGCCTCCACCAGCGCTGCCGGAACCAGCCAAAGGCTCAGAAGCAAGAGCGGAAGGACAAGCGGACGGAGGCGCGGGAAAACAGCAGTCATGTGCAGGAGCGGGCTGGGTGAGGGCAAAACATGGCTAGCGTCGAAACCCTTGTTGAGCAACCCGCGTGCCAGAGGCGGACGGGTTTGGAGGTCAAAGCGCAATGGCGAGCTTTTTCGCCAAAGGCTTGACCAACACGGCGGGATAAACAGCGGGTGAGAGCGCATGCGCGCGATTTCAGGCGGGCAGGCCATGAAAGGCAAGCCTGATCACGCAACCTGTGCGCCAGGTGGCATTGCGGTGGACGCGGGATCGCCCAGGAAGAGGTGGTCCAGTTCGCCCGTGACGCGCTCATCAGGTGGCCAGAAGATGCCAGCGCGGATGCGGCGGACCGCTTCCGCTGCGCAGGCGAGGGCAGCTTCCTCCCAGCTCTCGTCGAAGTCTTCCCATAGGCCCAATTTGACGTCCATCACGGCCTTGGGCAGGCAACCGTAACCCACGAAATCAACCGGCGTGCCGTCACGATGCTGCAGGGCGGCGGCGTAGAGAGGGAGCTGCAAGTTCGTCCAAAATAGCGTTTTGTCGGAGCCCGGCGGTGTGAAGACGCGCCACTCCTGCCCGTCAGGCAGATGACGCGGCGGCTTCTTGCAATGCGCGACTTTGGGTTCGACGGCGCTTTCCGAGGTCTTGAAGTCGATCAACCGGCGCTGGCCCGTGCGGCGGTTCCGCTCAATGCGATCGATTTTGCATTTGAAGGGAACGCCATCGATGAGCAACGACGTGGGATCGTTCTCATCGCCCAGATCGAGTTCAACGGCCTCGATTTCCCAGCCATCCGCTCTTGAGAGGGCTTCGATGCCGGCGTGGGCTTCCAGCCGGGCCAGGGCCGCCTGCATCTGCAGTCGCACCAAAGGCGGCGGGCGGCGGCCAAAGCGCTGCCGCGTCCAGTATTCGAGGCGGTCTTTGAACCAGCTCGCGATGGACTGCTCATCGGTCAAAGCACGCGCCTCGGTGTCTTCGCCAAACCAGCGCAGCACCTCATGCAAGGCCTCGCCAAAGCCCAGCGCGTCCATCTCGCGCTCAGGTGGCGCGATTTCCCGCATGCGCAGCACGTCACTCAGGTAGAAGCGGTAGGGGCAGCGCAGGTAGGCGTTGAGCCGGGAGGCGGAGATGCTGGTCAGGCGTGGCGGGCGCGTCTCCGGCTGCAAGGTCCAGGCCAGCGTGCGCGGCGGCACGGTGGCGGCGGCTTGCTCCGTCTCCTGTGGAAACAGCAGGGTCACACGCTCCGGCAGCGCGGCTTCAGCGCACAACATGAGCAGGCGCGAGGGTTTGCGCGCCTCGCCCTGCTGGCTCCAGCGGCCGCACAACAAGGTCAGCCGTCCGTGCGCGAGGCGGGACTCCGCCAGCGCGCGCAGGAGATAGGCATCGCGTGCGAAGCGGGTGCTCTGGCAGGGAAGTCCGAGGCGCTGGCGCAGGCTGTCGGGCAGAAACGCGTGGCTGCCCAGGATGCCGGGCACAAACTCCTCATTCATGCCCGCCACCAGCAGCGCAGGCGCGGGCTCCCACAGCAGCTCCAACCAGCCTTGCAAAACCAGATCGATGTCGCCACGCGTGACGCCCAGTTTGCGCGCGCTCAATCGCTCCAGCGCCAGAGACCAGAGCTGGGCGCGATCCGCCGCCGTGGGAAAGGCCTGTTCGGCAGCGGCCACCTGTCCGGCCTCCTCCAACCATGCCCAAGCCAGTTGGGCGCGCTCGTTGTCGGCGCTGCGCGCGGTGTTGAACAGGCGCTCTCCTTGCAGCGCGATGAGCCAGGCCTGGGCGATGTCTGGCAGAGGCTCGTCTAAAAAGCGTTGCCGCCACTTCAGCGCGGCCCCCACCGCCTGCCGCACCTGGGGATAATCGGGCAGCTCCGCCAGCAATTCCGCAGCCAATTCCAAATCGACCGGCAGATGCTTGGCGGCAAAGACGTCCAACTCGCGGATCAAATCGGGACCGCTGCCAAAGCCCCACGCTTGCCGCACTTCCTTGATGCGTGCCAGCGCGGCCAGAGTGGACCAGGACTTCGAGGCAATCAGATCGACCGTCCATGAGAGCAGATGCCAAAGCCCGTCCTGTTGCGCGGGCAGGCCATCCGGTTCAAAAACAGCAAGGCCTTCCAGTTGCAGGCGCTCCTTCAAAAGCGGTGTGAGTTCCGGGTCGCAAATGCCCACGGCAAGGGATAGTCCGCTCGCCGCGTCCTGCCGCATGTGCGAGACGAGCGTTTCCACCTGGCTGGTCGCGTCGTGACAGCAGTGCAGGTCGCCGTCGCTGAGCGGAAGGGTGAGGTCGGACTCCTCTCCCCAAGTCTCGGGCAGGGGCCGGCCAAAGGGATCGAATCCGTCCGTGAGTTCAACCGGGGCCTGCACCGCCACTGTCACCTTGATGCCGCTGTCAGCACAGGCATGCAGCCAGTCATTCAGCAGCGGCGGCAGGTCAGGCGCTGCCAGCACCAACACCCGAGTGACGCCTTCCGGCAGTCGCGGCTGACGCGCGCGGTGACGCTTGCTGCGGGCCGGACTGATCTTGCCCCGGCGCTTCAGTTCGGCTTCAAAGATCGACTCCAACCGCGCCAAGTCCTGCCAGCGGGCGCGCTCGTTTTCCGGCATGGCGACAGGGCTGCCCGCCACATCCGGCATGCTCATGCCGCCGGCGGTCAGGGTGTTCTGCAAATCGGTGAGAGTGAGGGCCAGGCCTTTTGTCCAGGACCAATGGATGACCTCAGGCAGCCGCGGTAGCAGCGCTTTGAGCGAGGCGGGAGGCGCTGTCGTGATGGCGCGCATCCAGGCCAGCATCACTTCGATCTCGCTGGCGGTCTGCGTTTGATCCTCAGCGGCGAACAACGCCACCTGCGGCGGCCAGACATGCGGCACACTGACCGCTCCTCCCCGCGCATCCGCCCACAACGCCAGCTCCCGCCGCAGCCGCCGTCCCGCCTCCGATGTCGGCACCAGGATCACGCTGTCGGCGAGATCAAGGGCGCCTTCCGAAGAGCATCCTTTCGTGAGAAAGGCCACCGCCGCCTCCAGCACTGGCTGCTGCCAGCCCCAGAACACGCGCTGCATGGAGTCCGGCTCGCTCATGCCGTCTCCAACTGTTGCAGAATGTCCCGCGCAATTTCGGACTGCGCGGGCTCGATGGAAACAGCGAGCAAATCCCCGGAATGCTCCAGCGTGGCCAACTGGCTGTCCAGCAGGGTCGAAGGCATGTAATGACCTTTGCGCGCGCCCAAGCGGGAGGCGATCAAGTCGCGCGAGCCATCGAGCAAAACGAAACGTGTGACCGCGGGCGTGTCGTCGCCGCGCAGCACCTCGCGGTAAGCCTGGCGCAATGCCGAGCAGGCCAGCACCAGGCGTCGGCCCTGCGCCCGTTGACGTTCGATGTGCGCGCGCAAACGCCGCAGCCAGGGCCATCGATCCTCGTCCGTCAGCGGGATGCCGCCGCGCATTTTCGCGCGCGCCTCCTCAGAGTGAAAGTCATCGGCGTCTGCAAAGTCCGCGTCTGCCAGGTCCGCGAGCACGCGCCCGACCTCGGTCTTCCCGGCGCCGCTGACGCCCATCACCACGATGCAATCCGGCAAGCTCATGAAATCACGGGCGGGTTCACAAGCGCCGCAAACCGTCCTCGGTCATCGGGTTGGGGATGGCCTCCTCAATCGCGTCGATGCGCGCCAGGGTTTCCGCGTCGAGGATGAGGTCGGCTGCGCCCAGGCTCTCCTCCAACTGCGCCACCGTGGTGGCGCCGATGATGGTCGAGGCCACAAAGTCATGCTGCCGGCTCCAGGCGACCGCCAAGGCCGTGACGCTCACGCCGATGTCTTGCGCGATGGTTTGCAGACGCGCGGTCGTCTCCAAGGTGCGCTCATTGACAAAGCGGCGCGCCATCTTCTTCTGGCGCGGGCCGCCGTGTTTCAGGTAGTCGGTGAAGCGCGCGCCGGCGGGCAGTTCGGATGGGTTGTATTTGCCCGTGAGCACGCCACCCCCCAGCGGCGAATAGGGCAGCAGGCTGACACCTTCGCGGCGGCACACCTGTGCGAGTTCGTTTTCGCAGCGGCGATTGATGAGGGAGAAATTGTTTTGCACGGTGTCAAAGCGGCGCAGGCCGTGCTTCTCCGCTTCCCACAGGTTTTTCATCAGTCCCCAGCTCGTTTCGTTGCTGCAGCCGATGGCGCGCACCTTGCCCTGGCGGACGAGTTCAGTCAGCACCTCGAGCGTGTCCGCCTGGCGCCCGCCATGATCCGGCCAGTGCGTTTGATAGAGGTCGATGCAGTCCGTCTGCAGCCGGCGCAGCGAGTCCTCGCAGGCGCGGACGATCTGGCGCCGGTCAAGTGCCGTCAGGCCATGGCGGATGTCCGGACGGAACCAGCCGTGGCCCGGCCCGGTGACCTTGGTGGCGAGAATGATCCGGTCGCGGCAGCCGCGCGCCCGCAGCCAGCGGCCGGTGATTTCCTCGGTCACGCCAAAGAGCTTCGCGCTGGGCGGCACCGGATACATCTCTGCCGTGTCGAAAAAATCGATGCCAGCCTCGATGGCGCGATCCATGATGGCAAAGGAGGCGGGCTCGTCCGCCTGCAGGCCAAAGGTCATCGTGCCCATGCAGATGTCGGTCACGACCAATCCGCTTTGTCCGAGTCGCCGGCGATTCATAGACAATTGAAGTGCGGGTTTGAGATCAGCTCAGCGGCTGGCTGTCATAGACGACGACCTTGTCAAAGAAGACCTTGCAGGTGTCCACGAAACGTTTGTGCTCAGGGCAGTCGCTTTGGTAGAACTCGTGGTCGGCCATCGACTTGAACTCGAGCACCAGGGAGTAGCCAAAAGAGTGGTCGGTGACCGGACGCTCCGCTGTCGGCGCGGGTTTGCCGGCGAAGCCGCGGGCCAGGTAGGAAATGCGCGGCAGGCGGGCCAGTTCGTCCTCAAACAGCGCCCGCTGAGCCTCGCTCAAGTCAGGCTTCAACCAAAAGAAAACGGAGTGAATCATGGGCGCGCAATAGAGACGGGAGGCCTGGCTTGTCGCCCACTTTTTGCACCTGCCCGCGCGGAGCCAGGGCTTGCGCCTGAAAAGAACGGGGCATCAGGCACTCGTTGAGCGCCGTGACGTTGTTCGCGCTTCAGCGTGATTCAGCGCCCGCCACAGCCTGAAACGCCCCCCAACAAGCTGAAGCTTGAACAACAAACGGTTCTGCGCACAGGCTCCGAGGTCGTATGGGTAGCGCCAGACCTGTGGTGGGGCAGGGGGCCGAACAGGGCTGCCGGCGGGAAGTAATGAGGGCGACTCGCCCTCATTACGAGGCCCGTCGTGCGTGCCTATTTCATTGCCGGGTTAATAGTTTGGTCAAAAACAGGTTCATCCGGGAAGTGGGTGCGTTTTTTCCGTTCGGTGGCAGGAGGGCGCGAAGCGCAAGGAAGGAGGCTTGCCAAGCCTCCGGTTCCAAGAGACAGGCCTGCCAAGCCGGGCCTTCCACTCATCCAGGCACTTTGGCAAGTGCCATTCCTTGACCGGCGCTTGGGCGCAAGCGCCGTTCTTTGCTCGCGCCGCTGCCCCCAAGCTCCCAATGCCTCGCACCTCACTGCCTGTCCCATAAAAGGGTCAGGAATCGATTTTTGACAGCCATCGTTGCGCCGCCTTGGATAGCTTCAGTTTGCCAGTCTTCAGCCGTTTAATTTGTTGGCAGACGTTCATCGCGCTTTTCATTTCCTATCTCATTGCCGTCCACTTCCTTGCTGCCGCCGTCTTCTGATGCACTGCGTGCGCAATGGCCACTTTCCTCGGATCACTGCCAACGGTGCTTTTGAGTTCCGACTCCTTCAACCGGAGACTCCTCGTCCCATCGACCTCCAACCTCCCGCCGGAGCCACGCGTGGTGGACGTGATAAAACGCGCCTGGATACTGAAGGCGGAGCATGCCTGGGCATGACTGCGAGGCTACTTCTCCGGCATCGTTCGTCAAGTATTGTAAGTATTGACTTCTGACCCTTTCTTGCCACTTTCACCTTGCGCCAGGACAGCGTGGTGAAGCGGTATGAGCGATGAAAACGCAATGCCGCCGCCACGGCGGGGATGCAGCCGGAGGATGTGGATTTTTGCGCTTGTCGTGGGAGGATTGATGGGACTCCTGGGATATCAAACAGTGTTCGCGCTTCGGCATTATGGCGACCAAATAAAGACCGTGTCCAATCTCCGGTAGATTCAAAGAGCGCTGGCCCTGTATGCCGACGATCACGGCGGAGCGTATCCTTCCGGGAAAACCGCGAATGAGGCGCTTCGGGCTTTGTTTCGGGAGGGGATTCTGGAGGCAGCGAGCGAACGGAGCTTTTCCACGGCTCACTCCAAATTTCGTCCCGATGGCATCGTCGGAGAACCGCCGCAGTTCGGTCGAGCTTTGGAGCCGGGTGAAAATCACTGGATGATGGTGGATGGGTTGCGGCAAGCTCCAGACGGGCCGCAACAGACAGCAGGGCATGGCCTGCCGTTGCTGTTTGAAAACGCCTTGGAAGCGTCGTGGCCGCCGCGATGGGATTTGAAGGGCGGCGGTCCGTACCGTCGAGGCCGGGCTTGGTATCGCGGCAAGGTGCTGATCGGTATGAACGACCACTCGGTCTCCTTTGAGTCGTTGACCGATCCCGAAACGGCCGCGTCCGGCGTGAAATGGCTCGACGAATACGACTGGTCAAAAGCGGGCATCGAGTCCGTCCGTGTGTTGGACGTGGAGGAGTAGCTCAGG
>CAZKMS010000195.1:0-8402 GCA_964553805.1 uncultured Verrucomicrobiaceae bacterium
TTTCTCCAACCAGACCCTTTTCACTCTCCCAGGTGGAGTTTTGCAATTGCCTCAACCCTTTGAATAAAATGCTCGCTCCCCGCGTCCGAGACATTACCTTGCCCACGAATGCCTGCCGCCGCCGTTGCGACCGCCCCAGATGAAGATGTCCGCCCGGACATCGAACTGGTGCGCCGCAGCCAGGCGGGAGACAGCCGGGCCTTTGACGTCCTGGTCACCCGCTACCGGGGCAAGGTGTATGCCATGTCCTACCACCTCGTCCAGAATGAAACCGAAGCCTGGGATCTCGCCCAGGAGGCCTTCATCAAGGCCTGGCGCGCGCTGCCAGGTTTCAAGGGCGACTCGGCCTTCTACACCTGGCTCTTTCGCATCACCCACAACGTCGCCTACGACTGGCTGCGCAAAAAGAAGCTCCGCGCCGAGGGCGGCGAGTTTGACGACAGCCGCGCCGACCACGGCATCGCCGCCGGCGCCGAGACCGCCCCGCGCCAGGTGGCCGCGCCCGACACCGCGCTCAAGCAGGCCGAACTCGGCCTGCGCATCCGCGACGCCATCGGCCAGCTCTCGCCCGACCACCAGCAGGCCATCCTGCTGCGCGAGGTCGAGGGCCTGTCGTATGAGGAGATCGCCCAGGCCATGCGCTGCTCCATCGGCACCGTGATGTCCCGTTTGTTTTACGCCCGCAAAAAACTGCAAGAAATCCTGCAAGACCTAAGACCATGAAAACGCCGCCGGAAAATCACGCCGCCACGCCGCCGGACTGGATGCGCTGGCTCGACCAGGAAATGCCCGCCGCCGAACGCGCCGCTTTCGAGCAGCGGCTGCAGTCGGACCCCGCGCTGCGCGCCGAGGTGGACTCCGCCCGCCAGCTCAGTGAGATGCTGAAAAACGGCCTGCCCGCCGAGATGCCGGTGCCGCACGCCGACTTTTTCAATTCGCAAATCCAGGTGCGCCTGGCGCAGATGGATCTCGACGAGCAGCGTGCCACGCCCGCGTCACGCCGCGGCACCTGGCTGGAATGGCTGCGCTCACCCTGGTTGTTCGGGGCCGCTGCCGCTGCGGCCATCGCTGTGCTGCTGCTCGCCGATCGTGGCTCGCCGCCCTCCGCGAGTGACACCCTGGTGATGAGCACTTACGCGCCCAATCCGAAAGTGATGGTCAACGCTTACCACTCCGATGAGGCGGACGCCACGGTGCTCATGCTGGACGGCCTGGATGAGCTGCCGGCGGATCGTAAAATCGTCGGCTGGAACCTGCAAAGCGGGGACGCTGACAGCGGCCTCGCGGGCACCGCCCTGCGTGGCGCGTCGGGCGAAGTCGAAGTCGTGGTGATGCGTGACGCGCGCAATAATCCGCTGCTGTGGACACCCCGCAGTTGACGATCATGAAGCGCCTGTTGTCCGGAATTCTGAGCGCCTTGCTGCTGGCAGGCCTGCCCTTGTTCGCGCAGCAGGAAAAACCGGCTGCGGCCGCGCCACCTGCAGCGACCCCGCCCTTGGTGCGGCCGGATACGGATGGCAAGGTCTGGGGCGCGCTTATTTACGCCACCGCCGACGCGGCCCAGCTCACCGGGGTCAAGCAGGCGGACCCCGGGCGTTTGGACGATTTGGAAGCACGCTTGGCGCGCGTGTTCCCGTGGAAACACTATGAGATTATCGGCCAGCACACCCAGGACGTCTTTCGCGAGTATGAGTCCTGGGTGGTGCCGTCGGCGGATTTGTTTCTGAAGGTGGACTCCAAAGGGCCCGGCACCGGCGGTGGCATTCATCTGCACCTGCAATTCTGGCGTCAGGAGCAGGTTTTGCTCAAAACGGACGCGCTGTTGCGGCCAAAAAGCCCGCTGTTCATTTCCGGTCCCAAGTGGCGGGATGGCCAGCTCATTTTTGTGCTGCTGCTGACGGAGGGCGGCGGGGCGGAGTAGCCTCAGCAGACGCGCCTGGCAGCGTTTGGGCTTGCTCTTTGGCTGGTTTTCGGGTTTGGTGTGGCTGATATCTCCCGGCCATGAAACACCTCACTCTTCCCGCCCTCGCTGCCTTTGCCGCTGCCACCGCCCTGGCAGGCCCCCCCATAAGCACGCCACCCGTGCCGATCGAATCAGCGGTCGAAAGCGGCTGGTGGTTCCGCATCGCGCCCTACGGCTGGGTGACCGCGATTGATGGTGATTTGAGGGTGGGTCCTCTGAGCGCGCCGTTGGATGTGAGCATGGAGGACACGCTGGAGGACATGGACATGGCGGCGATGGGCATCCTGGAGGCGGGTTACGGGCGCTTTTCGATGGGCGTTGACATCACTTACGGCAAGGTTTCCCAGGAGTTCGACGGTGGCGGGTTGCTGTTCCGCAGTTTCCGCCTGGAGCAGAAGCAATGGATCATCAATCCGACCGTGGCCTACCGGGTGATTGAGACCGACGGGTATCACATGGACATTTTTGCTGGCGCGCGGATCAATGTGATTGAGGCGGAGCTGACCGGCCGCTTTGCGCGCGGCGGCGAGGTGGCGGGCAGCGCCGACGTGGACTGGATTGATCCGATCGTCGGTCTGCGCGGACAGGCGGAGCTTGGCGACCGGTTCTTCTTCCGCTACAACGGGGACATCGGCGGTTTTGGCGTCAGCAGTGACCTGACGTGGCAAGTTTTCGCGGGGTTCGGCTACCACTTCAACCACTGGCTCAGCATCGGACTGGGTTACCGCGCCATAGGCACCGATTACAGCGATGGCGACTTCGAGCTCGATACGATCACGCACGGCCCTGTCATTGGGCTTGAGGCGCGGTTCTGAGACGGCGACCGGTTATTTGCCGGACTGGATCTCAAATTCCTCGACATCCAGCGGTTTCGGCTTGAGGACCTCCCATGTAGCTGGCTGACCGCGCCGTTGCAGCGCCAGCCAGTTGAGCGCGACCGCGTGGAGGATTTCGTGGCCGCCGTCGAAGATGGTCACGCGGGTGGCGCCATGGGCGCGTTGAAAAACCGGCTGGCGTGGACCGTACAGCGGGTCCGCAGGCGGGGCGGGCTCGGATGGGTGCTGGCTGGTGTAAAAGCGGCTGATCCACTCCTCCGGCAGCGCCGCGGCAGGATCGACAGCCGCGCTCCAGGCGCGCAGGCTGTGGGCGAAGGGCACGCTGCCGCTGCGGCCGTCGTGCAGTCCGGCCTGGATGTCGAGCGGCAGCGCGCGCGCCTGCGCCAGCCAGGTCAGCGGGCTGCGCCGCGCGGCGTCGTCCTTGCGCGCTTGAGCATCCGGCGCACCGCCGAGCGCGGCTTCGATGTTGTCGGCGTACCTGCCAAAACGCGGTGTGGCACGGCAGTCGGCATGCCATTGGGCGATGTCGGAGATGCCGCACCAGGCGGAGACGCCGGCCCAGAGTTCCGGATGCCGGCCGGCCATCAGCAACGCCATGTGGCCGCCGCCGCTGACGCCAATCAGGCAGATGCGATCCGCGTCCACGCTGGCGTTTTCCCGCGCCCAGGCCACGGCCGCGACGACATCCGCCACCGCCGCCTCCGAGCCCATGGCGCGCGGGGTGAGGTTGGGGCCGCCAAAGTGCGGGTGGATGAAATGCCAGTCCTCCTGCCGGCACCATTTCAAATAAGGCAGGCTGCTGCCGGTTTGACGGTGATCGGATGACCAAGTGTGCAGGGCGACCAAAAGCGGAGCGGGCTGGTCGCCGGGCGCGCGCCAAAACAGGGCGGGTTGTTCCGGCTCGCCCGGCTGGGTGGCGGGGATGGCAATGGTTTCCACCTCGGCCGGCCAAGTGGGACGCGGGCTTGGCTCCGCAGCGGAAGAGGCAAAAGGATGAATCATGGCGAGCAAAGGCACCCAGAGGAACTTCATGCCGCCCAGGCTGGCATTGGCTGGATGGAGTCACAACACGGAATTGCACCAGCGCGGGGGGGGCGCGCATTTTTCCGGACAAGCATGTGACAACTGGGAGCGCCTGGGCTACTGGGGCGCGATGAGTCGTGTGGGAATCGGTTATGATGTGCATCCGTTCGCGGAGGGGCGGCGGCTGGTGCTGGGCGGGGTGGAGATTCCGCACGCGCGGGGTTTGAAGGGGCATTCGGATGCGGACGTGCTCAGCCATGCCATCGCCGACGCGGTGCTGGGCGCGCTCGGACTGCCGGACATCGGTTATTATTTTCCGCCCTCGGACGCGTCGATCGAGGGCATCTCCAGCCTGAAAATCCTGGAGCGCTGCGCGGAGCTGGCGATGGAGAAGGGCCTGCGGCTGGTCAATGTCGATGCCTCGCTCATCGCCGAGGCGCCGAAAATCCGGCCGTATGCGGAGGCGATGCGGGCGAACATCGCGGCGGTGCTGGGATTGACGCCGGAGGACGTGGGCATCAAGGCGACCACCAATGAGCGGCTGGGTTTTGTCGGCCGGGAGGAAGGCATCGCGGCGATGGCCGTGGCCAGTGTCGAAGCCGTGTGACCTGGCATGAATGCGGAAAGTGTCACCGCCATTGTGGTCGCGGCCGGCGGCAGCCGGCGCATGGGCTTCAACAAGCTGCTGGCGCCGCTGGCGGGGGTGCCGGTGCTGCGGCGGACGCTGGCGGCCTTTGCGCGCTGCGGGGCGGTGGGCGAGATTTTGCTGATCGCGGGCGGTGAGGTGGCGGCGGCGGTTGAGGTTTGGCGGCGTGAGCCAGGGTTGGAAAAACTGCGCGCGGTGCTGCCGGGCGGAGCGGAACGGCACTTCTCGGTGTGGGCGGGTTTGCAGGCGGTGGCGCATGAAGGCTTGGTGGCGGTGCATGACGGCGCGCGGCCGCTGATCACGCCGGAGCAGATCGCGCGTTGCGTGGAAGCTGCGGCGGAAAGCGGCGCGGCAGTGTGCGCGCGGCCTTTGACGGAAACGATCAAGAGAGTGGACGCGGCGGGCGAGGTAACGGAGGCGCTGGATCGCACCGGCGTGTGGGTGATGGAGACGCCGCAGGTGTTTCGAGTGAGCTTGCTGCGGCGGGCTTATGAAGCGGTGCTGGCGGCGGGCCTGCTGGTGACGGACGAGGTGTCCGCCGTGCAGCATTTGGGCGAGCCGGTGCGGGTGGTGGGAAACACGAGTCCGAATCTGAAGATCACGTTTCCGGCGGATTTGAAGCTGGCAGAGCGGCTGCTTCAGGACAGGGGATTCGAGTTGTGAATTCCGGCGAGGCTCCCCCGCAGGTTGTTGAGGCAAACTTGCTCCTTCGCTTACAATTTACTGACAAGTCGAACGTTGTCAGGCGGCCAAGACGGGCTTAGGTAGAATGATGGGTAAACGGAATGGATTCATGCTGATTTGGGCAATTCTTCTGGGCTGCGGAGTTGTGTCAGGTTCTGATAGCAGGCAGATAGTTTGGGCAGGAGCGGTGTCTGAGTGGTGGAGTGACAGCCGCGGAGAGCTTTTGGATGACACGGTCACTTTTGAATTGGGAACCTTTGGCGCGGATTTTCGGCCGGATGCTGGTAATCTGGCCGAGTGGGCAGAGAACTGGAAAACGCTCGATGTGGCAGATTACAACCCATCCTACGGCTACTTCGCCAGCGTCTTCACGCTGGCGCACGACTACACTTCTGAGGGGACCGGGGCGATGCCGGGCGAGATGTTTGGGGTGGGCGAGCAGGCGTATGTCTGGGTCTATCAAGGCGGACGGGAACTGACCTTCAATCCAGTCGAGTGGGCACTCATCCGGAATGACTCCTGGCTGGTGCCGGAGACGGCACACATCACCGCTGTCCCGCTGGGCTGGGGCATGAGCTTTGACGTCCAGGAGGCGGTGCTCGGCGCGCCCGGCAGCACGGTGCAAGTCATGCTTGATCCCTTGGCGGCGAATTTAAATGCGGCACAAGAATGGACTTCCGTGCCAGTGCCGGAACCAGGGGGTGGTGTACTGGTCATTGCCTCGCTCCTGGCGTTGTCTGCGGTGCGGCGGCGATGATTTTGGTTTCATGGCGGGCTGCCGGCCCTGCCTGCCACCCGCATTCGACTGCCGGTCAGAAGCTCAATCTTTGCCGAGTTGCTGCTCCGCCCAGGTGAGAATGCGCCCGATCTGTTCCGCGTCCTGCGCGGTCTTGGCTTCTTCAAAGGTTTCCTTCGCTTTCAAAAGCTGCCGCAGCAGGGGGATGGAGATGATGGAGCGGCCTTTTTCCTCCAGGGCATGGTAGCGCGCCTTCAAGTCTTCGATCCCGGTGCCGCCGGCATCGTATTGGGAAAAATCGATTTCCTCGGTGGATTCGGGTTCGTCGGCGCCGCTTTCCTGGATGATCTTGTCCAGCGCCTTGTCAACCGCCGCCCATTCGCCGGCTTTCATCAGGCCTTCGATCTCCGCGCCGCGCTCACTCATGGCGGGGGTGGGATCGATGCCGAGGGACTCGACGGCGGCACGGAGTTTTTCGGCTTTCCCGCGCACACGGGCCTTGATGTCTTCGCTCTCCGCCAAGTGGTCCGGGGCCAGCTTGACGGCTTTCTCCTGCTGTTCCGGCGTGAGGATGTCGCGAAGCTGGATCAGCGTGCGCAGTTGAAGTTGTTTCACGGACGCCTCGGCTTCCAGCAATCGCGTGAGCGCGGCGCTGGCGGTATCGGGCGTCGTGCCGTGTTGGAACAGCAGTGCTTTGAGCGCCTTTTGCTGGTCGCGCACGGCTTGTTCGAGCGGCGCGCCCTGGCCGCGCGACTCGGTGATGATGGCTTGCATCCGCGCCTCCTGGTCGTCGGAGAGATCGAGCGCGGGTTTCAACGCAGCCATCATCTCAGGCGTGAGGAGGCGGTTTGGCAGCCAGGCTTCAGGCCCGGCGTGAATGGCAAGAGCAGCGCCAAAGACAGCGGCGCTGAGGAGGATGGATTTCATGGCAGTTGGATGGTGAGGTGGGTGGGAAGAAAAAAATCGCTGGGCATTCCGGCCTGCGCCCCGATGCCAGGGAACAACGGTCCGCCCCGCGTGGCGAAAAATTCAGGCAGCGCGGTGGTAAGATCAACCGGCGTGCGCGGTTCAAGCCGCGTCATGACGAATCCAAGCAGCAGGCATGCGGCGGCGGTGAGCGGAATCCAACGTGGCAGGCCAGGACGGACACGTTGCACCGGCGCGTCGAGCCAGCGCGGATTCCAAGCCGGAGCGTGTCCGTGGTCACCACGCCGTTGGCGGGCGAAGTGTTCGCGCAGATCGTGATCGGAATCAGGATTCATGGGCGATGGAAAGGGCGGGTTCGGTTTGCAGCAGCGAGCGCAGGCGATCCTTGCCCCGCTGGTAATGCTGGCGCGCGGAGCCAAGGCCGATCTTCATCACGGCGGCAGCCTCGCTCAAAGACAAATCCTGATAAAACACGAGGTGCAGCACCTCCGCCTGCCGCGCCGGGAGCCGGGTGAGGGCCGCGTGCAGCAACACCGCTTGCTCGTCCATCTCGATCTGCCGCGCCGGACCCGGACGCGGATCGTACGGCTCGCCACCCAACTGGAGCAGCAGCCGCCCGAGCAGCGACTCGCGATAACGCAGACGCCGGAACTCCTCGCGCGCCGTAAGCCGGATGACGCCGAACCACCAAGTCTTGAAGCTCGAAGCGCCCGAAAACGAAACCCTGCCCGCCGCCATCTTCAGGTAGGCATTTTGCAGCACCTCCTCCGCGCGCGAGTGGTCGCCCCCGCAACAATGCAGCGCCCAGCCGAAGGCGTCGGGATGCAGGGCTTCGAGTTGATCGGCGGTTTCGCGTTCCATTCATTTCAGCCATGAGTGGCATGGGCTGCGACCATGTATGACACAGGGCCGGACTTTTGCGCGATCAACGCCGCCAGCCAGTCCCGTTCGCGGCCTCCCGCGATCAAGTTGCAGTCTATCCCGCCTCCCGCAACTCTTGCAACCAAACGCAGCAAGCGCTCGCGGATGCGCCAAGCGTAATCGTTGGGCTTCGCGGTTGTCATTCGACGGCATGGCTGGACTCAACTAATTGCCAGACATCGGTGCTCATGGGAAAAGCGCGAGTTCCAGCGAGTAGAATGAGCAGGAGGCGTCCGCCTTGTCGAGATTGACGACCTCGATCCGGTTGGGGTTGTCGCGCAGGCGCTCCAACGGCACGGCGAAAAACCGGAGCCGCTCGCGCGTGGGGAAAAGGGCGTTGCGCTCCAGCGGCGGGGACAGCTCGGTGTCGCCGTGCTCGCACGGTTCCAGCGGCTGGCCGTTGGGGCGGACTTCGATGCGCAGGTCGGCGCCGTCCTGCTCGGTCTCAACACGCAGCACGGCGCGACCGGACTTCGGCAGCCGCGCGGCATCGGGGACGACGAGCGCGAGCGACGCGGCGTCCTTCGCGGGAAGCGGGACGCCCGGAATGGCGGACGTCAAAGCTGAGCCACCGGGCTTTAGCCGGTTGGCTCCAGCGCCTTGTTCGGCGCCTTGAATTCATAAAGTAAGTGCACCGGATAATCCTTGCAAGCGCGAGGGTTGGCG
>CAZKMS010000196.1:0-8264 GCA_964553805.1 uncultured Verrucomicrobiaceae bacterium
CCAATTCCTCCGGGACATACGTGTTCCCCCAGGCGACGACGGTGCCGTCGTCTTTCACGGCGAGGCTGGAGTAATACCCTGCGGCGACGGCCACCACGTTCTCCAATTCCTCCGGGACGTCGGCCTGTCCGAATTCACTGCCCCCCCAGGCGACGACGGTGCCGTCCTCCTTTAGGGCGAGGCTGTGGTGCCCCCCGGCGGCGATGGCCATCACGCCCTCCAAGCCCTCCGGGATGTCGCTCTCGCCGTTCCAGTTAGCCCCCCAGACGACGACGGTGCCATCGTCCTTCAGGGCAAGGCTGTGGTTCACCCCTGCGGCGACGGCCACCACGCCCTCCAAGTCCTCCGGCACGTCCGTCTGGCCTTGGCTATTGTCCCCCCAGGCGACGACGGTGCCGTCCTCCTTTAGGGCGAGGTTATGGTATTTCCCCGAGGCGACGGCCGTCACGTCTCTCACATCGAGAGGAGCGCTCGCCTGGCCGTACTGATCGTTGCCCCAACCGGCGATCCTGGGTTCGGAAGCGGCAACGAAACCGGCAACGCCTCCGAAGGCGAACAAGGCAATGGCAGTGAAGCCGCCGAAAGACAGCGGGAACCGGCGGGAGGAAGAGACGCGGTTGTTCATGGATGTCATGTGGGAAACGCCTGCTTGCCCGTGGGGCGCAGTTATGAGACTAAAAAAAAGCTCAAGTTTTTCAACCTTATCTTTAGCGTGCGCAAGCAGAATCTTTGCCGATTCGGCGCGCGATGCCAGGACTCGTGTCTGAAAAATGGCTCGGCAAAGGCAGCGTTTAACCCGATGCCATTGAGCTGCCATCGTTGGCGCATGATGAATTGGTGTTCCCGTCCGCTTGGTGGGACACAACCACACGCAGGTGAGCGTGGCCGGCACGCCCGCGGTGCCTGCGTGCATGACCAAGGCCAAGACCCGGCGTGGTGCTCCAGCAACCGCCCGAAAGCAGCTTGCTGATCCTCGTCCGGTGATATGGCATTCTACCTAGGGGATGGATGTGATTCAAATTTTGGGTTTTGTGACCGGTCCTTTTTCCGCGCAACCGGCGTTCCGGGATGGGCAATAGCTTGTTGCAAACCGGCAGTCACCCCGCAAACCCATTCCCGCGCATTATTTTTACAGCGCGCGGCATGGCGCGTTGTGTGCTGGCATTCAGTCATGATTATACTAGATTCCATTTTAAGAATTGGTCGAGGCATCAAAGCATGCCTTCGTCCGCTGGCCGGCTGGGGGTTGTGTGCCGGCGTGGCTCCGGCGGCGGGCATTGTGAGCAACGGCGAATTCACCGGTTCACTGGCCGGCTGGAACCAGGAGGGTGTGATTTTTAACACGGGCAACCAAGCGGTGTTCTCCGATTCGGTGACCACGCCAACGGGCTTGTTTCAAACCGTCGCGGTGGGAGAGGAATTTGCCGGTTTCCAGATTTCCTTTGATGTGCTCAACGGTCTTTCTCCCACCGTGCCCACGGGCTTCCTGCCCGACTCGTTTTTTGCCACGGTGTATTTGGGGAGTAATGCTTTCGGGCCGACGCTGGCAGGCGGCGTCTTTGACGAGGCGGTGGCCTTGTTTGACCTGGATGCCGGCGGCTTCTTTGGTGTCGCGGCGGACGCCACTCTGGGGGCAAGCTCCAAAGGCGCGGGATGGACGCGCTACACGCTGACAGCGGCAACGGCAGGCCTGTTTGAGGGCGCGGGCTTTTTGACGGTGGCCTTCCAGTTTTTTGATCTCAACGACGTGGACGGCGACAGCACCGTGGCGGTGGACAATGTGGAGGTGACGGTGCTCTCGGCGCCGCTGCACTGGGCCTTGCAAGGCAATGGGGTGTGGGACACCGGCGCGACGGCCAACTGGCGGCTCGCCAGCGGCGGAACGAACCGGGTCTTTGCGGAGGGCGCCCTTGCGGTGTTCGACGGCGACGGTGGAGTGATCAGCGTGGCGCCGACGGGCGCGCTGCCCGCCGGGGTGCGCGTCACCGCGGGCAGCTACAGCTTCACCGGCGGCGCTGTGGGTGGCGCTGGTGGTTTGGAAAAAACCGGCTCCGGATTGCTGGTGCTCGAGGTGTCCAATACTTACAGCGGTGCCACCACCCTCTCCGGCGATGGCTCCGGCTCCAGCGGGCTGGATTGCTTCTGCTCGGGCGGGGTCTTGGAGGCGCTCCTCTGTGGTGGAGGCGGGACTGCGAACGCGGGCTCGGCGTTGTGGGTGATGAACGCCAGCGGCTCGGCCACGGGCAGCGGACCGGTGGGCGTGGGCGCCGGCGGGACGCTTGGCGGCATCGGCTCGATCTCCGGCGCGGTGAATGTGGCAGGGGGTCCCAACAGCCGAGCGCGCCTGGTGCCGGGGCAGCTTGGCGTTCCGGTCGGAAAAGAATCGCTGCGCCTCGACAGCAGTGTGTCACTCGGCGCAAACAGCGAAGTCGTATTCCGCCTGGCAGAGGACGGCTTCACGGCATTGAGTGCCGGGGAGATCCAGCTTGTCGCGGCTGGAGCGCGCTTCCGCGTGGTTTTGGAGGAAACCTTCGTGCCACAGGCGGGAGCGGTGTTTGATTTGATGGACTGGACATCCGGCCCCGTCACCGGTGATCTGGATTGGGCGGACAACTTGATCCTGCCGCCGGGCATCGACTGGGACAGCGGCACTTTTACCACTGACGGCAAACTCAAGGTGCGCGGCCCGGCGCCAGCTTTGAGTGTCACGGTGGAGCCAGCCGCACTCAAAGTGCGCCCCGGTGAGATTGCGATCATCACGGCCAACCCGGGCGCAAGCGCAGGCCCCCTGCTTTTTCAATGGCAGCACAATGGCATCGACCTGCCAGGTGAGACAGGCCCGGTCCTGACACTCAATCCGGTGGCACTGGGAAACGAAGGAGAGTATCAGGTCGTGGTGTCAAACGGCTCAGCGGAGAGCAGCGAGTCAGCTTCTCTGGAGGTGAAGGACTTTCCCAAGATCACCGCGCAATCAGCAGGTGTGCTGGCGGCATTGAATGATGAAGTCCTGTTCCAGGTGACTGCCACCGGCCCCGGCCCGCTGACCTTTGTCTGGCAAAAAAACGGCGCTGATTTTCCCGGCTCACCCAATGCCGGCAGCCTTGCCCTGCCCAGCGTGGCACTGACCGACGCGGGTCGCTACCGGGTGATCGTGAGCAATAGCGAAGGCAGCGTGACCAGCACCGACATGCTGCTTGCCTTTGCGCCTGCCGGCACCGCGGCCAACGCCAAGCCTGAAATCGTTCTGCCGCTCACTTTGCCTGGCGGCCAGGTGGGCATGCCTTATGCCTTTCAGATTCCTGCACGAGCGGACGATCCCGACGGACTGGCGCTGCGCCAGCCAACCAGGTTCAGCGCCAAAGGACTGCCCTCGGGTTTGCGCTGTGACACAGCCACGGGCCAGATCAGCGGGGTGCCCAAGGCCGCCAAAACCACCCCCTTCAAAGTCACCCTGACCGTCAGCAATCAGCGCGGCAAAACCACGCTCGTCAGCAGCCTCGGCATCGCGCCGCTCGCACCTGGATTGATCGGAACATTCAGCGGTCCTGCGGGTCGGAATCAAGCCCTCAACAGCGGACTGGGCGGCAGTTTGCTGGTGAAAGTGTCCTCAAGCGCCGCCTTCTCCGGCACGCATGACGAGGGCGGCAAACGCCGGCCGTTTCGTGGTGCGTTGACGGTGAGCCCCGCGTCGCCGCGCGTGGTGCCCGTGTCGGTCATCATCGCACGCGGTCGCAACACGGTGCCGCACACACTCGCATTCACCCTCGACAGCCGCAGCGGCCGCCTTATTGAAGGCAGCCTGACTGATGGCCTCAGCAGCACGCCAGTGGCGGGCTGGCGCAATCCCTGGAGCAAGACCCGGCGCGCCGACAAGCTGGCCGGATACTACACTGCGGCGCTCGGGTGGCGCGAAGCAACCGACACCGCCGACAGCAGCCTGCCGCAAGGCTTTGGCTTTCTCTCGGCCAAGCTCAACCCCGTCAATGGCAGTGCCCGGTTGAGTGGCCGTTTGATGGACGGCTCGGCAATCACCGGCTCCACCTTCGCCGGACCCAATGGCCAGGTGCTGCTGTTCCGCCGGCTCTATGGGGCCAGTGCGCGCGGCTCACTGCTTGGCATGCTTGTGCTCACCCCGAAAGCGGTTGTTCAGGACAACGAACTGGCCGGCTGCGCGGACTGGCTGCGGCCACCTAACTTGGCGAAAAACAATCGCTTGTTCCGCGCCGGTTTCACCCCGCGTTTCCTCGACCTGCGCGGCGGCTTGTACACAGCCCCGGCCAAAAACGAGCGCATTCTGGGCCTGACGGATGCGAACAACCGGGCGCTCCTGACTTTCGCGCGCGCCGGCATCGAGACCGCGCTGCCGTTGCAGGCGGACACGAGTTTTGCCTTGAGCGGGAAGAACAAGGCGGTGTTTGTGAAGGCGGACAACTCACGCGCCATCACCTTCTCCGTGAACGCGAAGACCGGGCTGTTCAAAGGTCGGCTGACCTTGAAAGAGAACAACCCGCTGCTGCCGCCCAGCGCCAAAACTTTGATCACCCGCCGGATCACTTACCAGGGCATCCTGGTTGGAAATGAAACTGAGGGGGCCGGTTACACTCTCCTGCCCCAGCTTCCCGCCGTCAGCGGTGAAACCCCAAAAAACACCGCCATTCAAAGCGCGGGCGTGCTTTTGGAACCCGCCCCAACCCCGTGAGACGCCTGCGCATGAATCCGACGACCCATGATCCATCCTGGCGCGGCCGCCACGGTCTGCTGCTCGCGCTGGCGCTGCTGTGGCCGTTGGCTCTGGCAGCACAAACACCGGTCGAACTGACCCAGGGAGTGAGCCTCAGCTACAGCGAGGAACGCAGCACCCTCAATCGCGCCACCGGCAAACTGGCTTCGACCGTTCGAGTGACGGTTCAAAACACCGGCGACCGCCTGGTTGAACCGCCGCTGCATGCCGCTGTTCGATTCACCCCGCAAGAGACAGGCGCTGCGTTGGCGGGGCTGAGCGTGACCAGCGCGGGTGTTCTCGGCGGGCTCGATCAGGCGCCCTACCAAACGTTCTACTTCGATCTGTCCGCCTCCATTGGCACAGGCGTGGCCGCGGGTGCCAGCACCGCCTTCACCTTCACGTTTGAGCGCCCCAACAGCCTGCGCAGTTCCTACGAGGTGGTGCTGCACGGCGTGCGCAACCGCGACCCGCTGGCTGTGATCGGCGGTCCGTACTCCGGCCAGCAGGGTGTGCCAATCCCCTTCGACGCTGGCGCCAGCAACGACCCGGATGAGGACGCCCTGGCCTTTGCCTGGGATTTCGGCGACGGCCAAGCCGCCGCAAGCGCCGCCGCTCCGCACGCCTACAACGCGCCGGGCTTGTACACGGTCACACTGCATGTGAGCGACGCGCGCGGCGCGCAGGTCTTCCGGCAGACGCAAGTGCCCGTGAATCCGGCAGGGGATTTTGGACTAGCCCGCACACGCGCGCTGGACGGCAACGGGCATCCGCTCGGCGGCGTCCTCATCCGGCAAACCGGTCCGCTGGGCGAGGCCATTCTGACCAGCGACAGCGCCTCCGGTTTCGCCTCCCTTGGCGGCGCGCCAGGCGCGCACGACTGGCGGTTTGAAAAAGAAGGCTACCTCGCCGTGCATCGCCATGCCGACCTGCTGCAAGGCCAGGTGCGGGTGGTGCCTTTCCCCTGGCTGACGGAACTGAACCCGCAGCGCGTCACGCTTTCGCTGCTGAATCCAAGTGTGGTGAAATCGCCTTCGGAGAAAGTGACGCTCAACGTGCCGCCGGAGGCGTTTGAGCAGGTGGAATCCGCCGCGGTCACCGACCTGCACGGCCAAAGCCTGCCGCTGACCCTGCCCTTTGGCTGGAGTCCGCTGGCGGCCTTTCATGCGGACCTGCCGGCAGCGGCCCTGGTGGATGTCGCCGTGCAAATGAAACTGCCGCAGCCGCTGGGACTAGCGCAGGAGATCGCCTTCATCCGCCTTGATGACAGCGGTTCCCCGACCTGGATCGCCGAATCCGTGCTCACTGGCAATGGCACAAACGCAGTCAGCGCGGCGCTGCGGCAGCCAGGCAGTTACGCCCTGGTGCTCGCCGACAACCTGCCCGCCGGTCATCTCGCCGCGCCTGCGGCAGGCGAACCGCTGCCCGCCGGCGAACCGCCGCAGATTGCCGCCGCCATCTCCGCCCTCGGCAGCGTCGATCCCGTCACCGCCGTGGCCAGCCGTGATCCAGCTCAAGTGACCGCCACCGCCACCGTGGGCTTTGTCAACGCTGCCCAGCCACTGGCCAGCGGCGCCTGGTTCCTGGCGGAGGTCGAGGAAACCTACGACCTGGCCGACGGCCGCGCCTTGAAGACGCCGGATTACGACGCCACCTTTTACGCCTACCAGTTCCCCGGCGACAACGATCCCGCCTCGGCGAGCGCCCGTTTCCCCCTGCGTCCACGTGTGCTTTTCGGGCCGGACGAATTGAGCGAAGCGCGCATCAACGTCAGTGTGCTGTCACTCAGCAAGCGTGGCAGCGCGGTGGTCACGGAAGACGGCGGCGTGCTGTCGCTGGAGGGCTTGCAAATCGATGTGCCGGCAGATGCAGTGGGCGGCCCGGCAGCGGCGGAAATTAGGGAGCTGGCAACGGACAACCTGCAGCGCTTCCTCGGCGGGCTGAGCGCGCTGCGGGCTTTTGAACTGAACCTGCCACCGCTGGCGGCGGGTGTGGAAATGCCCTTCACCCTGCGGCAAACGATGACGCCGAACGCGTTCTTCGTTCTGGCGCAGTGCGTGAGCAACGGCGCGGAGTCCGGTTTGCAGCCGCTGTTGCGACTGGCTTCCGACGCGCAAGGCCGCGTGAGCCGCATCGAACCCATGACGGGACAGCGGCTGCCTGGTCTGCGCGGCTCAGGCCTGTTTGTGCTGGTGACGTTGGCGCAGGCGGAGGGCCTCATCACCGGCTTGGTCCGTGACACCGGCAGCGCCCTCCAGGCAGGCGCGCTGGTGCGCGTGCTGGAGGAACCCTGGCTCTCGATCACCGACAGTGGCGGCGCTTTTGCCACGCTCGGCGGGCCGGGCAGCCGTGTGGTGCTGGCCAGCGATGCGCGCAACGAAAACACGGGCGAGGCGACAGCAGCACTGGCCGATGCGAGCGCGCACGCGGTGGTGGAAATTGAAATCGGACCGTCAGGACCGCGCATCGTTTCCACCAGACCCGCCAACGGCGAGCAAAAAGTCAGCGCCGCCACCCCAATCCATGTGCGTTTCAGCGAACCGCTGGACCGCGCCAGCTTCAACGCCGACGCGCTGACGGTAACCAACCCGCTGGGCGTGCAGGTGGCCGGCAGCCTGAGCTTGAACCTCGCGGCCACTGAGGCGGTGTTTTTGCCCACCAACCCGCTGGAGCATGCGGCGACTTACACGGTGGAACTGGCGGCGACGATTCGGGATCGCCAGGGTTTGGAGATCGAAGGCAATCGGGCTTTTAGCTTCAGCGTGCTGCCGTTTTTTGAGCGGCCCGCGGGCGCGCAGTTGGTGATTTACGAACCGGGTGCGGACAATGTGCCACCGACAGTGCTTTCACAACTCGTGGGTTACAGCAGCGCGGAAGGCAGCAGCCATGTGATTGCCCACGGCAGCGCGGGCACCGCCGACCCGGAGGTGCCGGTGATTTTGGTCAATCAAAACACAGGAGCGACGGCGACGGTGCTGAGCAAGCCGGACGGCAGTTTCGCGAACTACATCGACGCTGCGGAAGAGGATTTCATTGAGGCGGTGTTTGTGAACGCCAACGGCACCCGCGTGACCGTGCCCGCCACCCGCCAGCTCTTCGATAACGGCCGCATCGGCCTTTACAAATACGGCGGCATCTTGGAGGCGGAGAGCGACGGCGGTCCGGTGCAGGTGTTGATCGAACCGGAGGCGATCAAGGAGCGCAGTGTGTTCAAGATCGACTTGGTCACGGTCAATCAACTCGCGGAACTCACCGGCGGCGTGCTGCCTGAAGGCGGCAGCACAGCGTTGCCGGGTTTGAAGATCGATGTGGAGGGCGAAGTGCCCGAGGGAGATGCGGAGGTTTCGATGCCGCTGGACCCTGCCACACTCGGTTTGGAGCCGGGCCTGGATGCTGAAACCGCCGCCTTCGCGCTGACGGTGCCGATCGAGGTGGACGGCGAGGTGGTCTATCTCACGCTCGACAAGATGCGTTACGAGGATGGCCGCTTGTTCACCAACACCTGCCCGTTCAAGGGCGTGTATTCCGCCTCCATCCAGGACAA
>CAZKMS010000197.1:0-8138 GCA_964553805.1 uncultured Verrucomicrobiaceae bacterium
CCGATCAAGGACATCGCCAAGGAAGTGAAGCCAGGGCATTGGCTCATCGCCGCGGGCGGGCGCACGGGGCGCGACGGCTTGAAGGGCGCCACCTTTTCCTCCGCCTCGCTCACCACCGGCAGCCACGAGGAGGATCAAACGGCGGTGCAGATCGGCAATCCGATCGAGGAGAAGAAAGTCGCCGACTTCATTCTTGCCGCGCGCGAAAAAGGCCTCATTGAATTCGTCACCGACTGCGGCGCCGGCGGCTTCAGCAGCGCGGCTGGGGAGATGCTGAGCGAGGTAGGTGGCGAAGTCTGGCTGGAGAACGCGCCGCTGAAGGAGCCCGGTCTGGAGAGCTGGCAGGTCTTCATTTCCGAGTCCCAGGAGCGCATGGTGCTGGCTGTCGAAGAGGCGGCCATCCCAGAGCTGGAAAAGCTCGCCGCGATGTATGAGACGGAGCTTTGCCGCCTGGCGCGCGCCGACGGCAGCAAGCGGCTGAAGGTCTGGCATCACGGCAGCCTGGTCTGCGACCTCGAAGTGGAAAAACTCCACGAAGCACCCCGGCGCGAGATGAAGGCGCGCTGGTGCAACCGCCCGGCCAAGGCTCCCAAGGTGGCGGTCAAACCCGAGTCCTGGACCGAGACGCTGAAGATGCTGCTTGGTGACTTCGCCATCGTCTCGCGCGAGCCGGTCATCCGCGAATACGACCACGAGGTGCAGGGCAACACGGTTTTGAAGCCGCTGGCCGGAGCTGCAGGAGACGCGCCGCAGGATGGCGCGGTCCTGCGCATCGATGGCAGCTCGCGCCTGATGGCGCTGGCCTGCGCGCTGCTGCCGGAGTTGGGCAAAACCGAGCCGCATGCAATGGGACGTGCGGTGGTCGATGAGTGCGTGCGCCAGCTCGTGCTGGTCGGCGCGGACCCGGATCGCCTCGCCATCCTGGACAACTTCTGCGTCGGCAATCCCGATGACGAATCGGAGCTCGGCGCGCTGGTGGAATGCACCAAGGGCATGGCGCAAACCGCGCTGGCCTACGCCGCGCCCTTCGTCTCCGGCAAGGACTCGTTCTACAACTACTTCGTCACCGACGAGGGCCCGGTTTCCATTCCCGTGACCCTGCTGGTCAGTGGCCTGGGCATCGTCGAGGATCCGGGCCATGTCATCGGCTCCTCGCTGCGCCGCGTTGGCAGCAAGCTTTGTGTGCTGGGGCCGACCAAGCGCGGTTTGCGCGGCAGCGTGCTGGCGAAGCATGTCAGTGGCTGCGGGCTCGACATGGCGCCGGATTTCAACGAGGAGGAGGCTTTTGCGCGTTATCGCAAGTATCACGAACTGGTGAAGCAGGGCGCTGTGCTCAGCGCCCACGATCTCGGTGAGGGCGGACTCGGCGTCGCCCTGGCGGAAATGGCTTTCTCCGGCAAAGCCGGGGTGCGCGCCGAACTCGATCGCCTGCCCGCGGAAGCCGGATGCACGACGGCGGAGATGCTGTTTGGCGAGACCCCGGCGCGGTTGCTGGTCGAGGTGGCGTCAGAGCACATGGAGGCCGCGCGCGGGGCTGGCCTCGTCGCCATCGGCGAGACCACCGGCGAAAAATGGCTGCACGTCACCCACAGTGGCAACACCTTGATCGACGCCTCGGTGGACGAACTGAAGGCGATCTGGAAGGCCGGGTTGACGCCTTATTATTGAATTGAACATCCCGCCTGGCCTTGTAGAATTTCGCCATGTCAGCCACCATGCTTGATCTGCCCTACGCTCTTGATGTCAAGGAGGGCGAGGCCATTCATGTGCAGTTGGATTGCGTGGCCCAGGAAGGACGGATCGTCGTCAAGCAGATGACCGTCGAGGTGGACGCGAGAAGAGACAAGAAAAAAGCCGTTGAGCAGTTTCTGGAAAACTGGCATGGCGCGCTCTCTCATCTCTCGGATGAAAACGTCGAGCGGATGCGCTTGGAGCATTTGAAGGAAAAGCATCTCAAGCAGGACGATGCGCTGGAGCAAATGATTGCACTCGCGGAGAGAATGAACCCCGGCCCCCTATCGGAAGTGTCTGACGACGTGATCCGTGAGGCAATGGCAGACGAAATGGCAGTCAGACACCAGTAAAGGATGACTGCTTTGATCGGTACCAACATCGCCCTTGATGCCGGACTTATGCGAGTTCTTGGTTCGCCTTCAAATCCACATTTATCCATGTCCGCACCTAACGACGAAATTCAAAAACGCCAAGCAGCCGCGCTTGCTGCCATTCGATCGGCTTTCGGCGCTGACGAGGATGAAGAGGGTGCCGCACTATTTGTTTCACATCATCTCGACGAACTCGGAGGTGACTATTGGAAGGAGCATCTGCAAAATGCTTCGCCTGATCCTGCTCGTGTTCTTGATCTGCTAGTGCTCCGCTCACACTGGGGAGACGATGATGAAGATGGAATTGATACTTTTGATTTTACTCTTCCAGGAAATGTCACTGACTACGTCATCAGTGTCCACTTTGACGACGATGGACAAGTCGATGGCATTTCGATGGAGAGTTGAACCCGCCTTGTTTGTCATGACCGAAATCCAACACTCAACCAAGGCGAACAGGCGGACGTGATTCTTACCCGGAACTCCGGCGACTTTGCGGGCAGTCCCATTCCGGCAGTCACCCTTGAAGATTTTCTTAAAATTCCCAGCTTTTGATTTCATGCCCCACGCCCTCCTGATCAAATTCCCCGGCACCAACTGCGACGCGGAGACCGCGCGCGCGCTGGAGGCGGCGGGTTTCAGCGCGGAAGTGCTGCCCGTGGCGCTGCTGGACGCCGGCGCCCTGGACCGCGCCCAGCTCGTCGTGTTCTCCGGCGGCTTCAGCTATGGCGACTACGTCATGTCCGGCCGCATCGCGCAGTTGATCACCAAAAACAAGCTGGGCGACAGCCTGCGCCGGTTCATCGACGCCGGTGGTTACGCGCTCGGCATCTGCAATGGCTTCCAAATCCTCACCCAACTCGATCTGCTGCCCAAGGCCAGCCTCATCCACAACACCAGCGGGCGCTTTCAATGCCGCTGGGCGCCGCTGAAAAAGAATGGCGGCAAGGCCAGCCCTTTCCTGAGCGCGCTGCCGGAGCAGTTCGAGCTGCCAGTCGCGCATGCGGAAGGCCGCGTGGTTACCGCCCAAGGCGACGCCGCGCAATACGTCAAAAACGGCCTCGCCCCCCTGCTCTACGGCGAGGATGTGAACGGCTCCAGCGAGCGCATCGCCGGCCTGCAGGATGAAACCGGGCGTGTGTTCGGTTTGATGCCGCACCCGGAGCGCTTCCTCTTCAAGGCCCACCACTACGACCCCGACTGGAACGCCGCCGAGCACGGCTGGGGTTACTACTTCTTCAAAGGCGCTTTTGAGACAATGACAGCCTAGGCTCGCAGAGGCACAGAGATGAAAGAGACGCAGAGATGGAGATGAGGGCGATCAATGAGATCAGCGGACTCATCGTGGATGCGGCGTTTCGTCTCCATGTGGCCGTGGGGCCCGGCTTGTTTGAATCCGTCCATGAGACGCTCTTGGACCATGAATTGAAAAAGCTGCGGCTCAAAGTCGAGAGGCAGGCCGCGGTGCCGTTGGAGTACGAAGGGCTTCGTTTCGAGGAGGCTTTTCGCGCGGACATGATCGTGGACGAACGAATCATCGTTGAAGTGAAGTCCGTGGCGGATATCCATCCAGTTCACAAAAAACAACTGCTCACTTACCTCAAATTGACGGGACTTACCCTCGGTTTGCTGATCAACTTTGGGGCTGACCGGATCAAAGATGGCATTTTCCGCATAGCCAACCGACTTGAACAAGACTAACCCCCCAGCTCCGCGTCTCTCATTTCCTCCGCGCCTCTGCGTGAACCTCCCCCATTTATGCCCAAGCACACGTACAAGCAATCCGGCGTGGACATCCACGAGGCGGCCGCCTTTGTTGATGACATCGGCGCGCTGGTCAAGCGCACCCAGAAAAAACGCAAGCTGGCCAATGCCTTCGGCCTTTTCGCCGCCGGTTACGACTTGAGCCAGTACCGCGAGCCGGTCATTTTCACCGGCTGCGATGGCGTGGGCACCAAGCTGGAGCTGCTGCTCAAGTATGACCTGTTGGAGAACGCAGGCAAAGACCTGGTGGCGATGAACGTCAACGACGTGCTCACCACCGGGGCGGATCCGATTTTGTTCCTCGATTACATGGGCGTCGGCAAGATCGACAAACGCCAGCTCACCCGCATCATCGCCGGCATGTCGGAGTACCTGGAGTCCTGCCACTGCATTTTGGCGGGTGGCGAGACGGCGGAGATGCCGGGCGCGGTGCTGGAGGGCATGGTCGAGTTGTCCGGTTTTGCCATCGGCGCCGCGGAAAAAAGCGACGTGCTGAATCCGGCCGAAATCAAGGAAGGTGATGTGCTCATCGGCTGGCCCAGCGCCGGTTTTCACGCCAACGGCTTCAGCCTGGTGCGCCGGGTGATCGAACGCGAAAACATCAAGCTCAGCAAAAAAGAAGCCGCTCTGCTGCTCGCTCCCACCCTGCTCTACCACGAGGTGTGCTGGGCGCTGCGCAAAGCCAAAATCAAACCCGCGGCGATGGCGCACATCACCGGCGGCGGCTTGTGGGAGAACCTGGGCCGCATCTTCGTGAAACGCGGCCTGGGCTGCCACCTCAAGGTGCCGGTCTGGCAAAACCCGGTGGTGCAAAAGGTGCTGCGCCACGTCGATGCAGCCGACGCCTGGAAGACCTTCAACATGGGCATCGGCTGGGTCGCCATCGTCGATCCCATCCATGTCAAAAAAGCGCTCAAAGCCGGCCAGGGAGCCGTGGTGCTGGGCGAGATGGACCAAAGCGCGGCGGTGACCTGCGAACTGGCGCCTTGAATGACTGTGACTGAAATTCCAAATTGCGGAAGATGCCGCCAGTCTTCGGCTCCTTTTACTGAGTCAACACGCGCTGTTCGAGCGCCGCTCTCAGTCGATGGCGGTCTGACACGCGGACGAGGTAGTGGTTGCGGTAGAAATGCAAAAACCGGATCATGTCATCGGGCGATGCAGCGGTCCGGATCGGGTTGGTGAGACGGTCAAACTGCGCCGCGTCCTGGATCGGGTGGGCGATGGCGGCGTAATCAGCGGCGCCGAAGGTGTAAACGGGTTTCAGGTGAATGATCGCCTCCGAGCCGACACCGGAATTCACCGTGATCACGGCGCGGCTGTTCGCGATCAAGCTGTGAATGCCCAGGTCGGACAACCGGATCGCGCCTGCCGCGGCCAGGGATCGCAGAACAGACGCCACCTTGGGGCACGCGCATTTGGGATGGCGTTTGACGACGACCTGGGTGGCGCCGCCGCGAAAGCGCTCCACCACCATCGCCAGCATCTCGAGCATGGGCAGATAAGCGCGTTTTTGCGTCCGGTCACTGGCGACTTGGAGGGCGACGAAAACAAAATCCGCGGGCAAATCGCCGCCGCCATCGCCGGTCCTTGGAAAGGTTGCCGGACAGCACCTCGCTTTTGTGCGTTTGAAAGAAGGTCAACGCCTCGGCAAGCGGCGGAAGGCCGATTTCCGCGAGCGATCGGCACCGCGGGAGCCCAGCACGTTGGGGAAATCCCGCACCGTCCAGTTCGAGAGTCTGTCTTTTTCCGTGTCCCAGATCGGTTTGTTGAAGAAGGTTTGCAGCACGAATTTGAGGATGGCGGGATCGCGCCAGATGCTGTCGAGGAAGCGTGTCGGATCGTCCACGCAGGTCCAGAACTGCGGGCGGAAGCCGTGCGCGCCGTTGTTGACGCCCATGCTGCAAATGCCGGGCTGTTTCAGCCGGTCAAAGTCGAAGTCCTGCAAACTGGCGCCGTTGAGCACCAGGAAGAGCGTCTGACCCCGGTAGAGATCCGCCAGATCGACCGTCCTGTGGTCGGCGCGGAAAAGCATCGGCGGCACCCGGGTGGGCAGCGAAAGGGGAGCACGGGCGCCCTCGCCTCCTGCTCCGCGATGGATCCTGGAGCACGGGCGCCCTCGCCCGTCGCAGGAGGCGCCCCCGCCTCCTGCTCACCCCCAAACCGGCACAGCCGCACTTCCTCCTCATTGGGCTCCACCATGCCCCCACCGCCCAAAAGCGTCACGGCGGCGCCGCCCACCGTTGAGGTTGCAGGCGGGGGCGACTGCAACAACGGGCGGGGGCGCCCGTGCTCCAGGCTGAACGCCTCACAATGCCCGCTCAACCGTGACGGGTTGATCGGCGTTTGGTCAAACTTCCAAGCCACGGAGGGAACGCCCAGGGCGCGGGCGGGAAGAAAAGCGTGCAGACGGCTGGTGACCACCGCCTCCGCCCGCGAGTACAGGTCCAGCCGTTCGCAGGCCAGCGCCAGCCGCTGTTCGGCGTTCATCGCCTTCAGCGCCGCGAAGCGATGCCTGACGGGCGTCCAGCTTGCGTCCGGCGGCGCGCAATCCACCGCGTAACGGCCCTGGCGCCCTGCCGGCTGGACGGCGGGCAGGGTTTGGGTCACGCAGCCGCTGAACACCGCCTCCACCCCGTGCCGGCGCACGGCTTCGAACGTCGCCAGATCACGGCAGCCCAGGGGAAAACCCTGCTGCTCCACCAAGTCCCGCAGCCGTTTCCAGCGCGCATCGTTCAACCGGCGCAGGCAGCGCGGGTCCAGATGCATGCCAATGAGGACGGCACGCACGCCGCGAGGCGGCAGGAAGAGGACTGACCACCAGCCGCAAAGCGCCACGCAGGCGCCTTCGGGCCAGGATTTTGGCTGGTCGCGCGCAACAACCTGGCTCACCCCAACCAGCGCCGTGCGGCTTCCGTTTGGATGTCATCGCCAAGATTCGGCGTGTTCGTGGCAAGGGGCACATGAGCCACACCCTGGGATCGAGCTTGCCGCCAGAGGTCGGAAACCAAGGGTTCGAGAAGTGATTTCATCGGATCATTCTGTCGCCTTTTTGCATGCTTCTGCCCCCGTTCCCTGGTGGCAGCTATGGGTTGTCTCTGTTCTTTTCATTCACTTCACTCGTATAAGCATAGGCATGCTACTTGCTTTGAAAACACACAAATCCCGCCTATTATAGCCCTCAAACCTCACGAGTATTTTATAATTTTTCTTTCTTTCAACATAAAAACCGAAAAAAGGATTGGTTTCTTTTCGAATAATCAGAGATTCATCCTCAATGTCTGCCAGCATCAACATGAATGAACGATCTTCCTTGTCTGGAAACAGCGACTTACCAGGATCCAGCAGCACACGTCCCGCCATTTTTTGAATAGGCATCATATTTTCCGACAAAACCTCAACCCAAATGTTTGTCTTGGGCCACTTATCCAAAATATCGATGTCACGCCCCAAAATCCCAGCCACCTCCACTTGCAATGGATTATCTCGCGAAATATCTAACTCATTAGAGTCGTTTCGTCTTGACTTGACATTGACGATTAATTGCCCATCAAGACTAACGGGTTCAATATTATTCGAACATGAGCATTCACCAGACATAATCAGGCAGATCAGATATTTCAAATAATTATTTTTCATACATAGTCGATTTCTCCTAACTTCACTGCCATCCATCAGCTGCTGTCTGACTGCGCGGTTCCCGACTAGCCTCGAAATCAGCCTCGAAGTTAGCCATGCATTATTGCCTATGTAGTAACGGAATCCGTAGTTGAGCCAGCCGGTTTCGCTGTCCTCGAACTGGCCTTGGAAGCTGAACTCGAAGGCGCTTTCGCTGAGGGAGCGCGGGGTTGTAGTCGGGAGCGAGGAGGCTGCGCAAACCGAAGGCGCTGAACGCGTAGCGCTCGGTGACGGCTCCGTCTGCGCCCGTGATGGCGGCGGGGCTGAAGTAGTCCATCAGCACGTAGCGGGTTTCATCGAAGGCGCCGGGCGTGGTGGTGGCGCGGTCGCGGCGCACGAGGTCGTCGCGGTGGCGGGCGCCCCACAGGTAGTGCGCGTGGAGAGTTGGTGTGCCCGGTGATCCGTCGTCGGTGACGCGGTCTTCCAACGGGCGCCACTGGTCGCTGTAGTACGTGTGGATGAGGTCACCGCCGGTTTCGCGGGTGATGCGGCGGGTGAGGCCGTCGTAGCCGTATCTGGCGATGCTGTCGCCGCCCTGCTTGACTTCGACGATGCGGCTCCAGGCGTCCCAGACGAGTTCGAAGGTTTCGT
>CAZKMS010000198.1:0-8003 GCA_964553805.1 uncultured Verrucomicrobiaceae bacterium
CTGGCCCTCGTGCAAGGCAGCGGCGAGTTCGGCGGCGGTCATGGCTTGATCTTGAACTTCCCAAACTGGATGTGGGTGCGCGCCTTGTCCGGGGTGCCGCTGTCCCAGACGGCGCGGAAGTCGCCGGGGGCGACCTCAATGAGCGTGGGGTAGGAGTTTTTGATGCCGGCGTCGTAGAAGGTCTTTTCCGCGCTCCAGGCGCCGCTCTGGGGCTTGACCTTGTAGCGCAGGGAGGTGCGGCCGGCTTTGGCGGGCATGGCGGGGCCGTCGTTGTACACGTAGAGGTGGCTGCCGTCGGCGTTGCGGCTGAAGTAGCCTTTGGAACGCGCATTCCAGAGGTCCGGCTCCTGCACGGCGGGGGTCCAGGTGCTGCCGCCATCCCGGCTGAGGCTGGAGAAGGCGCGCGGTGGATCGAGCGCGCCCTTTTCCTCCCAGTTGGCGGTGCGCATGACCATTTTCAGCTCACCGGGCTGGTCGCCCTCGGCGATGTTGCCTTCGTGGAGGAAGACGTTGCCGCCGGTCTCGGGCTGCGGGATGTAACCTTCGAACTTCCACTCGAGCAGGCTGGTGCTGCTGAGCACAAATTGATCGCGGGAGCCGAGGGGGTCGTTGCGCAGGGTGTTGCGGTGGGCGGGGAGGAGGTAGCGCTTTTTGCCCGCGACCTCGGTCTCGATGAGGCCAGCGACGACGATCAAGGGGCCGCTGTAGTGCATCGCCAGTTCCACCGGTGTCCAGGAGCGGCCGCCATCCGCGCTGTAGGCGGCGACGAGCTGGGAGTCCTCGCTGTGGCGGTAGTTCATGGAGCAGCGCATGGCGTAGCACCACATGACCTCCTGGTCGGTGGGTTTGAAGAGGATGGCATTGGCGTAGGCGAAGTGGAGGCTGCCCTGCCAGCGGCTGGAGTCGAAGACGACGACGGGCTCGCTCCAGGTGTCGCCGTCGTTGGTGGAGACGCTGGCGTGGATGCTGCCCATGTCGGTCTTGCCGGGGATGCCGGCGCCGTAGGCGACGACGAGATGCTTTGGCTTCCACTGGGCGAGGTAGGGCTCCCACAGCAGGGAGGCGCCGGGATGCTGGTCCATGTGACGGACGATGCGCACGTCTTTGACGTCGCCTTGGTGATCCGCGGCGGTGGCCAGGCTGGCGGCGGTGAGCAGGAGGAGGGTGGTGATGCGTTTCATGGTTTGGCGGGCGGGTTCCAGAGGATTTTGGCGAGCAGGATGCGGTTGTTTTCGTCTTTGCGGGCTTCGGGAAAGGCCATCTCGGTGCTGATGACCCAGGTCTCGTTTTCGTTGACGTCCACGGGCGCGTAACCGCCGCCGAGATCGAGTCCGGTCTCGGGCAAAAGGATCTGCTCGCTGGCGCGGAGAAGATGCAGTTTGCCGGGATCGACGCGGGCGATGAAGATGGGGGCGCGGTGGCGGAAGACGTGGTCGTTGTCCGCGCCCTGGCGGGTGTAGATGAGGTAGAGCGCGTCGCCGTGGGTGATCCAGTGCTGCTGGGTGTTGGCGCTGAGCAGGGGCTGGCCGTCGTCGAAGGTCCACTCGACTGCGGGCGCGTAGTTGAGACCGTCGTCGCTGCGGGCGACGTGACCGTTCTCCTCACCGCGCATGGTGAGGAAGTAGCGGCCTTTGAAAGCACAGACGGAGGGCTCGTAAAGGCCGCGCGGGATGGGGATGCTGTGCTCGCTGCCGTGCTCGCGGTAGGTGAGCGTTTCGCCATCGAAGGTGCAGCGCGCGACAACGGTGGTGTAAACGCGCGACTTCGGATCGGCGCGGTAACGCACCGGCAGGAGGATGTCGCCATTGGGCAAATCGACGCGCTGGTGGCAGCCGGCGTTGGGCTCGAGGATGGGATGGCCGGCGTGGTCTTTTTCCGGCATGGCCATGATCTTCATGCCGGTCCAGACGCCGGTTTGCGGATCATAAACGGCGTAGGCCACGCGCTCCTGGGAGCGGTCGTCTTTGGCCCTGTTGTCGTTCGGATTGGCGAGGAAACCGAAGCACTTGCCGGTGACGAGGAGCCTGCCGCTCGGCGCGTGCCACTGCGGGCAGACGTCGCCCATGACGCGCTCGATGCCGTCAGGGAAGCGTTTGCGATTGAGGGCGTCGATGCGTTGCGGGGCGCTCCAGGACTGCGCGCCGTCGCTGGTCTCGGTGAGGTAAAGGTCGCGATACCCGTGCGAGCCGCGCTTTTCGATCTCCTGGGTGGTGACGATCACCCGCCCGCCCGGGAGCACGGCTGGCCGCGACTGCGCCCAGTGATACGCGCCGCTGCTGGTGAGCACGGTGCTGTTTTCAATGCGGTAGTCGGCGGCGCTGAGCGCGCCGGCCACAAGCAGCCCTGCCAGCCACGCGCGCATGATCACCACTCCCCTTCCCGCTGAAATTTGGCCTTCGCGTTCTCGCCGAACTGGGCGCCGGCGGCGGCGAGGTTGGCGAGGACTTGATCGCTGCTCAATCCCGCGCTGTTGCGCGCGGCGGGGATGACGGTCTGGCATTCGTTGGCGTCCATGAAACGGGAGGCCTCCAGAATGCGCGGCTGCGCCTCGGGCTCGATGACGAGGAAGCCGTGCTTGTCGGCGTGGATGAGGTCGCCGGGAGAGACTTTGCGGCCGAAGACTTCGATCTCGCAGTTCCAGCGCACGGGATGAACGTGCGCGTGGCCGACGCAGAGACGGCGGGCGAGCGCCTTGAAGCCGGCGTTGGTCATTTCATCGACATCGCGGATGGCGCCGTCGACGATGGTGCCGACGCAGCCGAGGGCGCGGTGCATGTTGCTGTTCACCTCGCCCCAGAAGGCGCCGATGGTGCGCGGCTTGTCGAGGTCCTGGACGCAGACGATCTTCGGGCCGGGGATGGAGGCGACGTAGCGGCGGTATTCGTTCCAGCCGTCGGGGTGGGTCTCACGATGCGCCTTGTTGCCGGGCTCGATGACGACGGTGATGGCGTAACCGGCCATCGGCCCCATCTGCGGCATGAAGTCGCGGACTTCCTCCAGATTGAAGCCGTCAGCGGCGGGGTCGCGCCGGGTGATCTGCTCCCAGCCGTTGTAGATGGTGGGGGTGTTCCAGCGTTTGAGTTGAAGAAGGTCGGCGTGCGTCATGGGTGGCGTGGAGTAACGCCATGAATGACGCGCCCGGCCAGCGCGGGCTTGCTGGTTTGCCCTTTTGACCAGGAGGCGGCGCGGCCGGCTCAACCCGGCACCTCATCGCGCACAAACAGCAGGCGGAGGCTGTTCAAACACACGACAACGGTGCTGCCCTCATGGGTGAGCACACCCAGGGACAACGGCACGACGCCGAACAGCGAGGCGACCGCCATGATGATGACCGAGCCGAGCGAGATGGCCAGGTTTTGCCGGATGACCTGGCGCGCCCGCACGCTGATCTGGCGCGCGGAGAGCAGCTTCTCGATGCGGTCCTGCATCAGCACCACGTCGCTCTGCTCCAGCGCCGCGTCGCTGCCGCGCGCGCCCATGGCGACGGAGACATGCGCCGCCGCCAGACTGGGCGCGTCGTTGACACCGTCGCCCACCATGGCCACGCGGCGGCCGGTTTCGGTGAACTCGCGAATGGCCGCCACCTTGTCCTCCGGCTTCAGCCCGGCGCGCACTTCGGCAATGCCGAGCTGGTGAGCCACCTCCACCGCGGCGGCGCGGCGGTCGCCGGTGAGCATGACGGTGTAGACATTGTTGCGGGCGAGCGACTCCAGCACCAGCCGGCTGCCGGAGCGGATCGCGTCCTTGAGCAGAAGCCGGCCGACGAGTTGCTCGTGCACCAGCCAGACTTCGGTGAAGCCCAGGGGCGCATCCGGCAGCTCCTTGAGCCAGTCGGCCATCGCGCCGCTCTCGACCAGTTCGCGCCGGCCGACGTAACCGACGCCGCCTTCGGTCCGGCCACGCAAACCCTGGCCGGTGATGGACTGGAAGCCTTCGACGTGATGCGGCTCGACGCCGCGCTGTTTGCCGTAGCGGGTGATGGCGCGGGCCAGCGGATGATTGGAGCCCGCCTCCAGATCGACCGCGATCCGCAAAACATCGTCCTCACGGCCCGGCGGAAAACTCTCCACGCGCTCCACCTCCGGCTCGCCGGCGGTGAGCGTGCCCGTTTTGTCCAGCGCCACGGTGTCCACCTCGGCCAGTTTTTCGATGGCCGCGCCGCCGCGAAAGAGGATGCCGCGCCGCGCGCCCCAGGCGATGGCGGCCAGGATGGCGGAGGGAATGGAGAGGACGAGAGCGCAGGGGCTCATCACCACCAGCAGCGTCATGGCGCGGTAGAAGGCGGATTTTTCGCCCTCCGGAGCTTGAAAAGCCGAGACGCCAAAAACCAGCCACCAAACAAAGAACATGAGGATGACGGTGGCCAGCACGATCTCGGTGTAGCGCGTGCCAAACTTGTCGGTGAAGCGCTGGCTCGGCGCCTTCAAATGCTGCGCGGTGTGGATCAGGGCGATGATCTTTTGCAGGGCGCTGTCGCGTGCCCGGCGGGTGACGCGCGCTTCCACCCGGCCCCAGAGATTCAGCGTGCCGCCGAAGACTTCGGCGCCAGGCTGCTTGTCCACGGGTTGCGATTCGCCGGTGAGCGTGGACTCGTCCGCGGCGGTGCGTCCCTCCACCACCTCGGCGTCCACCGGAAAGGTCTCATCCGGCCGCACCTCAATGCGGTCGCCGGGCCGCAGAGCGCTGACCTTGCGCTCCTCGCAGCCGCCCTCCGGCAGCAGCACATGCGCCTGCTTCGGCGCGGCCCGCGTGAGCGCGTTGATCTCGCGGTGCGTGCGGTGCATCACGAAGTGCTCGATCGCACCGGAAGTGGAAAACAGGAACAGCAGCAGCGCACCCTCCTCCCAGGCGCCGATGGCCACCGCGCCCGCGGCCACGGTGAGCATGAGAAAATGCACGTCGATGCTGCGCTCCTTGATGAACCCCTCCCAGGCGTCGATGGCGGCATCCCAGGCTCCGGCGATGAGCGCAACGGAGTAGCAGGCGACCACCACCGCGCGCGGCGCCAAGCCGCTTTTCTCCAGCGCGTAACCCGCCACCAGGGCGATCCCGCAGGCCGACGCTTGCAGGGCCAGCGCGCGCCACTCCTCCTGGCTGTGCGCCTCAATCTGCTCCTCCGGCCAGTCAAAATCCCGCCACTTCCAAAAACGCGGCGCTCCGGGAGTGAATGGTTTTTCCAGGAACAAGTCATCGCCTTCCTGACGCAGATGCAACGGCGCGAGCGAATCAACCACCACACTCGCCGTGCGCAGCCAGATGTCGTCCAATTCACGCAACACCTCCCCCAACCGCCGCTGCAATGCCGCTTCATCCACCTGCTCGGCCGTGGCCATGGTGACCCGTTTTTCCTCCGGGTTCACGCGGATGGCGTTGACGTCGTCTTCCGTGAGCAGGAACCGGCCTAGCAAGGACGCCCAGGACTCGCCCTGGAGGGCTGCTGCGGAAGCGGGAGCGGCTTGGTTCATGAAGGCGTCGCGCCACTTTACAGGGAGGCCAAACAGCCAGCAACCGCGAATGCGAAAGGCGGCGGCCAGCGTCAGCACTCAACCGATGAGTGCCATGGCAGTTTCGATTTTTATATTTGACATAATTTCAATAATTGATAGAATGTGCGTGTCGTTTTCGATTCCCTTCCCATTCTCCCACGTTATGAAACGCTTCCTTGAGATTTTTCACACCGCACTGATGGCCGGCATCGCTTGCGCGCTATTCCTCGGAATGGAGACATCCCCCTCAGGCTCCCCGATGGTGGAAGCTGCACGCGCCGGGCAGACCGGCGCCCTGGCTAAGGCGAACGCCGAACCAGCCTCCGCCGGGACCACGCTGCTACTGACCGCCTGCGGTTTTCTGCTCATCCTGCGCCGCCGCGTCCTGCGCTGATGCTGTACCTGGCCTCTGTGAGGCCGGCTGTTCCGCTCACTGCTCCGCCCTCCATCGGGGTCACAGACCCCGGCTACAGCTTTGCACCAACGACACCTCCGCCTGCGCTGTCACAACCCGCCCTTACCGCTTGCGGCGCCCTGGTTGTTAATCCAGATTGAACATTCCGCCAGTTCGCCGCGGCTCCAACCGAGTCGTTTGCGCTGACTGGCTGAGCGCCCCACCCCCGTCTCATGTTCAACTGGATCATCAAAAAAATCATCGGCACCAAAAATCAGCGCACCGTGAAGCGCCTGCTGCCGGTCGTGGCCGAGATCAACCGCCTCGAAGAGCAGCTCCAGAACGAGCCTGAAGACGCCCTGCGCGCCCGTGTGCAAGGCTGGCAGGAGCAGTTTCGCGCCTTTCACACCCCGCAGTTTCTCGGCGGCGTGTCCTTGCGCATCGCCGACGAGGCCACGGTGGACGCCTGCCTGGCCCACCTCGCTGATGCCTTCGCGCGCCTCAAACCGCACTTTCCCTCGCTCGACAGCGATTCCCTGCAATCCACCAACCTCTCCGGCAAGTCGCTCGACGCCAAAAAAGCCATCATCGACAGCGCCCGCGAGGCCTGGAACGAAATCGAGCCCAAGTTCGCCGACATCGAGCGCAAGATGCTCGAGGACATCCTGCCGGAGTGCTACGCCGTCGTCAAAAACGCCGCCCGTCGCATGGTCGGCCAAGTCCACAACGTCTGCGACATGCCGCTCACCTGGAACATGGTGCATTTTGACGTGCAGCTCATCGGCGGCATCGCCCTGCACCGCGGCATGATCGCCGAGATGGCCACCGGCGAGGGCAAAACCCTCGTCGCCACCCTGCCCGTCACCCTCAACGCCCTCACCGGCCGCGGCGTGCACGTGATCACCGTCAACGATTACCTAGCCCGCCGCGACAGCGAGTGGATGGGCTACCTTTTCCAGTTTCTCGGCCTCAGCGTCGGCTGCATTCAAAACGACCAGCCACCCCACCTCCGCCGCGCCCAGTATCAGAACGACATCACTTACGGCACCAACTCCGAGTTTGGCTTCGACTACCTGCGCGACAACGGCATGGCCTCCAGCCGCGAGCAGCAGGTGCAGCGCGGCCATTACTTCGCCATCGTGGACGAAGTGGACTCCGTGCTGATCGACGAGGCGCGCACCCCGCTCATCATCAGCGGCCCCGTCTCCTCCGCCGCCAGCACCCACCAGTTTGAGCGCTACAAACCGCTGGTCGAGCAGCTCGTCCGCCGCCAAAACACCCTGACCAACAAACTCGTCAGCGACGCCCGCGAAGCCGCTGAAAAAGGCGATATCGAGACCGCCGGCCGCAAGCTTTACCAAGTCCACCTCGGCCAGCCGAAAAACCGCGGCCTGCTGCGCTGCATGGAGGACCCTGAGCTGCGCCGCGCCCGTGAGAAGGCCGAGCTCAGTGTGTATCAGGACACGCAAAAGGTCGAACTCTTCAAGTTCAAGGAGGAGCTCTATTACTCCATCGACGAGAAAAGCCACGACGCCGACCTCTCCGAGATGGGCCGCACCTTCCTCGACCCGGACGATCCCGACGCCTTCGTCCTGCCCGACCTCGCCACCCTTTACTCCGAGATCGACGGCGACACCACGCTCTCCGACGCCGAGCGCCTCGAGAAAAAGGAAAAACTCCAAGCCAAGCTCGACCACCAGGGCCAGCGCATCCACCAGATCAGCCAGCTCCTGCGCGCCTACTGCATTTATGAAAAGGACGTCGAATACGTCGTCGAGGAGAACAAAGTCATCATCGTCGATGAGCAAACCGGCCGCAAAATGCCCGGCCGCCGCTGGAGCGACGGGCTGCACCAGGCGGTTGAGGCCAAGGAAGGCGTGCACATCGACGCCGAGACCCAGACCCTAGCCACCATCACCATTCAAAATTACTTCCGCCTCTACCAAAAGCTGGGCGGCATGACCGGCACCGCCGAGACCGACGCCGCCGAGTTCCACGACATCTACGGCCTCGACGTCCTCACCATCCCCACCAACCAGCCCGTCCGCCGCATCGACCAAAACGACAGCATCTACAAAACCCGCCGGGAAAAGTACAGCGCCGTCATCGAATTGATCCGCGAG
>CAZKMS010000199.1:0-7968 GCA_964553805.1 uncultured Verrucomicrobiaceae bacterium
CTTCGACGCGGGCCTGGCGGCGCACGTCGTCGAAGCCGCCACACGCTTCCTCGCCGTGCTGTCGGCGCAGCAACGTGTGCAGCTGGAACAGCGCTCGCTGGACCTGTTCGAGCGCAGTGCGCAGGCAGTCGCCAAACGCCGCGCGGCCGGTGAAGACACGCGCCTCGATGCCAACGTGGCGCTGGTCGAGGCCGAGCGCGCACGCAATGCGCTGGCCCTTGCGGGCGAGCGCCTGATCGACGCACGCAGTGAACTCGGCACCGCGGTTCGCCTGCCGCCTTCCGCGTTGCCCGAGGTCGCCGGCGATCTGGGCACTGCCATCGACGGCCCGCTGCCGTACAAGCTGGAGCAGTTGCTGGCTTCGGCACAGAACCTGCCTCGCCAGCGTGCACTTGCGGCACGCGAAGATGCCGCCCGCGCCCGGCTCGGTGTCGAACGTGGCAACCGCAACCCCGACGTCACGATCGGTGTGCACGCCGGCCGCGAAGGCCCGAGCGATGGCAGAGAAAATCTGACGATCCTTTCGTTGTCGTTGCCGCTGCCGCTGTTCAAACAGAACGACGCCGCCATCGGCCAGGCGATGACCGATATGACGCAGGCCGAAATCGAACGCGCCGCCGCGCTGCGCGACAGCGACGCGCGCGTGCGCCAGCTGTGGAGCCGGCTGGCCAGCCAGCGCGAGCGCATCCAGCGCCTGCAGCGCGTGCTGGTGCCGGCGTCCACCGACAACCAGCAGCTGTCCGCCAGGTCGCGCGAGGCCGGACAGATCGGCCTGCTCGACCAGTTGCTCGTCAACCGCCAGGCGATCGACGCCGAACGCGACCTGATCGATCTGCTCGCCGAAATGCAAGCCACCCGAATCGAACTCGAATACGCGGCCGGCTGGCTGCAACAAGGAAACTCACGATGAACACCCTGACGAAACCCGACAGCGGCCGCCTGCGGGTGGGCCTGGTGGCGGCCGCCCTGCTGCTCGGCCTGACCCTGGCCGGCTGCGGCAAGAGCGGCGCGAAGGATGAGCATGCCGGCGAAGGCGACAAACACGCCGAACATGCCGGCGAGAAGAAGGACGAGCACAGCGAGGCCGAATCCGAGCTGACCTTGACCACCGAAGAAGCCGCCCGTGCTGGCATCAAGGTCGAAGAAGTCAAGCCGCAGGCGCTGGGCGAAACGCTCACCGTCACCGCCACCATCCGCCCCGACGCCGACCGGCTGGCGCATGTGGCGGCGCGCATCGAAGGCCGTATCACTTCTGTGCCGGCGAAGCTCGGCGACAAGGTGCGCGCCGGCCAGACCTTGGCCATGCTGGACAGCGTGGCGGTGGGCGAAGCGCATGCCGCATTCAACGAGGCGCAGGCGGAACTCGGCATCGCCGAAGCCGACTTCAAGCGCGCCGAATCCTTGAACGCGGAAGAGATCATCCCGCGCAAGGACTACCTGCGTGCGAAGGCCGACCGCGACAAGGCGGCCGCGAGCTTGCGTGCCGCCGCCGACCGGCTGCGCCTGCTCGGCGGCTCGCCCAGCGCCAGCGGCGCTGCAGTCTCGGCCTTTGCCGTGACCGCGCCCTTTGCGGGCACCGTCATCGAAAAGAAGGCCACGCTGGGCGAACTGGCCAGCCCGAGCGAGCCGCTGTTCAGCGTGGCCGACCTCAGCCGGGTGTGGATCCAGGCCGACCTGCCGGAAAGCGCACTGGCGAAGGTGCGGATCGGCGCCAACGCCAAGGTGACGGTGCCGGCCTATGCGAACGAGGTCTTCGCCGGCCGGGTCGGCCACATCGGCGCCTCGCTCGACAAGGACACACGCACCGTGGCTGCGCGCATCGAGGTGGCCAATGCCGATGGCCGGCTGAAGCCGGAAATGTTCGCCACCGCGACCATCGAGGTGGCCGGCGACCAGCGCGAGGCCATCTCGCTGCCGGATGCGGCCATCGTGCTGATGGACGGCAAGCCGACAGTCTTCGTCTACAGGCAGGGCGCCTACGAAGCGGCGCAGGTCGAACCCGGCGAACGCATCGGCGGACGCACGGTGCTGAAGTCGGGCCTGATGGCCGGCGACCAGGTGGTCACCTCGGGCACCTACGCGCTCAAGGCGCGCAAGCTGAAATCCCAGCTCGGCCACGGGCATTGAGAAGGACAACTGAACCATGCTCAATGCAATCGTCGATGCCAGCCTGCGCTACAAGGTGCTGGTGCTGGTGGCCTTCGCCGTGCTCGTCGGCCTGGGCGTCATGGCCTACCGGCAGGTGCCAGTGGATGCCTTCCCCGATGTCACGCCGGCGCAAGTGAACATCTATACCGAATCGCCCGGCGTCGCCGCCGAGGACATCGAGCGGCTGCTCACCGTGCCGATCGAAGCGGCAATGGCCGGCCTGGCCGACGTCGAGGTGGTGCGTTCGGTGTCGCTGTTCGGCCTGTCCTACGTGGCGGTGTACTTCAAGGACAACGTCGATATCTACTTCGCGCGCCGCCTGGTGGGCGAGAAGCTGCAGGAGGTCAAGGGCCGCTTGCCCGAGGGCTACGGTGAGCCCGAACTCGGCCCCAACAGCTCGGGCCTGGGCCAGGTGTTCTGGTACACGATCGAAGACGCCGACAAGAAGCTGAGCGCGATGGATCTGCGCACCTTGCAGGACTGGACCGTGCGGCTGATCCTGCGCACCGCACCCGGCGTCGATGACGTCACCACCTGGGGCGGCCACGAAAAGCAGTACCAGGTGCAGATCGACCCGCGCAAGCTGGTCAAGTACGGTGTGTCGTTCAAGGAGGTGATGGAGCGTCTCGCGGCCAACAACAAGCAGGTCGGAGGCCAGTACCTGAATGTCGGTGTCGAGCAGTACCTGGTGCGCGGCCTGGGCCTGGTCAGCAGTGCCGCCGACATCGAAACCATCGTGATCGCCGAGCGCAATGGCGCGCCGATCTACGTGCGCGACGTGGCCGCGGTCAAGGAAGCGCCGGCGGTGCGCTTCGGCGCGGTCACGCGCAACGGCGAGGAAGTCGTGCTCGGCATCGCGCTGTCGCGCATCAACGAGAACGCCGCCACCGTCGTCAAGGCGGTCAAGGACAAGCTTGCCGTCGCGCAGGCCGCGCTGCCCAAGGGCGTGGAGCTGAAGGCGGTGTACGACCGCACCGAGATCGTCGACAAGGCGCTCAAGACCTCCACCAACGCGCTGATCGAGGGCTCGATCCTGGTGGCGGTGATCCTGTTCCTGTTTCTCGGCGAGTTCCGTTCGGCCATCGTCGTCATCGTCACGCTGCCGCTGGCGATGCTGTTCGCCTTCATCTGCATGTGGCGCGTGGGCATGTCGGCCAACCTGATGTCGCTGGCCGGGCTGGCCATCGGCATCGGCATGATGGTCGACGGCGCGGTGGTGATGGTGGAAAACGCCTTCCGGCTGCTGTCGCATGCACGCTCGTCGGGCAAGCCGATCAACCGCAGCCATGTCGTGCTGGAAGCGGCACGCGAGGTGGCGAACCCGATCGCCTTCGCGATCCTGATCATCATCGTCGTCTTCCTGCCGCTGTTCTCGCTGACCGGGCTGGAGGGCAAGCTGTTCAAGCCGATGGCGCTGACCATCACCTTCGCGATGGCCGGCTCGCTGCTGCTGTCGCTGACCTTGGTGCCGGTGCTGTGTGCGCTGATCCTCAAGCCCAAGGAGGAGAAGGACACCTGGCTGGTGCGCGGCGCCAAGAGGCTGTACCTGCCGCTGCTGGACTGGGCGCTGCAGCGCAAGAAGATCGTCGTCGGCGCCGCGCTGGCCCTGCTGATCGGCGCGCTGGCGCTGTTCCCCTTCCTCGGCAAGGAGTTCATGCCCACGCTGCAGGAGGACGCGATCATGTTCCGCGTCGTCGGCATCCCCTCGACTTCGCTCGACGAATCGATCCGCGTCGCCAACGTCATGGACGCGAGCCTGCGCAAGCAGTTCCCGCAGGTGAACGCGGTGCTGGCAACGATCGGCCGTGCCGAGAAGGGCGAGACGGCCGACGTCAACTACATGGAAGTGCTGCTCGACATGAAGCCGCAGGACGAGTGGCCGACGAAGCAGTCGTTTGCCGCGCTCGGCCGCGAGATGCAGGAGTTCCTGGAAGGCGAGGTGCAGACGGCAGTGTTCGGCGCCACGCAGCCGATCCAGATGCGCGTGGAAGAGCTGATCTCCGGCGTGCGCGCGACCCTGGCGCTGAAGATCTATGGCGAGGATCTGGACAAGCTGGAGGAACTGTCGGCCAAGCTCAAGACCGTGGTCGCCGGCGTGCCGGGCGTGGCCGACCTGTCGGCCGAGGCCAACAAGGGCAAGCCGCAGATGGTGATCAAGGTCGATCGCCAGGCCGCGGCGCGTTACGGCCTGAACGCCGACGACATCCTGGCCGTGGTGCAGGCGGGCATCGGCGGTGAAGCGGTGTCGACCTTGATCGACGGCACGCGCCGCTTCGACATTGCGGTGCGGCTACCCGAGGAGTTCCGCAACAGCCCATCGGCGATCGCTGCGATCCCGATCCGCACCGCCGAAGGCGCGATCGTGCCCTTCTCCAGCGTGGCCAAGATCGAGCTCGACGAGGGCTACACCTTCGTGCGTCGCGAGTCGCTGCAGCGCTACGCGGTGCTGCAGATGGACGTGCAGGGCCGCGACGTGGACAGCTTCGTGCGCGAGGCCAACGCCGCCATCGCCGCCAAGGTGACGCTGCCCACCGGCTACTGGGTCGAATGGGGCGGCGCTTTCGAGAACCAGCAGCGCGCGATGGAGCGGCTGGGAGTGATCGTGCCGCTGACCATCGGCCTGATCTTCATCCTGCTGTACACCGCGTTCAACTCGGTGCGCCATGCCACGCTGATCATCGCCAACGTGCCTTTCGCGATCATTGGCGGCATCGTCGGCCTGTTCATCACCGGGCAGTACCTGTCGGTGCCCTCGGCCATCGGCTTCATCGCCGTGTTCGGCGTGGCGATGTTGAACGGCATCGTGCTGGTCAGCTTCCTCAACGATCAGCGCAAGCACGGGCTGTCGATCCGCGACGCGGTGCGTCAGGGTGCCGCGCTGCGGCTGCGGCCGGTGCTGATGACGGCGTCGGTGGCGATCCTCGGGCTGATCCCGATGCTGATCTCGACCGGGGTCGGTGCCGAAACGCAGCGGCCGTTGGCTACGGTGGTGGTCGGCGGGCTGATCACCTCGACCCTGCTGACCTTGCTGCTGCTGCCGCTGATCTGGGAATGGTCCGAAACCCGGGCCGTGGCGAAACAGCGCGAACGCGATGCTGCCGCCGATGCCGCCGATGCCGGGTTGGCTGAAGCCGCTCCCCTTCCTCAACCGCACCCGGAGACACCATGAAAGAAATCAAGGCCTACGTGCACCGCAGCCGCATTGCCGACGTGATCGCCGCGCTCAAGGAGTCGCCCGCCTGGGGCGGCGCGCGCGGTGGCCGGCGTCACAACCTGGCGGTGTACATCGTCAAGGGCTCGCTGCTGCCGCTGGACAGCGACGAGCAGCACTACTCGATGGACCTCGGCGATGAGGTGGTCAACGAGTACAAGCTGGAGCTGCTGTGCGAGGACAGCGAGGTCGAGCCGCTGATGGCCGCGATCACCGCGGCCGCGCGCACCGGCCAGGCCGTGGCCGGTTGGATCACGGTCATCGACGTGGTCAGCGCAACGCCCATCCATTGACCGGCCGATTCATCCACAACCCACATTGAAAGGAAGAACCATGAAAAAGACTCTCTTCGCTCCGCTGCTGATTGCATCCATGCTGGCCCTGCCGGCCTTCGCCGCGGAAGACCATGCGCCCAAGCACGGCGGCGTCGTCGTCGAGACCAAGGCCGGCGACCTGGAACTGGTCGCCAAGCCCGAACTGGTCGTCATCCATGTCAGCGACCACGGCAAGCCGATGAAGCTCACCAGCGCCAGCGGCAAGGTCACCGTGTTTAACGGCAACGACAAGACCGAGGCGCCGCTGGCGCTGGTGGGCGACAAGCTGGAGGCCAAGGGCAGCTTCAAACTCGGTGCCGGCACCAAGGTGCTGGCCGAGGTGTCACTGAACGGCAAGCCGGCAGCCTCGGCCAGGTTCATGCTGAAGTAGAGTCGGCGGCGCACGTTCGGCGCCCGACGAACGCGCGGCTCGATGGATATCCGCGACCCCACCGATTCAGCCTTGCGCCGCGCCGTCACGGTCGTGGCGCTGGCCAACTTGGCTTATTTCTTCGTCGAGTTTGCCGTAGCCCGGCGCATCGGCTCGGTATCGCTCTTCGCCGACAGCGTGGACTTCCTGGAAGACGCCAGCGTCAACTTCCTCATCGTTGCTGCTCTGGGTTGGTCGGCGCGCAATCGGGCACGTGTGGGCATGCTGCTCGCTGCGGTGTTGCTGGTGCCGGCGCTGGCCCTGCTGTGGACGGCATGGCAGAAATTCAATGCCCCAGTGCCCCCGGACCCGATGCTGCTGTCGGCGACCGGGCTGGGCGCGTTGTTGGTCAACGTGGGCTGCGCGCTACTGCTGGCGCGCTTCCGCCACGCCAGCGGCAGCCTGACGCGGGCGGCGTTCCTGTCGGCGCGCAACGATGCGTTCGCCAACATCGCCATCGTCGCCACCGGCCTGATCACGCTGCGCTGGGCTTCCGCCTGGCCCGATCTCGTGGTCGGCCTGGCCATCGCGGCGATGAACGCGGACGCGGCTAAGTCCGTCTGGAACGCCGCACGCAACGAACACGCGGCAGCGGCCAAGTCATGAGGGCACTGAAACGTGTTGGGCTCTCCTACGCCCACACTTTCGGTGGCCTTCCGGCGAATCGTCGAGGCGCGTAGTTGGTCGGTCCGCGACTTAAAGCGGATGACTCCCTACCTGCCATTCGCAGGTACCCGCTTGTGGCCGGCCATGACGCACCCTGTCGTCGGCTGTATGGCATGCCAGTTCGATCGGCAGGTCTACGGCATCGAGATTGAGCTGGTGTAGACCCGCCGTCGACCCAAACCCGCCCGTCAGCCTTCTCCGAAGTTGCCCGACGCTCGGACCGACCTGTTCCGGGTTTGGCGTCCACGAAGCAACCCTTCGTGGTCGCCCGGAGCCGGCCATTCGCACCAGGCGCCCGCTGCAGAACGACTGTCTAGCAGCCGACTTCCGCCTGACCGCCCATCCAGATCCTGACTGTCACCGCGCCGTCATAAACGGGTCATATATTTCCACCCTGCTGGAAGTATTCTTGGCCTCTTCGAGGACAGACGCGAGGTAGAGGATGAAGGTGGGCATCAACGGTATGGGCCGAATCGGCCGGCTCGCGCTGCGCGCGGCGATGGGCGCTGCCGAGCGGCAGACGGACGACCCGCGCGCTGACAATCGCCTGGACGTGGTGCACCTCAACGAACTCAAAGGTGGTGCCGCCGCCACCGCGCACCTTGTGCAGTTCGACAGCGTGCAGGGCCGCTGGCGCGCCGACATTGCCGCCGAGAGCGAGTCAGCGATTCGAATCAATGACCACAAGCTCGGCTTCTCGTCACACGCCACGGCGAGCGAGATTCCCTGGGGCCACCTGGGCGTAGACCTGGTCCTCGAATGCACGGGCAAGTTCCTCACCCCCGAGACGCTGCAGGGCCATCTCGACCGTGGCGCCAAGCGCGTCGTTGTGGCCGCACCGGTCAAGGTCGGCGATGTGCTGAACATCGTGGTCGGCGTCAACCACCACCTCTACAACCCGGCGAAGAATCGCATCGTCACGGCCGCGTCGTGCACCACCAACTGCCTGGCTCCCGTCGTGAAGGTGATCCATGAAGGCATCGGCATCCGCCACGGCCAAATCACCACGATCCACGACCCGACCAACACCAACCTGATGGTCGACGCACCGCACAAGGACCTGCGCCGTGCGCGCAGCGCGATGCTGAGCCTGGCGCCGACGACTACGGGCAGCGCCACCGCCATCGCACTGATCTACCCCGAACTGAAGGGCAAGCTGAACGGCCACGCGGTGCGCGCGCCGGTGCTGAACGCCTCGC
>CAZKMS010000200.1:0-7870 GCA_964553805.1 uncultured Verrucomicrobiaceae bacterium
CGACGTTGTTTTGATACGGCTCCTCTTTGACGAGCGCGCCCGTCTGCCGCAGCAGTTCCACCGCTTTTTTCCGGCCCTCGAAACGCTCCAGCCCGGCGAGGTTTTGGCCGGCGAGGTCATTGAGCACGCCGTTCGGGTGCAGGATGTCGATGATCTCCAAGTGATGCCGCTGGCCGATCTCAAAGTCCGCCTTGTCATGCGCGGGCGTGACCTTCAGCACGCCGGTGCCGAACTCGATGTCTATGTGATCATCGGCGACAATGGGAATGGCCGCTTGATTCTCCAACGGCAGTGGACGGCGGACGTGCTTGCCGATGAGGTGCGAGTAACGCGGGTCTTTCGGGTTCACCGCCACCGCCGTGTCGCCGGGGATGGTCTCCGGGCGCGTGGTGGCGATCTCCAGCAAGATGCGCGGCGGCAGGCCAGCCAAGGCGCGAGCCTTGGTGACGGCCTCGGCCACCTCCGGCAAATCCCTCTCCATCTGCGGCGGCAGCGGACAGATCAAGGCGTCCATGATGCGGGCGCGGCCCTCGGAGTCGCGCATGATGTTTTGCGCGTGCATGTCGCCGATGAGCCAGGCGCGGTCGCGATGCCAGACCACGGCCACATGCCACAAAAGCGGATTGGTGCCGCCGATGATGACGCCTTGGACATTCTCGACCGCCTCCGCCAACGCCAGCGGATAATCGGCTCGATCCACCTTTTGGGCTTCCGGCTGTTTGATGAGCCAGTCACCCATCGGGGTGACGCCGATGATCTCGGTGGGCAGCCCGCCGATTTCATGAAGGAAGGTCAGCTTGGCCAGCGCGTCCAGGCCGGTAGCGGGGGCGTTGCTGATGGTCCATTCGCCGTCAGCCTCGCGGATGGCCGTCAGGCGTGCGCCGACGTGCGCGCTGTCGCGCTGGGCAAAGACCTTGTAAACCACGCCGCCCTGCCGGTCCAAAAACGGCTGGGCTTCCGAACTTGGGGCGAGTTTTTTCAACTCCGCGCCCGCGGGCTGCAAGGTGCCGGACGTGTCGCGGACAATGCCCAGATCGGGCAGCCGCACCAGGGGGATGCCGAGGCTGGCTAGGACTGGCCGTAGAGATTGAGGACCGACTCCTGAACCGCCGCTTCCGCTTGCCTCCGCAGCCGTTCCTCCTCCGGCAAGCCTTCGATAAAGAGCCTGTGCCTGCCCCACTCGGCGTCGGTTAAGGGCGCTGAGTGCCGGCCCGGCTCGCTCGTCGAAACGACGTCCGTGGATGAAGGAATCGAGGCCGGTGCGGCCGTCTCGGTGGCAGTGCTCATGATGGGCAGTTTCCTCCTGTTCCGCGCTGATGTCAACCGCCCAGGGGCGTGCCTCCGTTTTCGCGTCGTCGATGACTTCCACCCGGAAATGATACATGAAACCCTTCTGCTGCTTCATGATGACCTCCTCATCGCTGAGCGCGGTGAGGGAGGACGGGCACCAGTTCACCATGCGCTTGCCACGGTAGATGAGGCCCTTTTGGTAGAGATCAACGAACACGCGCATGACGCAGGCGTTGTAGTCGTCGTCAAAGGTGAAGCGCTGGCGGCTCCAGTCGCAGGAGGCGCCGAGCTTCTTGAGCTGCTTGATGATGATGTCGCCCTGCGTTTCCTTCCACTCCCAGATTTTTTCAACGAGCTTCTCACGCCCGAGGTCGTCGCGGTGCTTGATCACGCCCTGCTTTTTCAGCGTCTTCTCGACCACGTTTTGCGTGGAGAGACCGGCGTGATCCGTGCCGGGCAGCCAGAGCACCTCCTTCCCGAGCATACGGGCGCGGCGGGCGAGGATGTCCTGGATGGTGTTGTTCAGCACATGCCCCATGTGCAGCACGCCGGTGACGTTCGGCGGCGGGATGACGATGGAGTAGGCTGGGCGCTTCTCGCTGACGCGGGCGGGATCGGCCTCGAAGCACTTGTCATCGAGCCAGCGCTGATACCAGCGGGCTTCGACTTCCGCCGGGGTGTAGGTTTTCTCAAGTTCGGACATGGCGGGCGGGAAAAAAGGCTGGCAAAATGGCGGAAGGATGGGGGTTTGTAAACCCTGGGCCAGTGTGATCTGCCGATTGCGCGACCTGGGGCGGGCGGGCTATAAACGGTCGCCCATGAACGACTACCACCGGGTTCTGATCCTGATCGCCGCCGGCTGCGCCTTCACCGCCAGTCTGGCGGTGGACTGGTCGAGCACGGCGCGGGGCGGCAGCATCGACTTGCGCAACCGCGTCACCGGCTGGCGCTTGCTGAGCGAGGGCATCGATCCCTACCATCACAAGTGGAGCCCGGACCAGTCTGGCGAGCGGCTGGATCTCTACAACAACCCGGCGGTGACGGTCAGCAAGACCACGGTGACGCCCACTTTTCTGCTGCTGCACGCGCCGGTGGCGGCGCTGAGCTATCGCGACGGCCAGTTTGTCTGGCTGCTAGCGCAGTGGGCCTGTCTCATTGGAACGCTGCTGCTGTGGCGGCGCGCGGCCATGACCGGCCGCGGCTATGCCTGGCTGGTGGTGCTGACCCTGGCCTTCACCTGCACCGCCGCCTGGCGCCTGCATGCCGAGCGCGGGCAGTCCTACGTGGTCATGCTGGCAGTGATGGCGGTGTGGCTGTCGCTCAGCTTGACACCGTGGCGCGGCCGGCTTGGCGATCTGCTCGCGGGAGCGGCGGCGGGATTGCTGGTCGCCCTGCGACCGCCACTGCTGGTCGTCCTCGCGCCGGTGCTGCTGTGGCAGTTGCGCAGGCAATGGCCGGGTTTCGCCCTCGGCTTGGCGCTGGCGGCCGGGTTGCCGCTGCTGTGGGATGCCTCCTGCTGGGCGGACTACGCGCGCGGCATGGCGGAGTGGTCGCGCCTTTACCGGGAGAACCTCAATCCACGCCCCGGGGCGCAGCCCTTCCCCGAGTTTGTCGAGGGCATGCCGGTGGATCTGCTCGGCGCCTTCGCACGCCTGCCGTTTGCGGATTCCTCGCTGTTTTATCTGCTGCGCAAAGCGGGCCTCTCCGCGACGCTGCCAGCGCTGCCGGTTTTGGCTTTGTTTGTCGCAATCGCATGCGTTTGGTTCTGGCGAGCGCGCAATGCTTCGCTGGCGGTTTTGCTGGCTGGCAGCGCGGTGCTGGCGTTCGGAATCGATTTTTTCCTGCCTGCGCTTCGCAACAACTACAATGACGCGCTGATCCTGGGCGCGGCGGCCATGGGCTGGATGGCCCTGGACAGGGGAAGACGAAACCTGGCCATGTGGCTGACAGCCGCAGGCGCACTGGCAGGCGTCGCGGCGCTGGTTTTCACTTGGCGCAGTCCTTCGGCGATCAATCTCTCCACCCTGCTCTACGCCGCCGCCGCAGTGCTCATCCTGGTTTCGCTTCCCACCAAAGCTCCCGAGCCAGTGCCCGCCACCGCAAAACGTCCACACCGCAAGCCATGAGGGTGGGCATCATCGGCGCGGGACCGGCGGGGTTGACAGCCGCTTACGAATTGGCGCGGCGCGGCCACATGGTCGAAGTGTTTGAGGCTGGCTCGCGTGTCGGCGGCATGGCGGGGAGCTTCGAGTTGTGGGAACAAAAGGTGGACTTCGGGCCGCATCGTTTTTTCAGCCGCGACGAGCGCGTCAATCGTCTCTGGCTGGAGATGACCGGCGGCGAGCATCACGAAATCAAACGGCTCACCCGCATCTGGTTTGAGGGCGAGTTGCTGCGTTATCCGCTGGAGGCGGCAAATGCCCTGCGTCATCTGGGCTTGCCTCGTGCGATGCGTTGCGGCCTGAGCTACGCCCGCCAGCGCGCCCTGCAACTGATCCACCGGCCACCGGCGCAGAGCTTTGAAGACTGGGTGGTGGCGCGTTTCGGCCGGCGCTTGTTCGAGACCTTTTTCAAACCCTACAGCGAGAAGTTGTGGGGCATCCGTTGCGACGAGCTCGACGCGGATTTCGCGGCCCAGCGCATCAAAAAATTCTCGCTCGGCCAAGCCCTTACGGGTGCGCTGCTGCCAGGCCTGCGCCGCCGTCATGCCACCCTGCTCGACCGCTTTTTGTATCCGGATGAAGGCGCGGGCGCGGTCTATGAAACCATGGCGCAACGGGTGCGCAGCCTCGGCGGGCAGATTCATCTCAACACCGCTGTCGCCGCTGCTGCAAACGACCGAGCCACGCTGCGCTTGAGCGATGGCTCGCAGCGCGAGTTCGATCACTTGATTTCCACCATGCCGCTGACCGTGCTGGCGCGAGCGCTCGGCGGACTGCCGGAGGCGGCGGAACGCAGCTTGGCGGAGCTGCGTTTTCGCAACACCGTCCTGGTTTATCTGCGCCTGCCAGCGACCGACCTTTTTCCCGATCAATGGATCTACGTGCAGACCCCGGAGCTGCGCCTGGGCCGCATCACCAACTTCCGCAACTGGCTGCGCGACCCCGCCGTCTCGCCCCCGCAAAGCATTCTCGCCCTGGAATACTGGTGTCAGCCGGAGGATGCCATTTGGAGCTGGAGCGACGCGGAATGCATCGCGCTGGCCCGTGCCGAGTTGCGCCGGTCCGGACTGGATCGCGGCATCGCGCCGAGCGGCGGCCACGTGGTGCGTTTGCCCCGCTGCTACCCGGTCTATCGGCGCGGTTACAAGGAGCACTTGGCGCCGCTCATCGCGCACCTGCGCACACTGCCGCACTTGACGGTGATCGGCCGCTATGGCGCCTTCAAATACAACAACCAGGACCACAGCATGCTCATGGGCATCCTCGCCGCGGAAAACATCGCCGAAGGCGCGCGACACGATTTGTGGTCGGTCAACACGGACTACGATCGTTATCAGGAGGAGGTCGAACCCGAAGGCGGATAGTTCACTCGCACCAAATAAAGCCCGCCCGCCGGAGCGGTCTGATGGCTTTGCAAACCTTGCGGCTCCTCCAGCAACCCTTGCAGCCAGGACAAAGGATCGCGACCGCGCGCGACGTGAATCATGGAGCCGGCGATCATGCGTGCCATGCGGTAAAGAAAAGCGCCGCCCTCGAGTTCGATCTCCATCAAGCCGCCGCTTTCGTTCACCGTGACCCGCGTCAGCGTGCGCGTCGATGCGGCGGCATCACTACGACGCTCCAGCTCGGGACGATCGCCGCGATTGGCGGAGAGCCGGACGAAGTTGTGGGTGCCAGTGAGCAGATCAGCAGCGGCGCGCATGGCGTCCATGTCCAGCGGCCCATGCACATGCCAGGCGCGATCCGCCTCAAATGGATCGCCCTCCACCGCGCGCCAGATGCGATAGCGATACAGTTTGCCACTGGCGCTGAGGCAGGCATCGAAACCCGCAGGCGCCCAGTCGGATTCCACAACACGAATGCTGCCGGGTAACAGCGCGTTCAAACCATCCCGCCACGCTGCCAGCGGCAGCGCCACCTCCGCCGGCACGTCGAGGTGAGCCACCTGTCCCAGCGCATGCACACCCGCATCGGTGCGGCTGGCGCCTTGCACGCGCGTCCCACATTTCGCCAATCTTCGCACCGCCGCCTCCAGTTCATCCTGCACGGCGCCGCCGCCGGATTGGCTCTGCCAGCCGCGCCAGGGCGTGCCGCAATAAGCAACCTTAAGCCGCAAGCGCCGCGTGCCCGGCGCCGGTTCAGTCATAACGCACCTCCACCAGATACAACCCATCCGCCGGCGCGGCGTGATGGCTTTTGGCGCCCGCACGCGGGTTGGTGATCAAATCGCGCAGCCAGCCGGGGCTGGCGCGGCCCCGCGCCACCTGCACCAGGCTGCCCGTCAGCAGCCGCGCCATCTTGTATAGGAACCCATCGCCCTCGAACTCGATTTCCAGCAAGTCCGCGGACACCTCACGCACCTCCACCCGGCGCAGGGTGCGCGTGGTGCTGGCCGGATCCTGGCGCTGCAGCGCCTCTTTTTCCCCGCCGCGATTGGCGGAAAGCCGGGCGAAATCATGCGTCCCAATGAGCAACTCCGCGCTTTCACGCAGCACGGACAAATCGAGACCGCCATAAACCTGCCAAGCGCGGCCGCTTTCAAACGGACTTAGCACCCGATGCCGCCAGATGCGATAGCGATAGACCTTGCCGGTGGCGTCAAAACGCGCGTGGAAATCCGGCGCAGCCTCCGTGACATCGAGCACACGAATGCCCGGCGGCAGGTGGCGATTAAGCGCGTTCACCCAAGCTGGCGGCCGCAGGGTGGCGCTCTCCGGCACATCCGCGTGCGCCACCTGCGCCAGCGCATGCACGCCCGCGTCGGTGCGGCCCGACCCCTGCGTGCGCACCGGCGCACCCGCCACCTTCAAAAGAGCCGCGTTCAATTCATCCTGCACGGTGCGCCCGCCCGGCAGCGCCTGCCAGCCGCGCCACGGCGCTCCGTCGTAGGCCAGCGTCAGGCGCAGCCGTTTGCAGCCGGGCGTGGGGCCGTGGCGGGGGCGGGGGGGATCGGTTGCGCGGGAATGGGACATTTCAGCCATCCTGTCAACTTAGCTGCCGCCGCCCGTTCACCTTTTCGAAGACGAGAGCGATTGGAAATCACGCCCGGCCCTGCCACAGCATGCGCACGCCGAAAATGATCAGCACCACGCCAAAGATCTGCGTCAGCCGCTCGTTGCTGAGGCTTTTCAGCCAGCCCGCACCGAAGTAGGCGAAGATGGCGGCCGACACCGCGGTCACCGCCGCAAATTTCCAATGCACCAAATCGTTGCGGGCATTTTGAATGGTGGCCGTAAACGCTGTGGGGATGATGATTGCCAGCGAAGTGGCCACCGCCACCTTCTGCTCCAGACCAAGCAGGAAGACAAAGGCCGGAACCATCACGACACCGCCGCCGACTCCGCACAACGCCGCCACCACGCCGCTGAGCACGCCGATGGCGAGCGCGGTGAGAATGGTGGAGATGGGCATGGGACGGGCAGGTAGAAAGTGGCGCAACCATCTTGGTTGCTCGGGCAAGCTGGAAGCTTGCCCCACTTTAGGCCGGCACCCCGGCCAGCTCCGGCGGCAGCCCGCCTTCGTCCTCCTCCTCCTTCTGACGCGGCTTGGTCTCGGTGGTGGTCGGCAGCGGCGGTGGCGAGGGCGGTGTTTTCGGGCTCTCCGGCGGATTGATCAACCGGCCATGCTCCATGATCTCCTTGATGTGGGTACCGTCGAGCGTTTCATACTCGAGCAGGGCGGCGGCAATCGCGTCCATGTTGCCACGGTAGCGAGTGAGCAGCTCGGTCGCCTTGGCATAGGCCTCGTCAATGAGGCGCTTCACTTCCTCGTCGATCTGCTGGGCGGTGGCTTCCGAATAGTTGCGGCTGCGCGAGATGTCGCGCGCCAGGAACACGGCGCCTTCTTCCTCGCCGTACTCCACCATGCCCATCTTCTCGCTCATGCCCCAGGCGCAGACCATTTTGCGGGAGAGGTGGGTGGCCTGGCGGATGTCGCCCATGGCGCCGTTGGTGACGTCGCCGAACTTGATCTCCTCCGCCACGCGGCCGCCCATGGCGACGACGAGGTCATCGAGAATCTCATTCCGGCGCAGGGTAAACTTGTCCTCCTCCGGCAGCCACATGGTGGAGCCGAGCGAGGGACCGCGCGGGATGATGGTGACCTTGTGCAGCGGGTCGGTATGCTCCAGCACCTCAATGAGGATGGCGTGGCCGGCCTCGTGGTAGGCGGTGTTTTCCTTTTCCTTCTCGCTGAGCGCGAGGCTGCGGCGCTCGCGGCCCCAGCGCACTTTGTCGCGCGCTTCCTCAAGCTCGGCGGTGGTGATGGCCTTCAGGTTTTTGCGCGCGGCGAGCAGAGCTGCCTCGTTGATGAGGTTGGCCAGCTCCGCGCCGGAGAAGCCCGGGGTGCCGCGTGCGATCTTGGAAAGTTCGGCGCTCTCGGCGAGCTTCACTTTCTTGGCGTGGACGCGGAGGATTTCC
>CAZKMS010000201.1:0-7828 GCA_964553805.1 uncultured Verrucomicrobiaceae bacterium
AGGACGGGAATCGAACCCGTACGGCCCCTCGCGGGTCCGGCGGATTTTAAGTCCGACGAGCCTACCTATGGGGCACCGGGCACGGTGGCTGCCGTGTAAGCGGTAGGCAACTGCCCACACGGCGGCCGACAGTGTGTCACAGGCTGGTGCGCCCCCTGTGCCCGGGTCCGCAAACGACAAGGCCCGGAACCATGCCCGGGCCTAGCGGTTCGATCAACGCCCCGAAGGTAGGCACGCCTCGAACTGCGGGGTCTTGGGTAAGCAGTATCTCTTCGCGCGTTCAGGCACCCGCTGAGCAACGACGCAAAGTCCGGGGCGGCTCAACCGCCTAGTTCAGGTGCAGCTTCGACAGCCTCGTCGTCCAGCGCCTCGTCTTCAAGCCCGTCCACGCCATCCACGGCAGCGCCTGCGCCCTTCGGGCGGCCGAGCAGAAGCGAGGTGCCGAAAAAGTCCCGCAGGACGCGGCGATCCTCGGGCGGAAGCCCCATCGTCGCAAGCACAGTCGCGAGGCCTTGTGCATGCCGCCGCAGCTCTTCCGCATGCGGCCGGTGGTCCGGTGAAAGGTTGTGTGTCCTGTTCGCCAGCCCTTCGAGCTCGATCGCCGTGTTCAGCAACGCGGAGCGGATGCCGCGAAACGTTGAGAGGGGCGGGGGTGCGGTGAGGTTCATGCGGGCTCCTTGAATTGTTCCCGGTCGGCGCTGGTCGATTCCATCAGCGCCTGTTGCTGCTCGACCGCGTGCTGCTCCCACACGTCGAGGCGTTCGTCCTGCGTCATCTGCGCAAAGCCCTTCGGCACGGGGATCGCGATCACGCCCACGGAGTAGCCCACGACACCGGCAGCGCGCGTGACCTTGCGCTGTGTGCTCGGCACGGGCTTCTTCGGCGACAGCAACTCATCCAGCGCGCGGCGCTGGGCTGCGGTCGGCGCACAGGAGCGGGCCATTACCAGACCTCCGCGGGTGCCAACTGGTTGAGCCTGTTCAGCAGACGAATGGACTCGATCCGCACAGCGCTGGGCGTGTCGGCGCGGCCGATCACCGCGCGTGCGGTCTGCTTGGACAGCCACAAGTCATCCGCTGCCGCCGCGTCAAACGGCGGCAGCAACTCGTAGACGCACTCAAGCGTGATGAGGAAGGGATGGCGCAGGTCCGTCACCGTGGCGAGCCACACGTCGCACAGGTCTTCCGCGCGCTTGCAGAAGCGTGCCTCGGTCTCGCCCCACTCGCGGAACAGCGTACAGCGCATGTACATCGGCTCCCACCAGCGCGTCACCCGCAGCGCGGGCGGGCAGTAGTCGCGGGCGTTCAGGTACTGGTGCGTCACTTCCAGACTCCCGTGCGCTTGTCCAGGCGCGTGCCATTGCCCCGGGTGTACGGCTGCCGGCGCTGCGGCGCTGGCGGCGCGGGCTGCAATGGGGGTGCCATGCACAAGTCAAGCAGCATGGCCCGTTGCGCGGGCGTGGCGCCTGCCAGCGCTTGCAGGTCTCTTCGGCGTAGGCGGCGAGCTCGTCGTGCTCGGCGTGGTCTTCGATGGTGTCAGCGTCCATGTGTGGGCCTCCTTGCTGGTCTGTTGGCATGCCGGCATTTGGCCCGGGGACCGAGATTGAGCACAAGGAAATTCGCTCCCTGATCGGCCCTGCGCTTGCGCGCCGCATACATCGGCCAGCCTGTGCCCGGGCTGCCATTGGCAGGCGCATCGGTTAGGGGGTACGACGTCGAGGGCAACCGGGCACAGGCGGCAGGCTATGCTTCGAGCCGAGCCCGCATGGCGAAATCGGTAGACGCACGGGACTTAAAATCCCGGGCCGCAAGGCGTATCAGTTCGAGTCTGATTGCGGGCACCAACGCGGAAAGCAGACTGCGAGTGTCTTACTCACGCCTCGACGCCCGTCCGCCGAAAGCGCGAACTACGAATAGCGGCGCGTCGGGCGCGCGCGGCTTGCGCGCCAGCCCACCGCCGCCGTGGACAACCCGCAGCGCTGAGCCCCTTCCATATGGGGGGATCTTCATGTATGGTCTGTATCCGTATGTATCCGTCGACCCCCAAGTTCCCACAATGGGTTCCTAAGAGCACCTCGCGTATTGCATAAGCTCTTCTCTCCCGGAGGTTCACTATGTTCAAGTGGAAGCCGCTGGTCACTGCTTCGTTGCCTATGCTTTTCGCAGCGGGGATGCTTACAAATCAGGCTACCGCGGCAGGCTCCGGGACATCAGCGTCTTCCGCCCCAGACACAAGTACAAGCGCCAAAACCTATCAGGGTGTCTACAAGGTTATCAATAATGGAGGCCCTGGGTGCGCGCCGGCCCCGAGCGAGGAAGCACGCAAGCTCTATGACAAATATGGAGCATGGCACTTCTGCTTCACATACAAGTTTCAGAAGAAGGCCGACTTCTTCAGTGATGTTACCAACATTGTTTGGGATGGAATTAACTTCGCCGTTCCACCTACCAAATTCGTAGAGCTCTACCAGCCCACAGCAAGCTCAATTCGATTCAAGGTTCCAGATGGAAAAAACTATCGATTGTATAAATACTGGACGCATCACATTAGTAATGTCCCCCCTCCTGGCAAGTACACTGATCACAAGTTCATAAATATCAAAGAGAGAGAGATTGACTATTGGTGGAAGCTCAAGCAGCGCGGAACAGGAAAGAATGCACGCATTGCCGGTGTGGCGGAGGTCGTTTTTCTGCCGGACGAACTGTACGAGCAGGCTAAGAAAGATGGATTCTTGCAGTAGTTCAATTTCGATATAGGGCCTGCTAACTGTCTCGTAGCCTTGGCAGGCGAATATGTGACGCCCAGATCAGCGCGAAGGGCTCTTAGACTCGATGCGCACATTGCAGCGCAGCACAAGCGAATTGGAAAGGTGCAGCACCTCGCGAAGTTCTTTCGCGGCCAAGTCATAGGCCGCCTCTCGAAGCCCAACGGGGTCCAACGAAGCGCGGGGCAGGTCATCGTCTGCGACGCCAATCACGTCCGGGAACGTGCGCCAGAGAAGCAATGAAGAGTCAAGCGCTTGCTGTATGTCGAGCAGCATTTCCTGTTCCGCTGGCTCAAGGTAGCGGCCGAACTGGTCTTGCAGCCGCTCGGCTTCACGCCACACGGACTGCACATGCTCTGCCAGAGCCTTCCAGCCATTCGTGTCCAAAGTGCCAAGCCGACTTCGCAATGCTGGCGCTAGCAATTTCACCCCGACACGCATGACCTCGGCGCTAGCAAGTCCAGCATCGTTCTTGCGCAGGATCGACTCGTCAAGGATGCCGACCCCAAATCCGAGTGTGGCCCGCAAGCCGGAAACCGCAGCGGTGGCAAACGTGCGCATGCGGGATGCCACTCTGGATGAGGTGCCAAGCCAGCGATTGCGCTCGTGCGTCTTAAGCACCCAGTCGACGTATGCGACTGTCACAACGATTCCGAGGAGTTCAGTTGCGACGTTGATGAACAGTCCGTCAGCAGGAACCTGGGTGTGGAGAAGAAGGCTCGCGAAGGCTAGGCCCGCCAAGGGCAGTACCAAACGGAGCCAGAGTTGTTTCTGCAAGTGGATCGTCTCCGGGCATACGCCAACGTGGTTTCGGCAGTGTCATTGTGTCAACAGTCGATTCTCAAGGGTCGGTGACTTTTGAAGCGTCGAGCGAAACACCTGTTCGAACGGTTCGCCGCGGAACTTTCCGGCGTCCGTTCTCACAGTCACAACCGACTCCTCGCGGAACAGCTGAAGGTTGCCATCGACCTCAGCCAGCAGCGCCGAGCCGCCACGCGGGCGCAGTGCGTCGGGGCCGGCTTGCGCGTTCGGGTGGCAGAAGTCCAGCACCGTGGGACGGCTGCTGCATCTGGTCAATTCGCGCAGCCGCTTCGCGTGGGCCATGCGCCCATCGTTATCCACCTCGGCACTGCCGTCCCCGAGCGAAATAGCTTGGTCGGTGTCGACAACAACGAGCCCGGCCTTGCAGCCTTCAACGATGGACAGCAGTTCGCTCTGCCGGCCCGCGAGGGTGAAGGACCTGTCGAGGACATGAATGTTGTTGCGCGCCCAAGGGCGGCGCTCTTCGGCCATCCGTTCAATTGCCAAGCGGAACCGCATGTTCACGTCGTCGGGGTTCTCGGCCGCGATGAACAACACGGGCGCAGGCTGGCATTGAAACTGCGCCAGCTTCTCGCCAAGCACTACATCGAGAGATACGCGGACGCCATAGCCGGTCTTCCCGGCTCCTGGCTGCGCGGTACACGTGTAGAGCCAGCCCCTTCGAAGGCAGTCGTCGATAAGGAAGTCAATGACTGGCCTTTCATCCAAGAACTGGCCCAGTGTCTTGGCGCGGAGCGTGTCGTCTGCAACGGCACCATCAAAAGGGTCCGACGTGACGTATGCGAGCCAGGGCTTTGATTGATTCGGTGCGGTCATCAGTTGCTCATCACTTGCGACAAGCAGGGACCGCACGGCATACTCTGTATGCCCTTGCCGCGACCCCTGCTACGGGTTGCAGATTGATCCTCAACTGTTTGCGCTGTTGAAGATCCTTGAAAGCCCGCTCACGCGGGCTTTCTCGTTTTGTAGCCGGCCAGCTTGCATCGAGACAAGCTGAACACGCACTGATCACGTGCTGCCGCGCGCAGCCAGTGCCGCATCAATGGCCGGCGCCATCGCCGCCTGCAACGCTACGTTCCGCGCCAGCCGGTCGGCATGCAGCCGGCGAACACGGTTGACGGTGCGGCACAAGTAGGGCCAGCCTTGCCGTTGACTGCCGTCTTTCCGACCACGACCCGAGACCAGCAACTCGCCGAGGGCACTTGCTCTGAACAGGCGGAGCAGTTGCTCATCGTTGGGCGTGTAGAACGCCAGTTGCAGGAGCAGCAGCCAGTCGGCGCGGCTGTAGTCGGGCTCGCCGTTCGACTTGCGTGGCTCGGCCGACAGGTCGCCGCGCCACAACCTGCGGAACCGCTCGGCGTTGCGGGCGTTCCAGAATGTGTTCATCACCTCGTCGTCGTCCCGCTCCTGCGGCTGGTCTGGCAGCGGCTCATCGTCAAGTTCCACGCGGGCGGGACCATGCGCGCTGTGCCTGCTGACGAGCACCTGTTCAACGTAGTCTGCAAGGCAAACTATCGGGCCGGGCGACAAGACGTTGCCGGTGAAAGTGAAGAAGCGGCCGTGCCAATACGCCTCGATGCCACTGCTGTTGGACGCGAGTGTTTTGAACGATCGACCGTAGCCGATGCCGTGCAGGCCCCTGCCGCTCGGGCTCAGTTCCTTGTAGCTCGGCAGCGAATAGGCAACTTCGTCCAGGCCGCGATCACTGATGTGATCGTAGTCAACGCCCTGCCAGCCGTCGCCCAGCGCAAAGCCGAGGCCAGTGAACGGGCTGAGCGGCTGCCGCAGCTTCGCCATCGCCGCGTCGTAGGTCGCGAGCTGCGCGTCGTCCTCCGGCGTGTCAGGCTGCCCGCGCCTGCCGCCGTGAACGTACCAAGGCACCTTCGCCACCGAGCCGTCCGGCCGGCGCTCCGTGCGCCACAGCAGCCAGCGCCGGGCCTGCGCCATTTGCGCGGGAGGGCGCGCGGGCAGCTGGGCGCCCGCTGGCGGGCCGTTTGGCTCCGGGCTGGGGGGTACGGTGCTGACCGGCTGCTGCGGCGCGCTGGCGGCCGGGTTGCACTGCGCTTGCACGTCGGCCTCTAGGGCCATGTTGTCCGAGGTAGTCACAGCGTACCCCCTGCCCGAGCGGCGGCAATGTTGACCGCACCTGGGTGGCTGTACTCGGCCGTCGACTGGTGCGTGTGCTGCGCTTCCCAGCGCTCCACTTCGTCCAGGTCGTAAACGACCCTGCCGTTGATGCTGATGTACTTCGGGCCGATGCCGTCGCTGGCCCAATGGGCGAGCGTGTTTGGCTTCTTATTCAGGCGCGCAGCGAGTTGAGCGCGGGTGAGTCGGGTCTTCGTTTGCATGGGTAACTCCAACAGTCAGTTGACTCCCGGCTTGCGCCGGGTGCTGACGGTGGGTCGCCCGTTATGGGTAACGGCTGCCTGTGGAGCCGACTACTTCCCGCGTCCGAAGTCCATCAGGGATTGGATACCCCTATTCCCTCGGCTTTCGTCGCAGTGCTTCTTTGTTAATCCGGCGCCCTGCGCGGCCCCGACATGCGCTGCAATGTACCGCGTTGTCGGGGCCTCAACTTTTGATATTGATACCCTCACTTGAGTGGTGTTGCGGTGATCCAACTTCCAACCGTTTCGGCATCTTCACGCAGGTGACGAACATCGTACTTCTGTCGGTAGTGCCTACCTGTCACCGACTGCGGCTTGTGGCTGGTCAGAAGCTCATAGCGCCATTCCTCGACGCGGCACTCGCCGGCGACGGCCATGTACGTGCGACGCAAATCGTGGAACGACAAGTGCAAGCCCGCGACCTTCACCACGAGGTCCAACGCACCGCGCGGGTCCTTGAAGTGGTCACGGCCGGCAATGGTGCGGCTGGGGAAAACGAACGGGTTGCCAGGACGCGGTTCTCGCTGGCGCAGTAGCTCGACCGCTGCGCGGCAGGCCGGAAGAATCCGAGCCTTCCCGTCCTTCGCCGTGTCCGCCGTGATCTGCCAGTAGCCCTCGTCCAAGTTCATCAAGTCGAACGTGAGGTTCTGCGCCTCTCCGAGTCTGCAGCCGGTTAGAAGCCCGAACGCCACCATGTCGAGCGCCGTGCGCTGCGGGCTGTCGATCAGGGCCTGTGCCCGGTGCTTGGTCAACATCCGCCACACGGCGCGGACCTTGTCCAGCGGCACCATGCGCTCGCGCCCTTCTGCCGGCCGCAGCTTGCGCTTGAGCCCCACGCTGACCGGGTTGACAGCCAGAAGTGGGAACGTGTCGCCGACGGCGCGCTCGTCGCGCGCGAATGTCAGCAGGCTGCGAAGCACCCCCATCGATTGCTTCGCCTGCTGCGGCGCGCGGGTGTGCAGTTTGGCGAAGCGCTCCTTGACGGCGGTGACGCCAATGTTCGCCACTGGCGCATCGGCCCAGTCGCCGAAGTTCTTCTCTACGTGCCGGCGAATCTCTCGCTTGGTGCTGTCCTTCAGCGGCCGGTCGTTGACCCGGCGCTCGCGCATGTACTGCTCCATCACCTCGCGCAACGTCCACACCAGCGCCTCGTCGGTGATCTTCTGCACCTTGGCAGCCGCGCGCACCCCGCGCTCCTGCTCGCTCAGGTCAACCTGATCGACCCGCAGCGTGGTCAGCAGCTTTTGCGCCCGCAGCCGCGCCTCTGTCAGCGGCAGCAGGTTGCAGGCGCCGACGACCTTGCGCCGGCTGGCGCCACCTACGCGGGCCTGCACGACATACGCGCGCTTCCCGTTGCTGGTGACGCGCACGCCGAAGCCCTCTAGGTCGCGCGACCAGTAGAGCGCCTGCCCGTCTTCGGGCACAGGCAGCGCGGCAACGTGCGCCCGTGTTGTTAGGTCAGTGATTGGCATATGCGCCCCCCTTGGCGGCGGACGCGATGCCGCGGATCGATACGATTGACATTGCAGAGACTCCAGTTCAGTTGGAGTTGAGCCACGATGCCCGGCGCTGTTTGACGCGGCGCGCGGGCATCACCTGTGTACACGGCGGCCCTGCGTCACCAGTCGCAGCAACCTCGTGTAAGCGGCAGTGTAGCTTCCAGCAAGCGGCATGTAAGCGGCGCGCATACACGGCCTTACATGGGCCTACAGCGGACTTCGCTCGCAAGTTGTTGATTTAGCTAGACTTGGCCTGTTGCGTGCATGGCCATACATGCCCGCACATGCCCTCATTAGAGGTTTTTAAGTCCGCTGCGTCTACCAGTTTCGCCACCCGGGCGGGCCGGCGGATTATG
>CAZKMS010000202.1:0-7798 GCA_964553805.1 uncultured Verrucomicrobiaceae bacterium
CGCATCCACAAGGCCTGGACCTTCATCCACCTCTCCAATCCGCGAAGTCGGGTTATCGCTCCGCCCGCCGCCGGAGGAAAGGGAAGCGAATGCACTCAATCGGTGTCCAGGTTTTTGGGGTGGAGCGGGCGGCTCGCCCGCCTTCCAGGAGTTGCCAGCGAGACGCCGGCAACACACACAGCCGGGACGGACTGTGCTACAACACGCAGCCGGGGCGGGCTGTGCTACGCGGGGAAATCTTTGCGCAGGCGCTGGAGGCGTTTGGGGCTGGTTTCGTGTACCCAGCCGAGGTCGTCGCAGAGGAAGGCGTGTTTCTTGGCTCCGCGCAGGTTGAGGCGGGCGGCTTCGGCGTCGAGTTTGCTGAGCTTGATGGCCTGTTCTTTGCGCTCGGCTTTGTTGGCGGCGAGGGCCTCGCCCTGGCGGCCGGGCACGCGGGCGCGATGGAGGTTTCTGATGGCGGACCAATGGATGTCGCGCTGCGGGTCGAGGGACCAGTAGGCGGGGATGAAGATCATGGTGCCGTAGGGGGTGAGGTTGACGGCGAACTTCAGCAGCAGCGGCTCGTCATGCCTCATGCCGTAAAGATTCCAGCGGTAACAGAAGGCGTCGAACACGGGATAAAAGGCGTCCCGGCGGCGGCGCAGGCTGGCGGAGAAATCCGGGCGCAGGTTGCGCTCGGCGCCCATGGTGCGGCGGAGCACGCCTTTGGGATCGGCCAGCGCGGCGGTGTCGAAGGCGGTTTTGATGCTTTCCCATTGCGCACGGAATTTTTTGTTGTCCTGGAGATCCAGTTCGGCTTGGCCAAACTTGGCCGGGATTTTGAGCAGTTGATCGTAGCTGCCGCTCTGGACGTCGTGCTCGTGCGCTGCCACCACCTCGCGGACATCTTCATCGGGCGGGGGCGGCAGGAGGTCGGCGAGGAGGCGCTGCCAGGGGTTCATTGGTTTGCCGGCCTTCCGGGTGCCTGCAAGCAGCATGGGCATTGCTGCCCAGTGGATCAAGCAGAATGCCACAAGTGTGCCGGGAAAGAATAATCCCGCATCTCCCGCACACGCGATTTCACCGAGAACCCTTTTCCCGGCTAAAAACGCCTAATCTAGACTCCACTCCACATCCACCTTTTGCTCGCGGCCGTTGCGGTCATGGTACTTCACGAAGCCGTTTTTGGCGCCGTACTCGTGCACCAGCCGCGTGACTTTCACGTCGTAACAGCAGTATTCGGCGATCTCGGCGATCTTGCCCTGCTGCCACCAGCGGATGGCTTGCAGACCGTCGGCGCTTTTGCCGGTGCCGAGGGAGGCGGCGGCGACGGCTTCGAGCTTGAGCCGGTGACCGAGCTGTTTCTCGAGGTCAATGAGCAGGTCCAGGCTTCTGAGCTGGTCGCGAAAATCAAATATCGTGTGGCCCAGCAACACCTCGTAATCGAAGCCAATGTGGTTGAAGCCAATCACCAAGTCCGCGCGCACGAGCTGGTTGATCAGGTCTTGCGCTTGGTTCTCGGTGTAAATGGAGTAGTCGCCCGCGCGGCTGCTGTAGGTCACCGCCACGGAGATGCCCATCAGGTGCTTGTTGCCCCAGCCGCCGACGTCGGCGGCGGTGCGGCGCGTCTCGAGGTCGAAATAAACGATGTCTTTGGCCATGCGGGTGTCAGTGCGCCGCTTAGCCTTCGAATTTTTTGACCAGCAGGGCGGCGTTGTGACCGCCGAAGCCGAACGAGTTGCTCAAGGCCGCCTTGATTTTGGCCGGGCGGGCCTCGTTGGCGCAGATGTCCACATCCACTTCCGGATCAAGGTTGTCCACGTTGATGGTGGGTGGGATCACGCCCTCGTTGATGGCGTTGATGGAGGCGATCAATTCGATGCCGCCAGCCGCGCCGAGCAGGTGGCCGGTCATCGATTTGGTGGCCGAGACCAGCAGGCCGTTGGTGGCATGGTCGCCAAAGGTGCGCTTGATGGCACGCAGTTCGCAAAGATCACCCACCGGGGTGGAGGTCGCGTGAGCGTTGACGTAGCCGATGTCGGCAGCGTTGAGGCGGGCATGACGCAGGGCCATTTCCATGCACTTCATGGCGCCCAGTCCCTCCGGATGCGGCGCGGTCAGGTGGTAGGCGTCGGCGGTGGCGCCGTAGCCGGCCAGTTCGCAGTAGATCGGCGCGCCGCGCTTTTTGGCGTGCTCCAATTCCTCGATGACCACCACGCCGGCGCCTTCGCCCATGACGAAACCGTCGCGGTCTTTGTCAAACGGGCGCGAGGCCTTTTCCGGCTCGTCATTGCGCAGGCTGAGCGCCTTCATGTTGGCGAAACCGGACAGGCCGCAGGGCCGGATGGAGGCCTCCGCGCCACCGCAAACGATGCAGTCGGCGTCGCCGAATTTGATGATGCGCCAGGCTTCGCCGATGTTGTTGTTGGAGGTCGCGCAGGCGGTGACGATGACCATGTTCGGCCCCATGAAGCCGAACTCCGCCGCGATCATGCCGCTGGCGATGTTGGTGATCATCATCGGGATGAGGAAGGGCGAGACGCGGCCGGGGCCTTTGTTGAGCAGGATTTCGTACTGCGTCTCGATGGTGCTCAGACCGCCGATGCCGCTGCCGACCATGACGCCGACGCGTTGCGGGTCCACCGCGTCAGGATTGAGGTCACTGTCTTTGACCGCCAATTTGGCTGCCGCCATGGCGAACTGGAAGAAGCGGTCGGCGCGGCGGGCTTCCTTGTGGTTGTTGAAAAAGGGCGTCGGGTCAAAGTTCGCCACTTCACCGCCGATTTTGCAATCGTAGTTGGTGGTGTCCATCGACTGGATGCGGCGGATGCCGCTCTTGCCGGCGACCAGGTTTTTCCAAAATTCATCCTTGCTGTTTCCGAGCGGAGACACAACTCCAAGGCCGGAAATGACTACGCGGCGTTCATTCATGCGGTGGCTGGCGGGGGTGTTCAGGAGTTGAGAGAACACGGTTTCAGCAGCCGGGCAAGGGGTTTTTGGCCAACAAGAAGCCTCCCGGTGCGTTATGGCTTTTGCGGCTGTTCCCGCCGTGCCCAACCCGCCCAATCACCATGCAACGCCTGCTGCTTCCCGCTCTGCTCCTTTGCGTTTCAACCCTCAACGCCGTGGACTGGCCCGCCTGGCGCGGCGCGGACGGCAGCGGCATCAGCCCGGAGAAAAACCTGCCCGTCAAGTGGAGCGCCAGCGAGAACGTGCGCTGGAAGGTGGACCTGCCGGAGCCGGGCAATTCGACGCCCATCGTGGTCGCTGGCAAAGTTTTCCTCACCCAGGCGGTGGATGACGAGCGCACCTTGATGTGTTTTGACCGCCGTGATGGCCGCTTGCTTTGGCAGAAAGGCGTGACCACGAGTGCGGAAGAGATCACGCACAAAACGAACCCCTACTGCTCGCCCTCGCCGGTTTCGGATGGCGAGCGCGTCATCGCCTCCTTCGCTTCGGACGGCTTGTTTTGCTACGATCTGGAGGGCAGGGAACTGTGGCGCCGCACCGATCTCGGTCGTCAGGTGCACATCTGGGGCGCTGGCACTTCGCCTGCGATTTATGGCGAGCTTTGTTTCCTCAACTTCGGTCCCGGTGAGACCACCTATCTGCTCGCCGTCAACAAGCGCACCGGCAAGACGGTTTGGAAGCACGACGAGGACACGGGCTATGGCGAGCCTCCCACGGCAGATGTGCGCGGCGGCAAGGGCGGCAACGCCACTTACATCGGCTCCTGGAGCACGCCCGTTTTGGCGCAAATCGAAGGCAAGGACCAATTGCTGCTGAGCTGGCCGCGGCGGCTCGCTGCTTATGATCCCGCCAGCGGCAAGGAATTGTGGACCTGCGATGGATTGAACCCGCTCGTTTACACCTCTCCGCTGGTGTCGCCGGAGCGCGTTGTGGTGGCGATGGGCGGTTTTGGCGGCATGGCGCTGGCGGTGAAGCCCGCGGGCAGCGGCGACATCACCCGCCGCCGTCTCTGGCATGATCCGAAGACCAAGCAGCGCATTGGCTCCGGGGTCATTCACGAGGGGCATGTCTACATTCACAATGACCCGGGTGTGGCCGAGTGCTTCGATCTGGCATCCGGGGAGCTTGTGTGGGAGGAGCGCCTGCCGGCCACTGTGGCCACCGGGCAAAACTGGTCTTCGGTCATGCTCGCCGACGGTCTCTGTTACACCATCACCCAAGGCGGTGACTGCTTCGTTTTCAAAGCCAGTCCCAAGTTTGAAGTGGTGGCCGTCAATCCGCTCGGGGAACGCAGCAACTCCTCCATCGTGCCCAGCGACGGCGAGCTTTTCATTCGCACGCACAAGGCCCTGCGCTGCATTCAGCAGCGGTGATTCAGCCTGCTCAGGGTCTGCTGAGTGCTGGCTGAAACGGTCGGGGTCGCAGGGCCAGTGTCAGCAAACCCAGGACCAGCGAGACCGGCGCGGCCATCTGCAGACTTGCGGCGAAACCGCCCAGATGCGCCGCGCCGCGCTCCAGCAGGAGCGGACCTGCGGCGGAGGCCAGCACGGTGAGGGTTTGCGCCACCCCCATGATGCGTCCCAGATGGCGTTTGCCGAAGCTGTCCGCCCAGATCGCAAAAAAGGCCACGGTGATGATGCCGGCCGCGAGGCCCATGATGACCGCCAGCGCCCAGAGTTGTGTTTTTCCGGACACCCAGCGAAATGCCGCCAAGCCGCCTGCCTGCATCAGGAGCGCCAGACCCAGCCAAGTGCGCAGCGACAGCCAGCGCGTGGCGCCGCCGAGGCCCTGGCCCAAAAGCGCGATGATGGCGGTGGCAGCCAGGAAGTGGTGATAGGTCTCGCGATCAAAACCGCGTTCGGCGAGCAGCGCCTCATTGAAGAGGCCAATGCCAGCCTGCACGGCGGTGAACAAGGCGATGCCGCCGCTGTAAACCCAGAACACCGGCTGGCGCAGGCTTTCATGCAACGTGAGGCCGGGCTCGTTTTCGGAGGGGGTGTTTTTTTCGAGACGCTTGGGAAAGACGAAGACCAGAGGCATCAGCAGGAGCAAGGCGGCCGCCACTCCGGTCCAGGCGGAGCGCCAGCCAGCGTCACGAATCACCGCGCCGAGAATGACAAAGGCAATCATGAAGAGCACCGAAAGCAGGACCGCGTAAGCCGCTGCCGCGCCACCGCGGCCATGCCGGAAGGCCTGCCCCGCGACCGCGATGCTCGCGACCGAAAGCCCGCTTTGGCCGAGGGCGCGAGTCAGCAGGATGAGCACAAACACAGAGGTGGCGACACGGGCGGGGAAGGGGAGAGGAAGTTGGGCGATCGCGAAGACCACGACCGCCAGCGAAGCCAGCAGAAACAGGGTTGCGCTACGGGGTCCGCGGCGGTCGAGCCAGACCCCGACGGGCAGGCAAGCCAGCGCGCCGAGCAGCGTGGCCCAGAGGTTGATCTGCGCGTAGCTGGCGCGGGTCAAACCCAAGTCCGCCAGCAGGGGCTCGGTGATCAGCCCAAGACCCTGCGTGCGGCCCGGCAGCGTCGCGAGCATGAGCAGCGCGCCACCGGTCACAGCGATCCAGGTTTGGCGGCGGCTAACAGGGGAAAGGGCGGTCATGAAGCTGGCTGGGATTTAAACGCATTTGCCAAAGAGTGCATGTATTGCGATGCGTGAAGGCAAGGCAGGCTGGACTTTCCCGTGGCGAAACAACGCATGCGCGTGCTGAGGCTGACAGCCAGCCTGGGGGGCCTGCAAGCGTGATCACGGTGAAAACCATGCGCCGGCGCGCAATAATATGCTTGACTGCGCATATTAACTTATTATTGCATGCATTTCTCATGCGTTTACGCCACCTCACTCCCGCTCTCATTCTCCTCGGCGCCGGTTCTGTGTTCGCCACGCCGACCGGCATCAACAACATCCCCACCGCTGATGTGGTGCCGCACCGCACCGTCGCGGTGCAGGCCTTCAGCAGCTTTGGTCCTGGGGCCAACCAGTTCGCCGCCAACGGTCCGGACGAGCACGCCTTCTGGCTCGGCTTCAAGACCGGCTGGCAATTTTCGCCGGTGAATTTGGAGTGGGGCTTGGACAGCCCGGTTTTTGACGGTCCTTCCGGCCCGCTGTTTTTCCAGACCAAACTCAATTTCAAACCCTGGGAAAACGGCGCGTTTGCCATCGGCGTGGCGGGGGTCGCGCTGACCGACACCGACCGCGCGGGCGATCCTTTTACTTATGCGATGCTGGCGCACGACTTTGGTTTCATTCGCGCCCATGCCGGCTATGGCATCCAGAACAACGGCAACAGTGTGCTGCTGGGACTTGACCGGACTTGGAAGGTCTTCGAGCGCAATTTTAATCTCAACGTGGACTTGGTCCAGGCCAATGACGAGTCCTTCTGGCTGCCTGCGGTCGGCTTCAAGTACGATCTTTCCAAGCATTTCGTGTTTGAGTGGTGGAGCAACTTCCCGGAGGAGGGTAAGTCCAGCCATATCGCCAAGATCAACTTTGTCTTCACGTTTTAACCCCAACCTCTGACAACAACCATGAAACCCATCCTGCCCCTGCTGCTAGCCTCCCTGCTGGGAAGCGCCGTCGTCAATGCCGAAATCGGCGTCATCAGCCCCGCTGAGGCCAAAGCGTTGATCGAAAACCCGGACGCCTCCCAGCGCCCGATCGTGCTCGACACGCGCGGCGGTTACAAAGACTACTTCCGCGGCCATTTGCCGACGGCGCACCACATCAACTTCGACACCCTGCGCGGCACCGACAGCGCCGTGCCGGTGCAGTACCTGCCGAACAGCATCACCAAAGAGCTGCTCAAACGCGCCGGGGCGGACAAGGATCGTTTGCACCTCGTCTATGCCACCGGCGCCAAGCTGCCGAATGACGAAATCCTCAGCACCAGCATGGTGGCCTTTGTGCTGGAGAAATTCGGTGTCAAGGACATCCGCGTCGTCGATGGCGGCTTGGCGGAGTGGACCAAGCAGGGATTCGAGGCCTCCAGGGACTACTTCGGCAATCCCGCGGGCAGCCTGCCATTGCGCGGCAGCCATGACATCGGAGTGGATGTCAAAGCGGTGCAGGCGCATGTGGGGCAGCCCGGCAATCTGCTTATCGACGCCCGTCCGCTCAATGAGTATCAAGGCGATGATGAAGTGTGGCTGCGCAAGGGGCACATTCCCGGCGCCATCAGCTTTCATTGGGCGCGCCTGATGGAGGATAACAACACGCACAAATTCAAGTCCGCGGAAGGCAACAAGGCGGAGCTTGAGCGCGCTGGCATCACCGCCGACAAAAACATCATTTGCTACTGCGGCACCTCGCGTGAAGGCAGCCTGCTCTACTTTTACCTGAAGCATGTGATGAAGTATCCGAACGTGCGCCTGTATGAAGGCTCCTGGAAGGAGTACGTCTGGCTGAATGGCAAGAGCCTGCCAGCCGAAACGGGCGGCAAAGCGGCTGGCAAGTGACCACTTTCCCCGCGTGCGAGAAGACGCGGGTTGGGTTGATAAACAAAAGGCCGCCGGGTGGGATGCCCGGCGGCCTTTTTTATTTTTCAATCTGCTCAGGCGTTGGCGCGCAGGATTTGCGCAAGCACGTAAGGCAGAATGCCGCCGGCGCGGTAGTAGTCGATCTCGACCGGGGTGTCGATGCGGACGACCAGCGGCAGGTCGAAGCTGTCGCCGCCGGCCTGGTGCACGCGCAGGGTGGCTTCACCCTGAGGTTTGAAGTCGTTGGAGAGACCGAGGATGTCGAAGGTGGCGTCGCTTAAATCCTTCACCTTATCGTAGTCCGCCTTGTCCTTGAAATTGCAGGGCAGCACGCCCATGCCGACGAGGTTGGAGCGCATCCACCGCTCCAA
>CAZKMS010000203.1:0-7765 GCA_964553805.1 uncultured Verrucomicrobiaceae bacterium
GGTCACAGACCCCGGCTACAGCGGAGTGCCGTCCTCATTTTGGACTTTCGTTCTCGATTTTATTATTTGCCGGGTAGGCTCTCAGCGATCCAGCAAAACGACCTCGGTGAGCTTGCGGTCGGCGGTGATGAAAAGGGCGAGGTCGCCGCTGGCTCCCAGGGCTTGGGCGAGGCCGCGTCCGCCGGCTCCGGTGGGGTCGGCGGCGGGCTTGAGGGCGATGGAGCGGATGAGGCTCTGCGGGGTGGCGGCGGTGGAGTAGGCGTTGCCTTTGCGCAGGGTGAGCTGGGGCAGGCGGAGGATTTGCAAGGCCGGGCTGTCGTCGCCCAAGGTCGGGTCGCCAGTCCACAAGGCTTGGTTGGCGTTGGCCGGGCTGCCGCTGAGGGTGCCGAGGATGGCGTAGCGGCCGGTGACGGGGTTGACCTCGACGGCGGAGATGGCCTTCACCGTGGCCGGACCCACGCCGGGGGCGGCGGTGCCGGTGCGCAGGAGGCGGGCGATGTTCAAGCCGCCGCCGATGGGGTCGCCCTTGCGCGCCAGCAGCACGTTGGCCGGCAGGCGCCACAGTCCCTCGTTGGCGTTGGCCGGGCTGCCTTTGAGGGTGGCCTTGACCAGGGCTTGGAAGCCAAAATTGCTGACCGCGGTGAAGGCGTGGAAGGTGGCTCCATCCGCGCCGGGGGCGGCATTGCCCGCCTGGGTGGTGCGCATCTTGGTCATGTTATCGGCGGTCATGTGGAACAGGGCGGGCACGGCCTTGCCGATGGCGGGTTTGAACAGGGCGGTGAAGTAGATAATGTCGTTCCGCCCGGCGGCGGCGCGGCCCGTGAACTGGCCGAAGATGCCGCCGCCGCCAAAGGCCGGCTCGCCTTCGCGCGCGCCGATGTTGATGCTGATGACACCGCTGTGGTTGAGCAGCAGGATGCCGGTGTCGCTGGCCTGGGTGACCGTAGGGCCGGTCTTGAGTTGATAGCTGAGGGTGATGCGGTCCTCGTCGTGATTTTGCAGCACCTCGGTGAAGGCGGCGACGCTGGCATTGGCCAGCGAGCCGACACCGATGGGCTGGCCGGTGCGGTGCAGCAGGCTGACGCCGATGCCGTTGTCGAGCAGCAGCAGGCGGTTGTTGGCGGCGCTGATGCCGGTGCCTTTGACCGTTGCCTGAAACACACCACGATTCGGCTGATGGAAGACTTGACCATGCAGAGCGGTGGCGACGGCATTGTTAGGCAGGCCGCCGCCCAAGATGCTCACGGGCGTGCCACTTTGCAAAACGAGGTCGCTGCCACTAGCGGGGGCGTGGGCAAAGAGCGCGCGGTTGCGCCCCTTGTTAGCGCCGGAGCCGCTGAGGGTAAAGTCAGTCAAGGCATTGCCGTCGGCGTTGACGGCGGCAATGCCGGGCTTGGCGTAGGCGATGTCGAGCGCGCCGGGTGCTGACAAACCGGTGACGGCGAGCGAGCGGAGTTGGTCGCCAATGAAACGGGTGACGAGATTGCTCTCACGACGTCCGACGATGAGTTGGTGGCGGACAGGGTCGTAGCTACCGCCCGCCAAAAAGCCGGCACCAGCTACGGTGCCGAGCACACTGTTGGCGCTGCTGACTTGTCCAGCGGTGCCGGTGAAGCCGTTGCCAAGACTGACGGCTCCGGCGTCAATGGCGGCGGGCGCGGTGTTATCCCAACTATAGCTGTGGACCATGTAGTTGCCGTTGGTCAGGGCGATGACGCTGAGATTGCCGACGTTGTCATTGGCCGTGGTGCCGACCAGGGAGTTGACGATGGAGACGGGACCGGTGACGCCAATGACACCGCTGCCCCAGGTGACCGCTCCGACATTCATGACGGCGGGAGCGGTGCTGTCCCAGTTTGGGCTGCAAACAACGTAATGGCCGTTGGTCAGGGGAAAGACACCAGCATTGCCCACTATGTCGTTGGCAGCATTACCGACCAGAGAGTTAGCGGCGGAAACGACGACACTGCCCCCGCCGATGAAGCCGGTGGTGGCACTGCCCCAGGTGACCGCGCCCCTGTCCATGTTCCATTTGGTGCTTAACACCACAAAATGGCCGTTGGCCAGAACCCGGACTCCTGTGAAGCCCACCCTGTCATTAGCGTTGCTGCCGTAAAGCGTGCTGATGGGCGCGCCCTCGGGGGTGAAAAGATAAACCGCGCCGACATCCGCCGCGGGCGGGCTGATTTGATCAAAGTTGGGATCAGTCACGACGAAGTTGCCGTTGGGCAGGACGGTGACGGAGTGGCCAAATTCCCCACTGCCAAGCGGACCCTGCATGTACACCTGGGTGGCGGCGTGGGCGGTGGCACTGAGCAGCAGCAGGACGGCGAGAGGGGCGAGGTGTGTTTTCATGACCATGACGCGCGCGGGGGATGACCGGTAGCCGAACCCGCAGGCAGCATGCCGGGTGACGGCACCCTTTGTCAAGACTTGGATGCAGATGAATTCCTATCCCCTTCTCCAAGTCTCCCCTTCTCCAAGTCTCCCCTTCTCCAACCTGCGCCAGGCCAAGCCATGACACTGCGGACGACGGGGCGGTTTGACAAGGCGTTTGCCAGGCTGGCGGCGGGTGGAGGCGGCGCTGGCGCTGTTCATGGACCAGCCCTTTCACCCGGCGCTGAAGAATCACGGGCTGCGCCCATCAGCGCCGGCTACCAAAGGAGCGCATCTCGTCCACGAAGCCGCCGACAAAGCCGCCGTGGGCGCTGTGTGAGCGTCGCGCAGCAAGGGGAAGTGCCTCTTTGTCATGCCGTCCGGCTCGAACTTTGAGCAAATCGCGAGCGTCGTGAAATGAGTGTGATCATGGGGGAAAGTTCTCTGGCAGCCAGCAATCAGATGCTCCTTCAAAACAGCTCTGAATTCATGGGCGGAGATTCTGATTGAGGTAGAAGCAGCCGGGGCGTCTGGCTTTTTCCTGCTTGCCTGCATCCTGCTGAACCGTCAGGCTCGCGAAATGCGCTCCCTGCTGTTGCTCCTGCCATTTCTCAGCCAAGCCATTGCCGCTTCCGCCTACGACCTGACCGCCGAACAAAGGCAGGTGCCGCTTGAGGTCTTGCCCACCGATCCCGCCGCGGTGCGCATCGTGCTCATCGCTGGCGAGGCCAGCAACAAGCCGGGGCAGCATGAGTACTTCGCCGGCTGCGCACTGCTGCGCTCCTGGCTGGAGGCAGTGCCCGGCGTCGCACCGGCGCTGGTGGCCGGCGGCTGGCCGCAAAACGAAGCGGTGCTTGATGGCGCGCGCTGTGTCGTCTTTTTCATGGATGGCGGCGACAAGCTGGCCTTTGCCACGCCCGAGCGGCGCGCCCGCGTCGAAGCCCTCGCCGCCAGTGGTGCGGGTCTGGTCATCCTGCATCAGGGCATCGACTGCCCGCCGGACTTGCGCGCTGATTTCCTGGCCTGGTTCGGCGCGCACTTTGATGGCGCCATCGGCGGCCGCGGGCACTGGGACGTGAGCTTTGACAATGTGCCGGCGCACGACATCACCCGCGGCCTGACGCCCTTCCCCCTGCTCAAGGACGGCTGGCTGTACAACCTGCGTTTCGCCGCGCAAGGCGTCACGCCCATCCTGGCCTGCCAGATGCCCGAGAGCAGCCGCAAAACGGAGGATGCCAAAGCGCACCTTGGCCGTGACGAAGTCGTCGCCTGGTCCTACGATCGCCCGGCGGGCGGCCGCAGCTTCGGCTTCACTGGCTGCGACCTGCACGCCAATTGGGCGGAGCCCAACCAGCGCCGCCTGCTGCTCAATGCCATCCTCTGGACCGCCGGGCTGCCCGTTCCCGACGGCGGCATGGACTCGACTGTCACTGAAGAGGACCTCAAGCGCTATTGGGATCGCAAGGTCTTCCTCAAACCGAAGGCGAAAGCCGTCGCTCCGTGAGTTTGGGGACCCTTCACCAAGATGCTGGCAACGGCACAGGCATTCACGTCAGGCAGTCAAGCACCGACTCGATCTGCTCGCGCCCGGTGCGGATCAAAAAGTCCGGCGTGCGGCCGTAGCTTTTCATGCCCAGCGTGAAGTAACCCGGCTCGGGATGCGCAAGCGTCTCCGCGCCAAAACCCGCGACCTGCAAGCAATCGCCAGCGCTTTCACCGAGCAGCGCCGCCGCCAGTTTGTAAGTGCCCTCGGTGGCCCAGCAAGTTTGCACGTGCAATTCCCGGGCCAGGGACAAATCGGGCCGATAGCCCGTGGCGGCGATGATCGCCATCCACCTCAAACTCCCGTCCGCTGCGTGTGCGAACCCGCGCGCCGCTCGCAGCGCGCTCGATTCCGAGAACCGTGTCACCACCGTGAAACGCCACCCCCTGGCTGCCAGTGCATTCGCGGCGGCGCACATTGCGATCGCGCTCCGCCAGCGGATCACCGGCGATGCGCACGCAGGGCTCGTCGCCCTCGCGCTTGGGCAAGGCCGCCGTAATGGTTGTCCTCGTCATTGCTGTAGTTGCAGCCGCAGTCCTCATCGCGCGCGGCGGCCTTTTGCTCGTAGTTGCCCGCCACCAAAAATGGAAAATGAGCGCGGATGAGCGCCAGCGTCTCGTCACTATGACCGCAGCAGCCGGTCGCATCGCCGATGAAAGCGAAGGCGTCGCAACCAGCATGACGCGCGTGCTCAATGCAGGCGGCCAGCGCCGGCACATTGCCATACGAACCGCCCATCACCGCCAGCATCCGGCGCGGCGTACTGCGCGGCCGGCTTCACCACACCGGCGGCTGGCAGGCAGCAGCCTGGTGTTGAACTCGTGGCCGGAAAAGACTCGCTCGATACATGCGTCATCACGCACACGTTTAGAAATCGTTGCACCCGTCGCAAGACGAAAATTTTATTTCCCCTACGCCATGCAAAAAACACCCGCCGTGGAAAGCGCGCTCGACTGGTTCGAGCAGCAGGCCATCCTCTCCCCCCGCGAACGCGGCTTGGTGGAAAGCCTTTTTGCTCCCTGCTTTGAGTTCGCCCGCGCCATGGAGGAGGCCGACTCCATTCACCTGCACATCCGGGTCGATGACACCACGCAATTGCCGCACATCGCCTTCCAAAAACAAGGCGGCTCTGGCCGGCGGTTTATTTGATTCGTCTCAGCCTGTGTGCGGGCGGCGGCGGACAAAGCGGCTTTGGCATTAGCGGCAGCTTTTACATTCCCGGCACCTGGACATTGGACGTCATCGACACCCTGCCCAAGGTCATCTGGCCAAACCTGCGCTACACCCTCAGCCCCATTGTTGCCGCCGCCTCCGGAGTTGGGCTTGCAACCACGCTGGCGCTGCTCTGGAGCGCATGGCGCGTGATGAAGTGGACGCGCGCCCGGCGGTGACGAAAAAGTGGCGCAACCATCCTGGTCGCGCAAATAGGAACACGGGCAAGCTGGAAGCTTGCCCCGCTGAAACACCGGGTTTCATTTGCTCGTTTACGCATATATATTCCGGCCTTATGAGCACACCCAATTCCAACGAATCCGCCCCCTGCTGCGACAATGCCGGCAGCGACTGTGACACCGTCGCCGACTTGCTGTGACACCGCCGCCAACGTCAGCGCCAAGACCTGCTATTTCCAGTCCTCCGACCTCGGTCGTTTTGGCGAGATCGGCCGCAACAGTCCTGAACTGGCCAATGCCTTCTTCGACTACTACGGCAAGGTCATGGCGGACGGCAAACTCACCAAGCGCGAAAAAGGGCTCATCGCCCTGGCCATCGCTCATGCTCTGAAGTGCCCGTACTGCATCGACTCCGTCTCCAACTCCCTGCAAGACCAGGGCGTTGGTGAAGCCGAAATGATCGAGGCCGTGCATGTCGCCGCCGTCATGAGCGCCGGTGTCGCGCTTGTGCACAGCACGCAGATGCTTGGCCACGTGGACGCGCGCCAGGCGGCGTCCAGTTGAGCACTCAGGCTTCCGCCAGTTCCTTCAACTTCTTCGCCTCGCGCGAGCGGACATTGGAGTCGAGGATGCGCTTGCGCAGGCGGATCGATTTCGGCGTGGACTCCACCAGTTCGTCGGGGGCGATGTATTCAATCGCGCGCTCCAGGCTGAAGCGGATCGGCGGGGTGAGCTGGATGCCCTTGTCGGCGCCGGAGGCGCGGAAGTTGGTGAGCTGCTTGCTGCGCGTCGGGTTCACCGGCAGGTCGTCGGTGCGCGGGTTTTCGCCCACGATCATGCCTTCGTAAACCTGCTCGCCCGGTTCCACAAAGAGCTTGCCGCGGTCCTGAATGGTGTCGAGCGCATAGGCGGTCGCTTCACCCGGCTCGCTGCACACCAGGGTGCCGGTGTTGCGTGTCTGCAGGAAACCCGCGTGCGGCGCGTATTCGCGGAAGAGATGACTGTGAATGCCGTGGCCGCTGGTGAGGTTCATCAGTTCGAACTCGAAGCCGATGAGGCCGCGCGTTGGAATGTAGGCCTGCAGGCTGGTGCGGCCATTGTGCGCGTTCATGTCCTCGATCTTGCCTTTGCGGTCGGAGATGCTTTTCATCACGCCGCCGAGGTAGTCGTCCGGCACATCGATGTAGAGCGTCTCAAACGGCTCGCAGGTCTCGCCGTTTATCGTCTTGGTGATGACCATCGGCCGCGACACCAGCACCTCGAAGCCTTCGCGCCGCATTTGCTCGACCAGAATGGCGATCTGCATGGCGCCGCGCGCGCTGACGTCAAAAACGCCGGCCTTGTCGGTGTCCGCCACACTGATGGTGACGTTCATCTTCTGCTCGCGGTCGAGGCGGTCGCGGATCTTGCGCGAGGTGACGTGGTCGCCCTCGCGTCCGGCCAGCGGGCCGTCGTTGACGGAGAACTGCATGACGATGGTGGGCGGGTCGATGGCCACGAACGGCAGCGCCGCCGCCTCCGCGGAGCCGGCCACGGTCTGGCCGATATCGACATCCTCAAAGCCGCTGATGCCGACGATGTCCCCGGCGATGCCCTCCACCGAATCGCTCACAGCGAGCGTGGTGTACTGGAAAACCTTGGTGACCTTGAGCGCCTTCGGTTTCTCTTCCGGCGTTTTGCTGAGCAGCCAGACGCGGTCGCCCATCTTGACCGAGCCCTGGGTGACCTTGCCGATGGCGACCCGGCCGACGAAGTTGTCCCAGTCGATGTTCGAGACCAGCATCTCAAAGCTGCCCTCGGGATTGGCCTGGGGTGCCGGGATGTGTTTCACGATCTGCTCGAGCAGGAAGGTCATGTCGTGCTGCTCGCCCTCGGCGGAGTCGGTCACCCAACTGGCGCGCGCGCTGCCATAGACAAAGGGCGCGTTGAACTGGTCCTCGTTCGCCTCCAGCTCCAGGAAAAGCTCGAGCACCTTGTCATGCACCAGCGCGGGCTGGATGTGCGGGCGGTCCATCTTGTTGATCAACACGATCGGTTTCAGCCCTTGCTGCAGCGCCTTTTTCAAGACGAAGCGCGTCTGCGCCTGCGGCCCCTCGTAGGCGTCCACCACCAGCATGACGCCGTCCACCATCTTCATCACCCGCTCCACCTCGCCGCCGAAGTCGGCGTGACCGGGCGTGTCCACGATGTTGATGATGTGGTCCTGCCAGTGCACCGAGGTGTTTTTCGCCTTGATGGTGATGCCCTTCTCCTTTTCCAAATCCATCGAGTCCATCGCCCGCTCGTCGATCTGCTGGTTCTCGCGGAAATTGCCGCTGGCGCGCAAAAGGGCATCGACCAGCGTCGTTTTGCCGTGGTCAACGTGGGCGATGATCGCCAGGTTGCGGATGTTTTTGGGGGATGTCATGGGGGATTTGGGGGCAAGGGGGCGCGCATCCTACCCGGAATCCATCCA
>CAZKMS010000204.1:0-7728 GCA_964553805.1 uncultured Verrucomicrobiaceae bacterium
CGTTCCAAGGCCAGTTCGAAGACAGCGAAACCGGCTGGCTCAACTACGGGTTCCGTTACTACATCCCAGCGCTCGGGAGGTGGCCAGCGAAGGATCCCGTTGAGGAAAGAGGAGGTCTCAATCTGTATGCGATGGCAGGCAATAATGCCGTGAATGGGGTGGATTTATTTGGGCTAATAGGTAAGAACTGCGATTGTGATGCTGTACGTGAACAAATGAGTAGAGTTGAAGCCGCTGCTAAAGCATGGAACGCTACTTCACCTGGCTGGTCATTGTCTAATCAATGTGCTGATCAAGCAGCATCACTAATGTCTGACCTAGTACTACAATTTCCATGCTTGAGGTTTGAGGTTGTTGGAGGCACTACGCCGGGCTATAACGCAGGTCGAATAGGGACTAGGAATCATCATGTTTTAAGAGTTTCCGGTGATTTTTCAAAAGGAACACACCCAGAATGTGAGTGCCCTGAAGTGGAGCCAATACTGATTGACATTTATAAAGGGCCGCTTGGAGGAACCACGCCCATGAGGCCATCAATTAATGATTTTACAGGGGAGTATCCAGCCACCTGCCCGTGCGGATGTCCGCACCCTGGGGGAGCTAAGAAACCGCCATTGTTTATGTTGCCGGTTACAGGATTTCATCTTCCACTATAGAACGTATGAATCGGGAGCTGAAAATTGTTGGTTATTCGGTGCTTTTCTACGCTTCGATTGTTTCAATCACCTCTTGGATGGGTGACAATGGTTTATATTTATTATTAATTCATAGTGGTTTAATTGGCATTTCGTGTGCAGCTTTAGCGCTAATGCTGGTTAAAATAAGAGGCATATCGGACGTAATAATCGCTGCCGTATTAGTGTTGTGGTGTTACGTAATTTCCTGGGTTCTAATTGCGTTACTTTGGTAAAGCCTTGAACAGTGACAACCCATAGCTGGCAACCTGGCAACCTGCCAATGCCAACAACAGAGACAACCCATAGCCGTCACTATGCCAGTGACAACTCTCCAAAAAATAAAACTCCGAAATAACCTTCTCAGCGCAGAGGTCCAAATGAACTTGCCGCCTTACCGTCCGAACGCATCAATGCAAGGCCCCTCCCCAATCCAGCACTGGTCCTGGGTAACCGTTCGGGAGGCTTTGATTAGGACGTTTAACCCAACCCCTTGAGCACGAACCCAGTTAGATACGTGATTTGTCCGGCTATGTCCCCAGCAGTCTTGCCCTCCTCTTTCAAATGTCAACCTCCTGCAACGCCAGAGCGGAGAGAGGTGGTTCTTGATAATCCTTGCGCTTCTTCACTTGGACAAACCGGTCCTTGTTTTGAGAATCCGATCCCATGAACTCTCCTTGTGGTGCGGCTGTGATCTGGATTTTCGGCTTGCCGAGCTCCGGCAAGAGCACGCTGGCGGGTGGATTGGCGGCGCGCCTGCGAGGCACGGGGTGTCCTTGCCTGATTCTGGACGGGGATGCGTTGCGTGGCGGACTTTGCCGGGGATTGGGCTTTACTGAGGAGGATCGCAGCGAAAATCTGCGGCGTGCGGCGGAAGTGGCTTTGCTGGCGGCTCGCTCGGGAATTCAAGTCGTGGTGGCGATGATCACGCCGCTGGCTTCGCAGCGCGCGATGATCGACGGTGTTCTTCACGGGGTTGAGGTGCGCTGGGTGTGGGCGGACTGCCCGGTGGAGGTTTGCCGGAGCCGGGATGTCAAAGGGCTTTACCACCGGCAGCAAACCGGTGAGCTGACAGGTCTCACGGGCGCGGATGGCCTCTTTGAGCCTCCCGGACCCGAGGCATTGCGCCTGGATACGGAAAGCGTGAGTGTGGCCGACTCCGTGGACTGTTTGTGGAACGACCTGCTGTCCGTTCACTCGATTGCGGAATCCCTGGCCGAAAACGAAGATAGAAAGACTCATCCAAGCGGACACTGCGTATGAAACCTCTTCCTTCTCCGACATGTTTTCCGGGTAAAATCGGCTCGAAGGAAGGGCAGGATTTTTTTGTCTCGCTGCTTTTGGAGCGCCGCAGCTTCGTCGATATCGGTTGCGCGGACGGGGTGTTCAACAACAACACCGTGCTGTTGGAGCGGGCCGGGTGGCGGGGATGGCTGTTTGACCGGAAAGCGGCGGCGGTGGCAAGCTGCCGGCAGACGCGGCTTTCACCCATGTTTCAGATCGATGCGAGCACGTTCGACTTCAGGGCCTGCTTCCGCCAGCAGGACGTGCCGAGGACCATCGATTACATTTCCTTTGACGTGGACGGCGCGACGGAGCGGGCCTTCCGCAACTTCCCCTTCGAGGACTACGAGTTTTTGGTCATGACGGTGGAGCACGACGCCTACCAGAGGGGGACCGTCAGGAGGGATCTCATCCGGAAGCGTCTCAGCGCCTTTCCGCAGTATTCCCTGCTGACCTCCGATGTCCACGCCAGTGCGGGAAAACCTTTTGAGGATTGGGTGATCAACACCCGTTATTGGGGCAATCAAGATGATTGCCCCACTTTGCAAACCGCCCCCCGTCGTGGAAACGACCGTCAAGAAGACAACCTTGACAAAATGAGGCCAGCTTGCCGGCCATACAGATCCAGACCTGGAACGCCTCAGTCCGCGATCACCGCGGCGCGCGCGTTTTCTTCCGCGCCGGTTTTCTCCAGGTAGTAGTCGTAACCGCCGGCGTAGCGGGTGATCTGGCCGTTGTTGATGTGCAGCACCTGCGTGGCCAGGTTGCGAATGAAGTGCACGTCGTGGGAGATGAACACCAGCGTTCCTTCAAAACGCTGCAACGCGCCGACCAGGCCTTCGATGCTCCAGATGTCCAAGTGTGTGGTGGGCTCGTCCATGAGCAGCAGGTTGGGCGGATCCATCAGGAACTTCACCAAATTGAGCCGGCTTTGCTCGCCACCGGAGAGGATCTTGCACTTTTTATACACGTCCTCGCGCCGGAACAAGAATGAGCCGAGGATGGAGCGCGCGTCGTCCTCGCGAAACTCCGGCGCGCAGCGGCGCACCTCCTCCAGCACACTGAGCTCGGGGTTGAGAATGTCCGAGCGATGCTGCGAGAAGTAGCCGATGCGGGCATTGGCGCCGAGTTTGCGCTGGCCTTTGCGAATCGGCAGTTCGCCCGCCAAGATTTTTAGCAGCGTGGATTTGCCAGCGCCATTGGGACCGACGAGCACGGTACGGTCGCCGCGCTCGACGTCGAGGTCGAGGCCGCTGTAAATCACCTTGTCGCCGTAGGCCTGCTCCACGCCCTCGAGACCGATCACGCGCTGGCCGCTGCGCTGCGGTTGCGGGAACTGGAAACGGAAGGCTTTGCGCAGCGGCTTCGGTTTCTCCAGCTTGTCCATCTTCTCAAGCTGGCGCTCGCGGCTCTGCGCTTGCGAAGCCTTGGAGGCCACGGAACGGAAGCGGTCGATGAACTCCTGAATCTGCTCGATCTCCTTTTGCTGGTTGCGGTAGGCGGTCGTCGCGCGCTCCCAATTTTCCTCGCGCTGCTTGAGGTGCTCGCTGTAGTTGCCTTTGTAATAGGTGAGCTTGCCCTCATCGATCTCATACACCGACTCGATGATCTGATCCATGAAATCACGGTCGTGCGAAATCATCAGAATCGCGCCGGGATAACCCTTTAAATACTCGCGAAACCAGAGCAGCGAGAGCAGATCAAGGTGGTTGGTGGGCTCGTCGAGCAGCAGCAGATCAGGCTCCATCACCAGCAGCCGCGCCAAGTGCGCGCGCATGACCCAGCCGCCGGAAAACTCGCGCGCGGCTCGGTCGAAATCCGCTTCCTTGTAGCCAAATCCGCGCAGGATTTTTTTTGCACGCGCCTCCACCTTCGGATCCTGGAGGGCGTCATACTTCGCCTGCGCCTCAAAGTACTCGGGCTGGTCGGTGCGGCCGTTCTGCTCGCAATCGCGCAAGACCGCCTCCAAGGCCGGGATTTCTCCGGCACGACCCGTGGCGATCTCCATCACTGTCTCACCCGCCACGGGCTCGCTCATTTGCGGCAGGTAACCGAGCGTGGTCCATTCATCGCGCAAGACCTCACCCGCGTCCGGCTCATCCTGCTTGAGAATGAGCGAAAACAACGTCGATTTGCCAGCGCCATTGGGACCAACGAGCGCGACACGCTCGCCGTAGTTGATGGTCATCTCAGCGCTCTGAAAGAGAACGCGCGCATTGAAGGTCTTGGTGACGTTTTTGAGGGTCAGCATGGACCGTCTCTATTCCCCCGCCCCGGCTTCCGCGCAAGGCGGGAGTGCACTGACATTCAACGACGAACTCAACGCCGTTTGGACTTTTCGGGCTCCGGCTTCTTCTTCGAACTGCTGGAGGACCGGCTCGAACTCGCGGACGGACGCGGCGACGAACTGCTCTGGGATCGCGAGATCGAGGGCTTCGAAGACCGGCTCGACGACACTTTGGGCGGCGAACTCGAACGCGGCGAGGGCGACCGGCTCATCGACGATGAACTCGGTTTGGGTTTCGGCGAATTGCTGATTTTCGGCGCCGGAGGCTTCGAAGGCGAACTGGATCGAGACACAGATGACGACGACTTGCTGCTGGACGGTTTCTTGATCTGCGGGGACGCCGGCCGTGGAGACGAAGGCCGCAGCGACGGCTTGGATGAGGAACTCGGAGGCCGGGACAGCGACGACGGTTTGCTGCTGGGCGGCTTTTTAACCTGTGGCTGCTCCGGTCGCGACGGTGAGGGCGGGCGAATCGAAGGTTTCGATGAGGAACTCGGCGGCCGCACGGACGGTGACCGGTCCGAGGATGGCGGGCGAAACGAAGGCGATGAACCCGGCGGACGTGACGACGAAGGCGGACGCACAGACGGTGGCGATTGCACCGACGGCTTCGATGAGGAACTCGGCGGCCGCACGGACGGTGACCGGTCCGAAGACGGCGGGCGAAACGACGGCGATGAACCCGGCGGACGTGACGACGAAGGCGGACGCACAGACGGCGGCGATTGCACCGACGGCTTCGATGACGAACCCGGTGGCCGCGTCACCGATGGCGAGCGGTCCGAGGACGGCGAGCGAAACGACGGCGATGAACCCGGCGGACGTGACGACGAAGGCGGACGCACAGACGGCGGCGATTGCACCGACGGCTTCGATGACGAACCCGGTGGCCGCGTCACCGATGGCGAGCGGTCCGAGGATGGCGGGCGAAACGAAGGTTTTGACGGTGAACTCGGTGGACGTGACGACGAAGGCGGTCGCATGGTTGGCGGTGCTTGCAGCGAAGGTTTCGACGATCCGTCCCGGTCACGTGACATTGAAGGCGGGCGCTCGGACGGTGAGGGACGCGAAGGAAGGCCCGGTGGCGGCAAAGCAGGACGACCGATTTCGGGCACCTTTGAAGGCGAATCCGGATCACGCGGACGCTCCGAAGGTGCCGGTCTCTCCGACGCTGACGGCCGGGGCGGAAAACCGGGCCGCGCAACTCCCGCAGCCCCCGGCGGTGTTGATGGATCGCGCGGCGGACCACCCGGCCTATCGGGGAATCGCGATGGCGGACCATCCCGCTCTCGATCGGCAGACCCCTCCTTGGACGGCAAGCCAGAAAAACGCTCGCGCAAACTCAGCGGGCGACCCACAGCAGGCGGTGGGGTATTGCCTGTGGCGAGCACCGGACGGCGTTCTGGCAGCTTGCCAGGCAGCTTCGCCGCTTCCCGTTCATGCAGGCGATAACGCATTTCTTCTGCGGCTTTCTCGTCGCCGACCACCCGCCAGCCGCGATCAAATCCCGGCCGGTCGATCCGTTCCCGGACGCTCAGGGGCAGCCCAGGTCTGCCGTCCCGGTTGAATCGCGGAGAGGCCACCAAAAATTCATCGTCAGCCACCCGCGACAAACCACCCCACCCACGATCCCTGGACCGCGAACGCCAGTCATCGCGCAGAAAGTTATCATCCTGACGCAATCGCAAACGTGCCGGAGGTCCTCCACCCCAGCGCTCCACACGATTCAAGTCAGGACCGCCCACAAACACCTGGTTCACGATGTTTTGACGATAGCTGATGTTGGTGATGTTGACCGACTGATTGATGATGGTCACGTTCTGTGTCCGCGGCAGCAGATAGGGACGATAGCTTCGCCGATGGCAAAAATTGGCCACCGGCACGAAGTTGTAGTAGCCGGGTCCGATGCCGTAATAAGCGTCCGTCCAGGAGCCAAAACCAACCGAAACCGACCAGCGCGCATCCGGCGGCAGCGGCGCCCAGCCGATGTGGGTGTCCGATTGCCTCCAGGAGACCCAGGCGGGCCCCCACTCCACACCCGGCACCCAATACCAAAGGTCCGCCACCGTCATCCAACGGCCGTAGTGGTAAGTGGCCCAGCCAAAAGACTCGTTGGAAACCCAAGTCCAGCCGCCCTCCGTATGCGCCCAATAACCGTCAACGTAGGGCCGCCAGTCGGACTGGCTGTGCGCCTCAAAAGGCTGCCAGCAGTAGCCGTAGCCATCAACGTAAACCCAGTCGCCATAAGGAGCGAGGGCTTCATAAAAAAACTCGATGGTGACTTCTCCGTCATCCGCCCTCACTTGGGGCGCGGGAAAAGCCGCCATCAACACAACGACAATAATCCAGTACAGCGATTTCATGGCAAAAATGGGGTTGGGGGTTCAGCCGGTTTGGACGCAGATCACTCCCCGGCATTCACTGGTTACGAGCATTCGGTTGGGAAAAGACCATTGACTGTTCTATCGAACAGTATAAAATGGCCTCACCATCTTATGGCCAACACCACCCGTCCCCGCCTCACCAAGCTGCTGCGCCAGCTCAACGCGCTTGTCTCCTTCTCGCCTTCCCTGCGGCAGGATGACTCCAGCCGGGTCGCTCGCGGCTCCCTCGATTCGCCCCGGCAGCGCGAGGTGCAGCTCGAACTCGATCTGTTCGACCGCCGCAAGCAGCCCTGGTTCTTCACGGACTGAGTGGCGCAGGCCTGCCTTCGCGGTAACTGCGGCAATTTGAGATTTGACAGGGCACGCTCAGCGCCAACTTTGGCGGCCCCATGTCGAAAACCCAACTCTCTGCCGAACAAGTCCGTGACATGCTGGTGGCCGCCGCTGAAGCCGTCATCGCCGCCGAGCCCCGCCTTTCCGAAGCCGATCGCAATTTGGGTGATGGCGACCACGGCCTGGGCATGCAGCGCGGCATGACCGCGGCCAAGGAAAAACTGCTCGCGGCCACGCCGGACAGCGTGGAAAAAGCCATGACCACCACCGGCATGGCGATGATGAGCAGCATGGGCGGCGCCAGCGGCGCGATCTTCGGCACCTTTTTCCGCAACGGCGGCAAGGCTCTCGCCGGGAAAGACCGTTTTGACGCGGAGGCCCTGGCGGCTTTTTTGCAAGCCGGACTCGAAGGTGTGCAGTCACGCGGCGGTGCCAAACCGGGCGACAAAACCGTCGTCGATGCCATCGCTCCCGCCTCCGTCAAGGCGCAGGAGGTCAGCGCCAGCCCGCTGCCGGACGCCATGACCGCCGTGCTCGCCGCTTCCCTCGACGGGCTCGAAGCCAGCAAGGCGATGGTGGCGCAGTTTGGCCGCGCCAAAACCCTCGGCGAAGCCTGCATCGGTTTCCCTGACGCCGGCGCCATGTCCGTGACCGTCATCCTTTCCGCTTTCAACGATTACATCCAGGCCTGACCGGCCACTGCAACCGCCCCCCCCACTCCCAACCCACCCGACACGACCATGGCCGACATCAGCACCAGCGCCGC
>CAZKMS010000205.1:0-7561 GCA_964553805.1 uncultured Verrucomicrobiaceae bacterium
CCTTTTTGCCTTGCATCCCCGATTCTACATGGCTTTCATGTCTCCTGACCCCGTTACCTCTGACCGCATTCCCAGCTATGGGTTACCACTGCTATAAGTTCCGATTCTTGGGTGGCTATAATATCCATCGTTTCCAAACCTTATGTAAATTGTCATGCGGTCAAATTGAATACCCGCTGATCCGAGTACCTCGTGAATGCGCGAAAGCATGCTACCCATGTTGCGAATGGATACCAATTCAGGTTTCGCCACCTCGCGCAACTTCAGTTCGAGAGCCTCACTTATCCAATGGTAGTCCTTCGGTGGTATAATAATTCTCAGAGAAAGGGCTTTTGGATCAAGGAACTCGTTATCCACCATGGCCAAAAAATCGACGGTTTTCATGTCATACCACTCCTCATTGATTGGCACATTCAAAAAATTGCTATATTCCAACTCCGATGGAAGCTCAACCATCTCTTTGCCGGGATGTCGAAATTCAACTTTTTCCTTGACGCATGAAACCAATGACGTCACTACCAACAGCAACATGAATCGGATTGTATTATTGGTAGTCATTTACGATTGGTTATTTATCGAATTTCTTTAAAATATAATCCGGATATTTCAGTCGGGACGGATACACGTTGTCTGGCACAGTAAATCGCGCACCATCATAGTAATAATATTGATGCGGTCGTATATTAGGTGATACGCCAAGAAAACGAACCGATTCCACCCTAACTCGATTCTGCATCCGCATTGCTCTAAATTCCGGCCCCATACCGCCCATCTGAACATCTGGATCTCCTGAGCGTATAATTACCGAATGATGCATTCCCGCGTCACCTTCATGGGACACCAAATGGAAGGGATCTGTTGTATTGAGCAATACTCTCCGCAAGATGCTGGAATTCGTGCGCTATCGTTTCCACGTTCATTTTTCTATCATTGACGGCAATTGTAGTTCCATTAACACGGGGGTCCATTAATGTGGTTGTCACCGTAATTGAATCAACATGTTTTGCAAGTTCATCAATCATCCACATTCCAGTTGGAGTTTTATATAGCTCACCCAAGTTGTTTTTCATGAATCCATACGTTTTGAATTTATCCTTCATCACGCCTAGCGCGTCTTTTATGGCCCCTGCCTCATTGTTAAACAAATGAAAGAAAGCCGCTGAGTACGCTCCATCCGCGAAACCCCCTCCCGACAGCGCACTGCCCACTCCGCCACCGACGGCAGCTACCGTCGTGCGCATGGCAACCCCCGCTGCCATTTTTAGCGCCCCGCGCCCCGAATGCAAGGGGGAGCTGCGCGTGTGGATTGCCCAGGGCTTGCACATGCAGGGAACCAAGTATCTGGAGTCGAAAGCGGCGGGGCGCGGCGGTCGCTTGAGGCGGTGGAGCGCGTCGAACACGAAGCCGCCTTCGACCGCACCCTCGGCTACGACTCGCTGACCGTGCGGCTGGAGCCGTTGTGAAGTCTGGGCGAAAACGGGCGCATGAAAATGGCCTTAGCCAAGTGGCATTCAAGCAAATGCGATGTCCGGGCCGGAGCAGCGGGCAGGGGTGGGAAAGATATCAGATTGGCAGACAGCGGATGTCCGAGTGAGGGGCAGGAGAAAGTCTGGCATCTGTTGTCTGGCTATCTGGCCTCTCTCTTGGAAGTGGGCAGTGGGTTTCTTTCAGGTGTCAGTCCTGCTGGCTTGCGTTGACGCGCCGACCCTGCTTTGAATGCGGTTTCCGTCATGTCCGCTCCCGCCCGAACACCCTGGTACCGTGTTTTGTACATCCAAGTACTGATTGCCGTGGTCATCGGCGTTTTCATCGGGCATTTTTTCCCGGAGGCGGGCAAAAAACTGGAACCGCTGAGCCGCGGCTTCATCAGCCTCATCAAGATGGTGATCGCCCCCATCATCTTCTGCACCGTGGTGCATGGGATCGCCTCGATCGGAGATTTGAAAAAGCTTGGCCGCGTGGGCGGCAAAACGCTCATTTACTTCGAGGTCGTCTCCACCCTGGCGCTGATCATCGGACTGATCGTGGTGAACACGATGAAGCCGGGAGAGGGTCTCAACGCGGATATCTCGACGCTGGACGCCGGTGCGGTGGCAACCGTCCAGTCCTATGCCAGCAAGGCCAGCGACCTCAGCACCACCGAGTTCCTGCTCAACATCATCCCGAGCACCTTTGTCGGCGCGTTCACGGGCGGCAATCTGCTGCAGGTGGTTTTTGTGGCCTTGCTGGCGGCCTTTGCCATCGCCAGCCTCGGCGAAAAAGGCCAGCCCTTGCTGAAGGCCGTGGACAGGGGCAGCGAGCTGTTTTTCGGCATCATGGGCATGATCATCAAGGCCGCCCCCTTGGGCGCCCTGGGAGCCATGGCGCACACCGTCGGCAGCTACGGCATCGGTTCGCTGCGCCAGCTCCTGGCTTTGATGATGGGTTTTTACGCGACCTCGGCGCTGTTCGTCATCGTGGTGCTCGGCCTGATCGCGCGCTTCGCCGGTTTTTCGATCTTCCGGTTTCTGGCCTACATCAAAGAAGAACTGCTGGTGGTGCTCGGCACCAGCTCCTCCGAAAGCGTGCTGCCCCAGATGATCCAGAAGCTGCGCGGCCTGGGCTGCGCGCCCGCCACGGTGGGTCTGGTCATCCCCTCCGGCTACAGCTTCAATTTGGATGGGACCAACATCTACATGGTCATGGGCGCGGTCTTTCTGGCGCAAGCCACCAACACGCCCCTGGACCTGCAGCAGCAGATCGCTCTTTTGCTGGTGGCCATGGTCACCTCCAAGGGGGCCAGCGGCGTCACCGGCGCGGGCTTTGTCACCCTCGCCGCCACGCTGGCCGCCGTGCCCAGCGTGCCGGTCGAGGCCATGGCTTTGATTTTAGGCATCGACCGCTTCATGAGCGAGTGCCGCTCCCTCACCAATCTGGTCGGCAACGGCGTGGCCACCGTGGTGATCAGCCGCTGGGAGGGGGAGCTGTCCAAGGAAATGCTGCAGACCAACCTGAGCGGCCCCATTGTGCCTCCCCCACCAGATACCAAAACTTGAGCGCGCGGCGGCAGCCAAAAAGCCAAACCGGCCGCGCTCCACCGGGGGGGCACGCTGCCCGACACCGGCATGGGCCTGCTGGCGCGGGTGGGAGCGAAAACGGGCGACAAAGCAGCGCGGAGCCGTTTTGATGGAGATGCCATGCGTCGTTTGATTCTTGCCCCCCTGCTCTGCCTCCTCACCCACTGTGCCACCCAGCCCGCCAGTCCAACTCCTGGAGGTCCTTCAGCGGCAAGTCCTGCCAGCCTGCCGCAGATCATCAACGTCTCGGCTTACGATCCGAAGGAGCGTCAGCGCGAAGGGCGCTCTTACTCGGAACACGATGTGTCCGCCCTGCGCGCCAACGGCGCCGTGGGTCTCATCGCCCGCGCTGGCAAGGGCGGCAACTTGGACACCAAATGCGCCAACTTTCTCGCCGCCGCCAATCGCGCCGGCATGCTGCCCGGTGTGTATTACCGCGTACAGCGCCACGTCGATGCCGTTCGGCAGGCCGATCAATTCGTGGACCGCGCGCAGTCGCTGGCGCGCAGCCGTTCCTGGAGCGCGCCTTCGTTGCTGCTCTGCGGTGATTTCGATGGCGACCTGCGCATGGCCGACATCCTGCGCTTCATGGATCGTGTGGAGCAGCGCACCGGGGTGGTGCCGGTATGTTATCTCGAAAATAGCACACAACTGAAGCTGATGTTCAGCGGCGCCGACTCAGCCACCAAGGCCAAGTTACGCCGCATGCCCTACTGGCTGGCCCTCTACGCGCACGACAGCGGCGCCGGCCCCGTGTTTCCCGCGCCCGGCCATCCGCGCGGTCTGCTGGATCAATACCGGGTCTGGCCCAATTGGGCGCTCTGGCAGTATGGCGGCGTCGCCTGGGAAGGCGGGCGCTCCCGCCCGAAAGTCTATCATCACGGCTCCTGGCGTTTCTCGCCCTACTTCGGCAATCTCGACCGCCCGGTGGAGCGCAATGTCTTCAACGGCTCGCACGCCGCGCTGCAAAGCTTCTGGCGCCGCCATGGCCTGCCGCTGCGCTGAGCCGGCTCACTTCTTTTTCTTGCCGCCCTTGCCTGACCTCGGGCTTTCAAAGACCGGCGCGATGGTGCCCTTCTCCCATTCGGCGATGGCCGCGACAAGTTCGTTCACGATCTCCGGTTTCTGCGCAGCGAGGTCGTTGGCTTCGCTCACGTCAGCAGCCAAGTCATAAAGTTCAGGCGCTTCGTTTCCCAGACGCACCAGCTTCCAATCCGCACGACGCACCGCGTTGTTGCCGCCGGGACCGCCGCTGCGCCAGAACAACGTCTCATGCGGAGCGCCGCCCATTTCACCGCTCAAGAACGGCAGCAGGTTGACACCGTCGAGATTTCCCGGTGTCTTCTCTGCCGCTCCGGCGGCAGCCAGCGCCGTGGGCAGAAAATCCAGCGCGATCACCGGCTGGTCATACACACCTGCTTTGAGCTTCGCCGGCCAGCTCACCAGGAAAGGCACGCGCATGCCGCCTTCGTACACATCACCCTTCGCCCCGCGCAGAGGGGAGTTGTCCGTGTAGTCGGTAAGCCCGCGAAATGAGAGGTGCGGACCGCCATTGTCGCTGACGAAAAAGACGAGGGTGTTCCCGGTTTGCCCCGTCGCCTCGAGTTTGGTGAGAACATCGCCAATCGCGCTGTCCATGGCCACCACCATCGCCGCGTAGATTTGGCGGTTCTTGTCTTTTAGCGAAGCAAATTGATCGATCAGACCCTGCGGCGCTTGCAACGGCGTGTGCGGCGCGTTGAAGGCGAGGTAAAGCATCCACGGTTTGGCCCCGCCCGCGTGGCGCTCCACAAACGCCGCAGCCTCATCGCCGAATTGCTCGGTGAGGTACTTCGTGTGCCCGGCCGGCTGGCCGTTGCGATCCAAGGAGACGGTGTACTCGACGCCGCCGCTGTCCTTCGGAAAGTACTGATGGCCGCCGCCGAGCGCGCCGAAGTACTCGTCAAAGCCGCGCTTGTTCGGGTGGAACTGCGGATGCGCGCCAAGGTGCCACTTGCCCACCGCGCCGGTGGTGTAGCCAGCCTGCTTCATCAAGCCGGGAAAAGTCGTCTCCGTCAAGGGCAGCCCCGCCGTGGTGCTTTCCGGCAGCCAGGCTGGGTTGTTCTCGTGACCGAAGCGGTGCTGATAGCGGCCCGTCATCAAACCCGCGCGAGTCGGGCTGCAAAAGGGGTGCGAGACGTAGCCGTTCGTGCAGCGCAGGCTGCGCGCGGCCAGCTTGTCGAGCTGCGGCGTGGGTATCTCCCTGCCGCCCTGGAAGCCGAGATCGTTGTAACCGAGATCATCTGCAACGATGACCAGCACATTGGGCGGCGCGGCTTGGAGTTGAGGAACGAACGCGGCAGCAAGGCAAAGAAAAGCGGCAAGGAAACGCATGGCTGGCGGCGGAAACGTGTCTGCGCCCGCCTTGTTGCAGGGGGTTTTCTTGCGAGTTCTCAAACGGGCTCCCGTTTTACCCGCGCTTCGCATGAAACTCGCCACCCTCTTCGCCCTCCTCGTCTGCTGCACTCACCTGAGCGCCGCCGCTCAACCTAACATCGTCATCTTTTACCTCGACGACATGGGCTGGGCGCAACCCGGAGCCTATGGCGGCGCTTTGTCGCCCACGCCGCACATGGATGCGATCGCCAGCGCGGGCGTGCGTTTCACCAACGGCTACTCCAGCGGCTGCGTCTGCTCGCCAGGCCGGGTCGGACTGATGACCGGCCGCTACCAAGCCCGCACTGGCCATGACGCCAATCCCGGACGCCCCGGCCGCGAGCTGCCGCTGGGCGAAGTCACCATGGCGCAGCACCTCAAAAAGGCAGGCTACACCACCGGCATCGTCGGCAAGTGGCACCTGGGTGACACCAGTCCGGAGTTCATGCCGCTGGCACGCGGATTCGATTTCGCCATGGGCACCGTCGGCAACCTAGGTGAAGGCAGCGGTCCCTCCTTTTACCGTGGCAACGAGCTTCTGCCTGATCTCGAAGGCGCTCCCGTCACTTCCCCCGTGTTCGCGCGCGAAGCCTGCACCTTTATGGAATCCAGCAAAGACAACCCCTTCTTTCTCTACCTGTCCTTCAACGCCGTTCACACCCCCTTCGTCGCCTCTCCCGAGTGGCTGGACAAATTCAAGCACCTCAACGACAAGCGCCTGCAATCCTATGCCGCGCTCATCGGCGAGGCCGACGCCGCCATTGGCGCCGTCATGGCCAAATTGCGTGAACTGCGGTTGGAGGAAAACACGCTCGTCTTCTGCATCAGCGACAACGGCGGCGCGGCGAAAGAAGCCGAGCAACAAGGACTGCGCGGCTCCAAGTGGTTTGTGTGGGAGGGCGGCATCCGTGTCACCTGGATGGCGCAGTGGAAAGGCCGCGTCCCGGGTGGTCGTGTGTTGAACGATCCGGTCATCCAGCTCGATGTCCTGCCTACTGCGCTCGCCGCCGCCAGCGCCGGACCTTCCGACGTCGAACTCGACGGCGCGAATCTCCTGCCTCTGCTCGAGGGCAAAACCCAGCAACTCGACCCGCGCCCGCTCTTCTTCCGCTTCGGTGTCCAACACGCGGTCCGCCAGGGCGACTGGAAGCTTGTCAAAGCCGCCAAGGACATGCAGCCGATGCTCGTCAACCTCGCCGCCGATCCCGGCGAACAAACCGATCTCAGTGCCGAGCAACCCGCGAAGAAAGCGGAGCTGCAAGCGCTGTTCGATCAATGGAACGCCGCCATGCAGCCGCCGCGCTGGGAGGACCTGCGCTGGAACGGCGATCCCGACCGCAAAGCCGCCCAAAAAGCGCGGAAAAAGGGCAGGAAGGCGAAGTGATCGATCCGTCACCGCAATCCCTGATTGCAACCACCCTGCGGCGGCCTAGTTTGATAGCCCAAAAAACCGCCGCAAAAACCCACCTGAACATGAACCAACTGGAACAGCTCAAGCAGCACACCACCGTCGTCGCCGACACCGGCGACTTCGAAGCCATGCGGGCCTACAAGCCTCAAGACGCCACCACCAATCCCTCCCTCATCCTGCAGGCTTCGCAGAAAGAAGAATACAAAACACTGGTGGAAAAGGCCGTCGCCGACGGCAAGGCTGGCGGTCTCTCCGGCGCCGGTCTGGTCGATGAGGTCATGGACCGCCTCGTCGTCGCTTTCGGCCTGGAAATCTTGAACATCGTGCCCGGCCGCGTCTCCACCGAAGTGGATGCCCGTCTCTCCTTTGACACCCAGGCGAACATCGACAAAGCCCGCCACCTCATCGGCATGTATGAGAAAGCCGGCATCTCCCGCGAGCGCATCCTGATCAAGATCGCCTCCACCTGGGAAGGCATCAAAGCCGCCGAGGTGCTGCAAAAAGAAAACATCAACTGCAACCTCACCCTACTTTTCAGTCTCGCCCAGGCCGTCGCCTGCGCCGAGGGCGGCATCAAGCTGATCTCCCCCTTCGTCGGCCGCATCCTCGACTGGCACAAGAAGTCCACCGGCAAGGACTACGCCGCCGCCGAAGACCCCGGCGTGCAATCCGTCACCAC
>CAZKMS010000206.1:0-7430 GCA_964553805.1 uncultured Verrucomicrobiaceae bacterium
CGACCTAGTGGTTAACAGCCACCCGCTCTACCGCTGAGCTACTCAGGAGTGTCCGTCTCCAGATTTGGAGGGAAGCGCATTGTGAACCGAGCGGCGGTCGTGCGCAAGTGCTTTTGCGCGCTCCGAAAAAAACATCCCGGTTCGCTTCAGCGGACTATCCGGCAAATGATGAAATCGAGAACCCAAGTTGGGAGCGGCACTCCACTTGCAGCCAGGTACAGAGCTGTAGCCGGGGTCTGTGACCCCGGTTTGAGGGCGTGCGGCGTGCGGGGAGAGGCCGGCCTCACAGAGGCCAGCTACAGCACAGAGGCCAGGTACAGCAAGAGGCGGGCTTGCAGCATCTCAGTGGCCGCCCGCCAGCGCGGAGCCCCGGACGAGCAGGTCGAGAAAACGCTCTTCAAACGGCTCGTTCGCGCCGCACTGCATGAAGTCGATGCGGCGTCCAGCGCACTCGCGCGCCAATTCATTCACAAACGCATCATAAGACTCGGCGTATTTCTCGGCATCGCGCCGGGTGAACCAGAAACGCCGGCGCTCGCCGGTCTCCACCTCGGTCAGCTCGATTTCGCCCTCGATTTTTGGCTCGCGCTCCTCGGGATGCGCGATTTGCACGAAATGGGTCTCGCCCGGCCAGGCGGCGGCCTGCGCCACCGCCTCGCGCGCGGCGTTGGTGTCGCGTCCGAAGAAGTCGGAGATGACAAAAATGACGCCGTAGCGCTGGCGCGTCGGACGGAAGGTCTCGAAACAGCGTTGCAGGTTGGTGAAGCCTTCGAAGTCCAGCCGGATGAGGGATTGGATGACCTTGTCCACCGAACCCTGGCCGCGCAGCGGCGGCAGTTCCTGGCGGGTGGCGTCACTCATCGAATAGACGCTCACGCGCTGCTGGTTGCTCAGGCCCAGGTAGGCCAGGGCGACCGCAAAGCGCAGCGCCTGCTTGCGTTTCTCCGCAAACGGACGCGCCATCGACGCGCTGGTGTCCACGACGACATGCACGTTGAGTTCCTGCGTTTCCTCGTAGAGCCGCACAAACAAGCGCTCAAGCCGCGCATACAACCGCCAGTCGATCGCGCGGTAATCCTCGCGCGGCGTGTAGTGACGGTAGTCCTTGAACTCGCGGGTAAAGCCCGTGCTCGGGCTGCTCTGCGCGCCCCGCCGCGCCAGTTGCCGGCGTTTGCGCAACCGCAGCGCCAGCAGACGCAGGCGGTCGAGAAAAGCGGAGTCAAAAAGCTCCTCGCGTTCGGTCGAGGCGTCAGGCATGGCAAGGCAAACAGGTGCGTGAACTTGTCACTTTTTGCCGCCGTCGCCCAGCTGTTTTTGGAAAAAGGCCAGGATTTGAGCTCGCATCTCGGGAGCCTGAAAAGCCGCACCGCCGTGGCCCGCACCGGGCAGCATGACCAGGGTGCTTTCGACTCCGGCTTGGTTGAGAGCGTCATGCAGGCGCTGGCTTTGGTCGAGCGGCACTCGCGGATCGGCGTCGCCATGCATGGTCAAGAACGGTGCGTCGTCGGCGCTGATTTGCGATAGGGCCGAGGCTTGCCTGGCCAGCTCAGGCAGATCCATGACCGCGCCGCCGAGCAGCTTGGCGCCGTTGCTTTGCTCCACCTCGGCGCGGGTGCGCTCCGCGCTGATGACATTGGCGGGCATGGTCAGCAGGTCGCTCGGGCCATACCAGTTGCACACCGCTTGGACGCGGCTTGACACCGCTTCGTCCGCTGGTGCGGCCGACGTGCCCATGAGCGCGACCAAGTGCCCGCCGGCCGAGCCGCCCCAGACGCCGATTTTTTCCGTGCTCAGACCTCGTTCGGAACCGTGCCGCCGCAGCCAGCGCACCGCCTCGCGGCAGTCCTCAATCTGCGCCGGCCAGCGCGCCTGGGTGCTGAGACGATATTGAATGCTGGCGACCGCAAAACCTTCCGCCGCGAGCCAAGTCGCCGGGCAGCGGTCCTTGCTGCCCTGGCTCCAGCCGCCGCCATGCACCCATACCACCACAGGCAGAGGCTGCGCCGGTTTTTCACGTGGCAGGTAGAGGTCCAGTTTCAGGGATAAACCGTCCACTTCGCGATACACCACATCGGCCTGCCGGGCTATGGTGTCGGGCCAGCCGGCCTGTTTCCGGCTCTTGGCTTTGCCTTTTTCCTGGCTGTGGGCAGCAAGGGTCACAGCACACATCGTCATCAAAAGAATGCCAACTCGCATGCCCTGCCAACGTCGCTGGCGATTCGGTTCTTCCTGCCGATGCAACACGCGGTGCCATGCGGCGTAGAAGTTCGTCTCCATGAAAGTTTTTCCTCTCCTCGCCAGCCTCTCCCTGATCGCCACCCTTCATGCCGCCGAACCCGCTCCGCCGGAGGGCTTCCGTGCTGTTTTCAACGGCAAGGATTTGAGCGGCTGGCACGGACTCAACCCGCATCTGTCGGCGAAGCTGAAGGATGACAAAAAAACCGCCAACCTGCAGCAGCAGCGGGAGGAATTCGCCAGCCACTGGCGTGTGGAGAATGGCGAACTCGTCAACAGCGGCACCGGGCCTTATGCCACCACGGATGAGGACTTTGGCGACATCGAGTTTCTAATCGAATACAAGACCGTGGCCGGCGCGGACAGCGGCATCTACTTGCGCGGCACGCCGCAGGTGCAGATCTGGGACAAAAACCAGGAGTTCAATCCCGAAAAGCCCGACCGCAAACCGCAGCTCGGCTCCGGCGGCCTGTTCAACAACACGCCGGGCGCGCCCGGCCGCGATCCATTGGTCGTGGCGGACAAGCCTTTCGGCGAGTGGAATCAGTTCCGCATCCGGCAAGTCGGCGACCGCACCTGGGTGTGGCTGAACGGGCAACTGGTCGTCGATGGCGCGCCGATGGAAAACTACTGGGACCGCACCCAGCCGCTGCCGGCGAAAGGACCGATCATGCTGCAAACCCACGGCGGCGAGATCCGCTGGCGCAATCTGTTTGTGCGGGAGATCAGCGCGGAGGAAGCGGCGAAACTCTCGGCGGAGAAGTAACGCGTTCGCATTCAGCGGAGTCCGCGCATTGAAAAAGGCGCACGCGCCCCCGCGTGCCCTCAAAGGCGCCCCCGCCTTCGATTCCAAAACAAAAAGGCGGCGAAGCCGCGTGGATGGAGAAGCGGGAGACGGGGGCGTCTCCCGCGACACGCGGGGGCGCGTGTGCTTCCCGAAACTGCAAGTGAAGTCACGGCCACACTGCGATCAGGAAGCCGCCAATCAAGGCCGCCAGCACTGCCAAGGCCGCCCACCACCAGAGGCGGCCAAGCCGGCCTTCGCCGATGCGGTGCTCGCTTTTGCCGCCAAACTCGCGCGCGATGAAGTCGTCGTAGTCGAAGTTGTCATCCGGCAGATCGAGTCCGTCACTGTGGCTGGCATCGTCGCGCCAGCCGGACTTCGCACAGGCGCCGCATTCCCCGCAGGCGGCTTGGCCGCGATAGACCCATTCCCCGCAAACCGGGCACTGGCCAGGAGGCTTGAACTTGCCCATGGCGGCTTCCGTCAAAGGTCGCAGACCATGCAGCTGTGGCGCAGGGCCAGGATGGGGTCGTCCCAGGTCGGGATGAACTCCTGCGCGATGAAGTCATCGTAGCCGGTGTCGATGATGGCCTGGATGATCGGCGGATAATAGATCTCCTGATGCTCATCAAGCTCGCAGCGGCCTGGGTTGCCGGCGGTGTGGTAATGGCCGATGTATTCGTGGTAGGTGCGGATGCGGCGGATGATGTCGCCGTTCATGATCGACACATGATACATGTCAAACAGCAGCTTGAAGTTCGGGCTGCCGACCTGCTTGATGAGATCGATGCAAAAATCGACGTCATCGCCGAAGTAGCCTGGGTGGCCCTTCATGGGGTGGGTGTTGTCGCGGGAGTTGAGGTGCTCCAGCACCAGGGTGATGCCGTTTTTCTCCGCCAGCGGCAGCACCTGCTTCCAGACATCGAGGCAGTTTTTCACCGCTTGATCGTGATCCATGCCGTCGTAGCGCATCCCGGTGAAGGTGATGACTTTTTTGGAGCCGACGGACGCGGCCACTTCGATGCCCTCGGTGAGCTTGGCCGCCACTTCCTCGCGGAACTCCGGGTTGCACGGCCCGCGCGCGAAGCCGTGACCGCTCACCAGGGAAATCTCCAGCCCGAGCGCCCGCACGTCGGGGTAAAATTGCCGGTCGATGCCCTCCATGCCCTTGAGGCCGATCTCTTTGCAATGGCGCGCCAGTTCCAGGGTGTCCATCGGCTTGAAGCACCAGCCCATGACGGTCTGCTTGAGACTATCGTTGCGGATTTTGAAGGCCGGATCGGCGGCGGCTTTGGCGATGTTGGTCGCAGGGGCTGCACGGGCGCTGGAGGCGGTTCCGCAAACGGCTGCGCCAGCGGCGGTGGCCAGGGCGGTTTTGAAAAGACGGCGTCGGTTCATGAGGACATTTAAGCACTGGCTCCGCCCTGCTGGCAAGGCTGCTGATGCGCGGACGCTGCTTTGCGGCTTGGCGCGCGCCTTTGTGCTGGCGTCCGGGCGGAATCACGGCACGATTGCTGCTCCACCCCCTCCGCTCATGTTCTCTCTGACCCGGCTGCTGGCAGCCACGCTTGTTTTCACCGCTCCCGTCGTCCATGCCTGGTGGGATGGCGGTCACAAAGTCGTCGCTTATCTGGCCTACGATCACCTCAATGCCGAGGAGCGCCAGTGGGTCATGGACCTCATCACCGCCGCGCCCACGCATCAGGAGCTGTTTCTCGACAAAATCAAAGAGGAACTGCCCGCTGGTTGCGATGAAGAGACCAGGCAGCGCTGGTATTTTGGCCAGGCCTCGGTGTGGGCGGACTTGGTGCGCAACAAGAACGGCTACGCCAATGCCGAGGCGATCAGTGAGAAGCACAGCCTCCCGGAGCGGCATTACACCGACCTGCCGGTCTTCACCAGCGAGGCCGCGCGCCAGGCGCTGAAGGCGCATGATGTCGAACCGGCCTACACCTGGCAGCCGGGCATGCGCGAGCCTGAGCAGATGCTGAATTCGATGCAGACCTTCGCCAAAATTTACGCCGAAGTGCCCGATCCCAAGGCGCCGGTGGAGGAGCGCGCGGTCGATCTGCTCTGGCTTTTCCATCTGGTTGGCGACACGCACCAGCCCTGCCATTGCGCCCAGCTCTTTGATCCGGAAAAACTGCCCGAAGGCGACCGCGGTGCCAACGGCATTCAAATCTTTGGCCTCAAAAGCAAGGCGGTCGGCATGTACTCGGACACCCTGCACGCTTTCTGGGACAGCCTGTTCAACGGCGAGACCAACACGCACGCCGACATTGTGGCGCGCGTGCAGGCATTGAAAGCCAAACCGGCGCTTTGGGAGAACGCGCGGCTGGCCGTCTCCTTCAAAGCGCCGATCGACTGGCTGCGCGAGGGCCATGCGCTCGCCAAAACGCACGTGTATTCCCCGGTGCTGCTGCAGCGCATCGCCCGCGCCCGCGTGGAGACCTTCACCCGCAGCAGCCGCACGCTGGGCGTCCGCAAAGAGAGCATCGTCATGGCCTCGATGCCTGACGCGGCCCTGAACGACTACGTGGCCCAGGCCCGCAAATTGGGCGACCAGCAGGCGGTGAACGGCGGCCTGCGCCTCGCGGGCGCCATCAAGGATTTGCGCGCGGCTTATTTGAAGGCGGCAGCGGCGCCTTGATCCGGTTCAGTCCTCCAGGCGCAGGTAATCGAGCGCGGCCATGTGGCTGGGTTTGGCGGCGGGATTGCTGCCCTTCAACTCAATCTCCAAGGTGTTCGTTCCGGCTTTGAGGTCGAACTCGCCGAGCAGTTCCTCGGCGGTGTTGACGACCTTGGGGTCGTAGAGGTCGTAATCGAGCAAAGCGGTTTCCTGACCGTTCAAGCGGAGGGAAACGATGCCGTAATCCTTGGCTTTGGTGAGCACGGCGAAGACGCGTTTTTTGCCGGCCTCGGGCGCGTCGAAGGTGAGGGTGAGTTTGTCGCCCGGTTTGCCGCCGGTCCACCAGAGATGGGTGCCGCCGCTCCAGGTGCCGTCGCGGAAGCCGCTCATGTTTTGGGTCTTGGCGGTGCCGCCGGTCGTGGTGGTGGTGGCGGTGAGGGACTCGCCCTCGATCAACCCGGCGCGCTGGGTGCCGGTGTCGGTGCCGGGTCCGCCGTCGCTTTGCAGGAACTTGACGAGGTTGAGCAGCATTTCCTGCGGCAGGGCGTCGAACAGGCCCTCGGGCATGGTGCTTTGCTTGGAGACTTCGCGCTTGGCGATGTCCGCTTTGGTGAGCAGGAACTCGGCGCCGCCCATCATGGCGATGCGCACGGCGGTCTCGGACTCTTCTTTGACGATGCCGCCCATGACGCGGCCATCCTTCATGGTGAAAAGGTTGAGTTGGTAGTCCTTGCCGATGACGGCGTTGGGATCGAGCACGTTTTCGAGCAGGTAGGCGAGGTCTTTGCGGTTGCTGCCGGTGATGTCGGGGCCGACGCTTTGGCCCTCGCCAAACAGTTTGTGGCAGGCGCCGCAGGTGGCGGTGTAAACGAGCTTGCCGGCGGCGGCATCGGCCTGGGCCAGCGCGGCGGGAGTGAGGATGGCGCGGTATTTGGCGGTCTGCTCTTCCAGGTCCGCTTTCGGCGCGTTGAGATCGCCGAGCACATCGGTCATGAGTTGGTCGAGTTCCGCGTTTTCGAGCGACTGCATCTGGCGCAGCAGGAAGGGACTCAAAAGCTGGCGCGGCACGGTCTGCCCGCGCACGGCTTCGACGAGTTTGACGGCGTTGTCCGCGCTGGTGGCGAGGGCGTTGACCACCTCTGCCTGCTGCGCGGGCGCCAAGCTCTTGAAGACGCCGAGCAGCACCCGCGCGTTGTCTGGGTGCGGCAGGCTGGCCAGCGCCTGGATGGCTGCGCGTCTCAAAGTGGGCGGGGACGAAGCCCCGTCCTCCAGGAGGCGATGCAGGGTCGGCGCGGTTTCCGGGTCTTGGTTTTTCAGCAGGAGAGCCAGCGCCAGCTCGCGCTGCGGGCGCAGGGCTTTGGTGTCGGCGAGCAGTTCGCGCGCCTTCGCCACCGCGTCCGGCTCGCGTTCGAGGATGGCGAGTTCAAAGACGAGTTGTTTCAGTTTCGGCGCGGCGTCGTCATGTAGCAGGGCCGCGGTTCCCGGCCAGTTTTCGCCGCGCTCCGCCTGCGGCACGCCGCGCTTGCGGGCGTCGAGCAATCCGGTCAGCAGCGATTCCTTTTGCGCTGCGTCATCGGTTTTGACCGCTTCGTTGAAAACCGCGTCCCAGCCTTCCGGGGTTTCGGTCATGCGGCGATAAATGAAGCCGGTGACCTTGGGCATCTTCGAGACGCTGGCGAGGGCCAGGCCGGCTTTGGGATCCGAGCCGACGAGGGGTTCGATGCCGTACCAGATGAGCAGCGGGATCATCGGATCGTCCTTGTCTTCCTCGCGCTGGAGCAG
>CAZKMS010000207.1:0-7144 GCA_964553805.1 uncultured Verrucomicrobiaceae bacterium
GTCATCGGCGCCATCATGGAGCACATCGAAGAAGCCGGCATCCACTCCGGCGACAGCGCCTGCGTCATCCCGCCCTTCAGCCTCAGCGCCGCCATGCAGGACCGCATCCGCGACGCCGCCAAAAAACTCGCCCAAGCCCTCAACGTGCGCGGCCTCATGAACATGCAGCTCGCCGTCAAAGGCGACGACCTCTACGTCATCGAAGTCAATCCCCGCGCCAGCCGCACCGCGCCCTTCGTCAGCAAAGCCATCGGCGTGCCCCTGCCCAAGCTCGCCGCCAAGATCATGGCCGGCAAAAAATTGACGGAACTCGGTTTCACCGAAGAAGTGCATCCGAAGCACCACAGCGTGAAGGAAGCTGTCTTCCCGTTCAGCAAGTTCCCCGGCGTGGACATCATCCTCGGCCCCGAAATGAAGAGCACCGGCGAAGTCATGGGCATCGACTCCGACCTCGGCCTCGCCTTCGCCAAAAGCCAAATGGCCGCCGGCGGCACCCTGCCCACGAAGGGCAACGTCTTCATCAGCGTCAAAGACAGCGACAAACAAAACGTCGCGCGAATCGCCAAAGGCTACGCCGACCTCGGTTTTGTGCTCTACGCCACCCCCGGCACCGGCCAGGTCATCAGCGATGCCGGCATCGCGGTGAATATTTTGCCGAAACTCGCCAGCGGCCAGCGCCCCAACGTCATCGACCTGATGAAGAACAAGGACATGGCCCTCGTCATCAACACCCCGTCCGGCAAAAACACCCGCGAGGACGAGGTCAAAATCCGCACCGCCACCATGCAAAACCGCATCCCCATCATGACCACCCTGCGCGGCGCCGACGCGGCCCTGAAGGCGATCAAGTCATTGCAAGGCAGCGAGGTGCAGGTGCGGGCGCTGCAGGAATATCACCAGTAGCTTCGAGAGGCACTCGAAGCATTGCTGGCCTCTGTGAGGCCGGCCACCCCAGCGCGCTCCGCAACCCTCCCCCGGGGTCACAAACCCCGGCTACAGTCTGCGCCCACCGAGCTTTTGATGCCAGCCATCTTCGTTTGTGGAGCGAAATCAAGGCAACTCAACAACACCAGCTCAGGCACCAGCAGCAACAGCAACGGCGTGGACTTGCTCGGCATCAGCATCAGCGATCCGCCGACGCAGGAGGTGCAGGACCTGCTGAACAAGGTGGACGAGCTGATCAACGCCCTGCGGCGCGAGGGGGATTGAGCCTGAAGTGGAAGCGGCATCCTGCCGCTTTTCCCTGCGCTGCCCCTGTGCATCCCCTCCCAAGCGGCGAGACGCCGCCTCCACCTTGCGCTGCTCCCGCGAGCCGGAACAAGAAACTTACTTTTTGCCGGTGCTGATCTGGAAGGCGCGCGTTTCGAGGTCCTCGGCCTCGTCGCTGCGCTGGGTGCCTCGATACACTTTGGCCAAACTGTCCAGGATTTCGACCAAGGCGCGATCGTCGGCTCCGGGGGCCTTCTCATGGATGGCGAGGGCGCGCTGGTAGAGGGGCTCGGCTTGGGCGTAGTCGTACTGCTTTTGGTGGAAGGCGGCGAGTTTGGTGAGGCTGTTGGCGACGGCGGGGTGGTCGAGACCGTGGGCTTTTTCGCGGATGGCGAGGGCGCGCTGGTAGAGGATCCCGGCCTGGGCGGGGTCGTTTTGCTTTTGGTGGAAGGCGGCGAGGCGGTTGAGGCTGAGGGCGACGCAGGGGTGCTCGGGGCCGAGATGCTTTTCCCAAATGACGAGGGTGCGTGGCTCTGCGGCGATGATGCACGGGCGGGGGTGTTTTGTCGAGATTCTTTGTTCTTGGTGTTTGGTTCGTTTGGCAACGCCACGGGCGAAAACTTTGCGGGCCGCGGGTTGCGCGGGGAGCCGGGCGCGCTATCGCATGGCGCATGAACGTTTTGATCACGGGTGGCGGCGGGTTTCTGGGGTCGCGGCTGTGCGCGGCGCTGCTGGAGCGGGGGGTCTTGGTGGGGCCGTCTGGCGCGGCGGAGCCGATCGAGGAAATCCGGCTGCTGGATGCGGTTTTTGCCGGCCCGGCCCTGGATGCGCGGGTGCGGCAGGTGGCGGGGGATGTTGGGGATCGCGACACGGTCTTCGCGGCGATGGGGCAGCGCGCGGACACGGCGGTCTTTCACCTGGCGTCGATGGTGAGCGGCGAGTGCGAGGAGTGCTACGACGAGGCGCTGCGGGTGAATCTGGACGGTGGGCGCCATGTCTTTGAAGCGGCGCGGGCGCTGCCGGGGCGACCGCGGGTGGTGTTCGCGAGCAGCATCGCCTGCTACGGTGGGGAGGGCATGGTGGCGACCAATGGCGACCACACGAAGCAGATGCCGCAGACGACCTACGGGATGACGAAGGCGGTGTGCGAGCTGCTGCTCAACGACCACACACGCAAGGGCCACTTTGACGGCCGGGCGGCGCGGCTGCCGACGGTGATCATCCGCCCGGGCAAGCCGAACGCGGCGGCCTCCGGCTGGGCGAGCGGGATGTTTCGCGAGCCGCTGCAGGGTCTGCCCTGCGAGCTGCCGGTGCGGCGGGACCAGGCGCATCCGATGACGGGTTACCGAACGGTGATCGAGTCCTTCATCGCGCTGCATGAGGCGCCGGAGACGCTGTTTGGGACGGACCGCGCGTATGTGCTGCCGGCACACTCGGTGACGCCGGAGTCGGCACGGGCGGCGCTGGAGATCGTGGCGGCGGAGCGGGCGATCGAACTCGGCCCGCTGGTGGAGGCGCCCAATCCGCGGATCCAATGCATCGTCGACGGGTGGGCGGAGGCGGTGACGGCGATCCGGGCGCTGGCACTGGGAATGCCGGAGCCGCCGGCGCTGACGGAGATCATCCGGCAGTATCTGGAGGATTACGCGGGATGAGGGAGGCGGGGAAGATTCAAGATTAGAAGATGCAAGAGGCAAGAGGATGGCGAAGGGGCGGCACGATCTGGTGTGTGCCTCTTGAATCTTCCCTCTTGCATCTTGCATCTCGCTCCACGCCGCCCACTCTGGCGCGTGCTTTTTCCCCATCAACGTCTCGGCCAGTTGATCGTGGTGTCCGGTCCCTCCGGCACCGGCAAGACCACGCTTTGCCGGCAGGCCTGCGCGGCGGGGGAGGCGGTGTTTTCGGTGTCCTGCACGACGCGGCAGCCGCGGGCGGGGGAGATCGACGGCATCGACTACTATTTCCTGGAGGAGGCGGATTTCGTGGCGCGGGCGCAGAATGGGGAGCTGTTCGAATACGCGCGGGTGCACGACCGCTGGTATGGCACGCTGAAGAGCCACGTTTACAATCACCTGCGCGGGGGCATCGACGTGCTGCTGGACATCGATGTGCAGGGGGCGGCGCAGATCCGCGCCTGCGATGACGACTTGGTGCGGCGCTGCCTGCTGGACATCTTCATTTTGCCGCCAAGTCTGGAGGAACTGCGCCAGCGCCTGGCCGGGCGTGCGACTGAGTCGGCGGAGGCTTTCTCCCTGCGCATGAAAAACGCGGAGGCGGAGATGGAGCACTGGGGCGAATACGGCCACGTGCTGGTCTCCGACAGCCGCGAGAGCGATGAGGGGCGCTTCCGCGCCTTGCTGACGGCGGGTCGTCTGCGCAGCAGTCTGTGCCAGGTTTGATCAGAGGCACAAGGCGATCCCGGCACGGGCCAGCGAGGCGCGGCGCCAAGTGCGTCACCCACAGGCGGCGGTTGCTTTTCCGCGCCGCGTCGCTAGCGATGCAGGACAATGGCAAGACGTGCGCGATGGTCCTGGAAACGAAGGCTGCTGATGGCGGCGGCGATGCTGGCCGTGCTGCTCCTGGTTTCCACCTGCACCACACCGCCTGCGCTGCCTGCCGGTGTGGCCAAGGAGACGCATCGCCTCGACTGCGCAGGCCAGCGGGTGGCCGTGGATTTTTATTTTCAAACGAACGCCCCGCCGCAGCCGCAGGTGATCGTGGCGCATGGCTTCAGTCGCGGCCGCCGGCACATGGCGGGCTGGGGCGTGGAACTGGCGAAACGCGGCCTGATTACCGCCGTGCCGACGCAGCCGAGCTGGGCCTCCCACATGAAAAACGGCCGCGCCCTGGCCAGCCTGCTGGAGCAGGGTCGCCAGGGCAAGTGGCCGGTCAAGGCACAGGGCAATGGCAGGACGGCGCTGGTGGGATTTTCCATGGGCGGTCACACCACGCTGCGTGCTGCGGCGGAGTTGGAAGAAGCCGTGGATGCCTGGGTCGGTCTGGATCCGGTGGACATGGACGGGGATGGCGCTGAGGCCGCGCGCAGAGGCCGCGCCCCCGGCCTGGCGCTGCTGGCGGAGCCGGCGGCCTTCAACCGCGACGGCAACGCGCTCTCCCTGCTGGCCAATTACGATGGTCCGCTGCAGATCCTGCGCATCAGCGGCGCCACGCATTGCGATCCCGAATCGCCCACCGACCTGCTCGGCCAGCTCGCCTGCGGCGCGGTGGATCCGGCACGGCATGCGCTCTTTCTCAGCATCGCCGCCGCCTTCCTGGAGGCGCGCCTGCTTGGCAAGGGTGACGCGCACATTCCGCCCGCTGGGCCCGTGATCAAGATCACTTTGCCCAAACCGCCATCGCAGTCCTCCTGAGCGAAAGCGGTTGCCATTCGCGCGCAAGCCTTTCTATGCTCGGCGCGTTTCTTTTCCTCCTTCCACCATGAAAAAATACAACGTCGGCATCATCGGATACGGCTGGGCAGCGACGGCGCACATCGACGCCATCAATGCCAGCCGCCAGGCTCAAGTCACCGCCATCTACTCCTCCCGTCCGCTCGACAACGCGGAGCTGAGCGCGCGCCACGGCAGCCAGATCACCGCCTACCAGGATCTCGACGCCATGCTGGCGGATCCCGATTTGCACGTGGTGGACATCACTTCCTACCCGAGCCAGCACCGCGATCAGGCGGTTGCCGCCGCCAACGCCAAGAAGCACATCATCCTGGAGAAGCCGATGGCCAACTCCCTGCAGGAGGTGCGGGACATCACCGCCGCCGCCAAGGCCAACGGCGTCAAGGGCTGCGTTTGCTTTGAATGCCGTTTCTCCGGCCAGTTCATCGGCACCAAGGCGTTGATCGATGAAGGCCTGCTCGGCACTCTGCATTACGGGGAGGTGGACTACTACCACGGCATCGGCCCCTGGTATGGCCAGTTCCGCTGGAACACGGGAAAAAAAGACGGCGGCAGCGCGCTGCTCACCGCCGGCTGCCACGCCCTCGATGCCCTGCTGCTCTGCATGGGCAATCAAGTCGAGTCCGTCTCCAGCCACTCGACCAAATCGAAGAGCGAAATCTTCGCGCCTTATGAGTACGACACCTCCAGCGTCACCATCGTGAAGTTCAAAAACGGCAGCGTCGGCAAATGCGCCGCCATCGTCGATTGCCTGCAACCCTACTACTTCCACACCCACCTCGTCGGCAGCCAGGGCTCCGTGCTCGACAACAAATTCCACTCCAACAAGCTGCACACCAACAAAGCCCAGTGGAGCCAGCTTTCGATGAAGATGCTCGACAGCGGTGACGTCAGCGATCACCCCTACACCACCCAGTTCCAGGAGTTCTTCGACGCGCTCGACGAAGACCGCGACATGAAGTGGACCAGCTTCGACGAGTCCCTCAAATCGTTCGAGGTCATCTTCGCCGCTGACAAAAGCGCCGAGCTCGGCGGCCAGCCGGTGCGTCCGGAGGACCTCTGACAATGCCCTCCGTCCTCGCCGTCTTCGCCCATCCCGACGACATCGAATTCGTCGCCGCCGGCACCATGCTGCTGCTGGCGGAGCGCGGCTGGGAGCTGCACTACATGAACCTATGCAGCGGCAATGGCGGCTCGGTGGAGATGGACGGCCCCACCACTGCACGCACGCGCCTGGCCGAGGCGCGGGAAGCCGCGCGGCTGCTCGGGGCGAACTTTTATCCGCCGATCTGCGACGACCTGGAGCTGACTTACTCCGTGCCGGCGCTGCGCCAGGTCGCCGCGGTGGTACGGCAGGCGCAGCCTTCCATCGTGCTCACCCACTCGCCGCAGGACTACATGGAGGACCACATGGCGGCCTGCCGGCTGGCGGTGACCGCCGCCTTCACGCACGGCATCCCGAACTTCCAGACCGACCCGCCTGCGAACGCGTTCTTTCACGACGTCACCGTGTATCACGCCATGCCGCATGGCCTGTGCGATCCCCTGCGCCAGCCGATTGACGCCGGACTCTACGTGGACACCGCCTCCGTGCATGCCCGCAAACGCGCCGCGCTCGCCGCCCACGCCAGCCAGAAAAACTGGCTCGACGTGTCGCAGGGCATGGACTCCTATTTGGTGTCGATGGATGAAGCCTCGGCCGCTGCCGCCAGCCGCGCGGGACGCTTCCACTACGCCGAAGGCTGGAGGCGCCACCTGCATCTCGGCTTCAGCGCCAAAGAGATCGATCCGCTCGCCGAAGCGCTCGGTGACCTCGCCTGGATCAATCCCAATTACGAAGCGCGCCTGAAGCCGCCACTCACCTGATTTCCCTTTTCAACTTTCCACTTTCAACTTTCCCCCTCCCATGCCCCTCATCATCAACGGCGAAGAAATCGACGAGGACCTCATCGAGGCGGAGTTCCGCCAGGTGAAAGGCCACTACGAGCGCACCCTGCAAGTCGCCTGTTGCGAGCGCGATCCCGAATTTCGCGGCTACGCCAAGGACCACATCATCTCGCGCTCACTCCTCAATCAGGAAGCGCTGAAGCGCTTTCCCGAAGTGGCGGACGAGGAGGTCACGGAGCGGTTGCAAAAACTCATCGAGGAGGCCGGCGGCGAAACCCGCTTTTACATGAACATCGGCCTGGCCAGCAAGGACGAAGCCGCGGTGCGCCCGAACGTGGCCAACGGCGTGCGCCTCGACAAGACCCTGCAACAGATCTATGAGCCGGAGCCCGAATACGGTGACAACGACCTGCGCGCCTGGTATGGCGCGCACCAGGAGCTGTTCATGACCGAGGAGCACATCCACGCCGCGCACATCACCAAAAGCCTGCAGGGCGTGCAGAGCCGGGATGCCGTTTTCAAGGAACTGCGGGAAGTGCGCACGGAGCTGCTCAGCGGCGCGGACTTCATGACCGTGGCCGGCCGCGAGCGCGGCGCCGACCAGCAGCAACTCGATCTCGGCTGGTTCAAGCGCGGCG
>CAZKMS010000208.1:0-6977 GCA_964553805.1 uncultured Verrucomicrobiaceae bacterium
CTCCGCGCGAGGAGCGGAGCTATTCCATCAGCCTCGGTGAGCAGGCGATGAACGCTTTCTTGATTGAAGGCGTGCAGGCCAACTCAATGCCGGCCCGCGCGTAAAACCGCGTGTCGGACGAAAAAGCGTCATCTGAAAAATAACTGCGCAATAAACCCGATGCGACCGAATCCCGGGACACCTCCGCCAGCTTCGCCGCCCGGCACAATTCCAAAACAACCAAATCCTCGCAGGCGATAATGAACGTGTATGTCGAACCGTCGTTGAAAGACGAATACATCTTGTGCTCGTGAAAGGTCAACGATGCGGGCGCAGCCTCCCAAACCAAACGCCGCATTCGGGAAATCGGCTGGGAACCAAAGTAAGAAAACAGAACCGAAGCCGCCAGGATCGCGAACACGAGCGCTCCAGTGAGTGTGACGCCGATCCATCGTCCCATCAACAGAGCAAGCGCCGCCGCGACACCCGCGAGAATAATCAGGCCAAAGCTGAAAATGAGGAGGTACCCGGCCGCTGAAGAGACACCTTCAAAAAAGCGCCCGCTTCCGAATTCGAACGCCATTGAGATGAACGCAGCCAGCACAACCTCAAATGCCACGGCAAGAGCCAGCGGCTTTGAGAAAACTCGTGGGTTGGCGGGAATCACCATGCGCCAATCGTTACACCACAAAACGCCGGGTAGCCAAGGAGGGAACACGCCTCGGAAAAGCGTGGTGCTTTGTCCGCACAACCTGGAAGGTTGCGCCACTTTCGGGGCTTGCGCGCAAGCGTGTGTCTGCCTGGGACCGCCTTTTCGCATAACCGTCTTCCCTTCGCCGTTTCCTGCGTGGCTCCGGACGGCGGCGCGCCGGTCACGGGTGCTCGGCCACCACCGCCGTCTGCTCCGTCAGCGTATCCGGCGGATGCAGAATGACCTGGTCCCGCTCCGTCAGACCGTCAAGCACCTGCGCCGCGATGCCGTTGTTGCGGCCGATGCCGACCTTGTGCCGGATCGCCCTGCCGTCGCGCGCCACAAACACCATCCAGTCGTTGCCGCGGCGGAACAACGCGCCGGTCGGCACCTGCAGCACGTCGTCCTCATGCCAGGTGACGATGCGCGCCTCCACCCGGTAGCGGTCGCCCAGCTCCTTGCCCTCCGGCACGGGATCGATGAAATCCACCCGCACCCGCACCCGCTGCTCCTCCACGCCCAGCGCGGAAATTTTGGTGTAACCGCCGCGCTCCACCAGGCTGACCCGGCCTTTCAAGGGCCGGTCGCCGCCCCAGTGCTCGATCGACACGTCGGCGCCGGGCCGCACGGCGACCGCGTCGCTGGACAGCAACTCGATCTCCGCCTCCAGGTCCTGCGGATCGCCGACTTCCATGATGGCGGTGCCGGACGTCACCACCCGCGCGCTTTCCTCATGCACCTGCAGCACATAACCATTCACCGGCGCCAGGATGGACAACGGCGCCGCCGCGTCCTCTGCCGGCGCCGTGACCTGCAACAAGGCGGCGCGCGCCTGCTCGACTTCAAACCCGGCCACACGCAGGGCGAATTCCGCGGCGTGGCGTTCGCGCACGCGCACCTGCGCCTGATTTTTCGCGTTGTCCCAATCCTGCTCCGAGATGGCGCGGGTCCGGTGCAGGGTGTCGGCGCGGGCAAATTCCTTCTCCGCCAGTTCGAGCAGGGCTTGCACGCGCTCCAGTTCCGCCTGGCGCAGCTCCTGGGCGGCCTGGGCGGCCTGCAACCCTGCCTGCGCCTGTGCCGCACTGCGCGGATCGAGGAACCCGGAGCCTTCCGCCTGCAGGGTGGCCAGCACGGTTTTGCCGGCCTCGATGCGCGCACCGGCGCGCCAGGGCACTCGGTTGAGATGACCGGCAAAGGGCGCCGACACGGTGTGGCGATGGCGGATGCGCGTCTGGCCCTCCTCAAACACGGATACGGTGAGCGGACCACGGCTGACGGCGGCGAGCTCAACCGGGACCGGTTTGGGCCACAGCCCCGCGATGAGCAGCGCCACGAAGCCGAGCCCCAGCAGCCCTAGCAACAGCTTGCGGCCATGAGCCTGGCGCCTGCGCGAGGTCTTGTTCTTGGCGTTGGAAGAAGCGTCGGTTTTTTTCATGGGTCAATCACGGGCTTTGAGGACGCTGAGCAGGTCCAGGTTGTGAATCCTCCGGCTGACCACGGCAAAGGACAGCAGGGAGGAGATCAGAATCACCAGCACCGAGATGACGTAGGTGCGGGAGGTGACGATGAGCGGCAGGCGCACCGTCTCGGTGCTGGAGATTTCCACCATGAAACCCGCCATCAAACCGCCGAAATACAGGCCGAGCGGCAGCGCCAGCAAAGTCAGCAGCGCCAGCTCCCCGATCAGCACGGCCGCCACCTCGCGCGGCTGGAAACCGACCACGCGCAGCGTGGCCAGATCGCGGCTGCGCTCCGAGAGAGCGATGCGCGCGCCGTTATACACCACCCCGAAAGCCACCACCACGGCAAAACCCAGGTAGATGGCCTGCACGGTGCCCATCATCTCGCCGGTGGTTTCATGAAAACTCTCACGCGCCATCCCGGTGATCATCAAGGCGCCGATGCGCGGCGCTTCCTTGACACTGGCGTAAAAATCATCCCAGCGCGCCGGATCGATCGCCAGATGCGCGCCGCTCACCGTGCCGCCCTCGCGCATCAGCCGGCGCAACGCGTCGATGTCCATGTAGGCGCCGACACCGGAAAAGTCGGTGATGGTGCCGGCCACCACCGCATCGAACACCGGCCGGCGCCCCTCCTGCACGTCGATGCGCAGCGTGTCGCCCGCCTTGACGTGCAGCACCTCGGCCAGCTTTTCCGACAGCAGCAACCCGTCCAGCGGCATCACCACCACGCGGCCCTGCGCATCGAGCAGGCGGTTGAGGCGCGCCTCGCGCGGCAGGCCGGTGACCGCCACGCGGCGTTGCAGATGCCCGTGGCGCAGGCGCGCCGAGACACTGCGGAACACCTCCGAGGTCATCACTCCGGGCAGATGATGCAGAGCGCTCCAGGCCGCCGCGGAGCCGGGCTCGATCAAACTCACCGTGGCATCCTGACGCTGCGCCTGGGTCCATTGAAAATCCATCAAATGAGCGATGCCGTCGCGCATCGAGCCGGGAATGATCGGAATGGCGGTGGCCAGCGACAGCCCCAGCATGGTGAACAGCGCCTGCCAGGGTTTGCGTTCCAGATTGCGCAGGGCCATGCGCATCGCCGGCGACGCCAGCCGGTGCAACCCAGATCGTTCCAAAAGCGAGCGCTGGAATTCCGCCGGCGGCTCCGGACGCATCGCCTCGGCCGGCGGCAGCTTGACCGCCTGCCACACCGCGCCGGACACGCCCAGCACGCTCACCGCCGCCGCCGCCAGGCAGCCCAGCGTCAACCCCAGCCAGTCGGGCTGGAACGGCAGGGAAGGGAACAGGAAAAACTTCAGGTAAAGCATCGTCATGCCAAAACCCATCCACAAACCCAGCGCCACACCCCCCGCCGCCCCCAGGCCAACGATGACCAGCGCAAACTTCAAATAATGCACGCCAACCGCCCATGAGCTGTAACCGAAAGCCTTCAGTTGCGCGATCTGCTCGCGCTGCAGGCGGATCAGCCGCGTCAAGGCCGCGCTGGTCATGAACACCGCGATGCTGAGGAACAGCGTCGGGAACGCCACGGCAAAACCACGCAGCACGGTGATGTCGTCCTGCAGCTGCTTGGCCGATGGATGATCGCTGCGGTCGAAGGCGACCTGTCCGCCATAGGGTTCCAGCAGCGCGTCCAGCGCCGCCATCACCGCGCGCCGTGACGCTCCCGGCGCCACGTCCAGCACCACGTTGTTGAACGCACCGTCCAAATCCAGCGCCTTGGCCAGCTCGCGCTCGTTCATCCAGAACACCCCGAAACGCCGGTGATCCGGCATCGTGTCGCCCGGCCGCGTTTCATAGACAAACTCCGGCGACAGCGCCACGCCGACAATGTGCAGGCGCTCACGCGCGCCGTAGATGGTGGCTTCCAGCTCATGCCCCGGTTCAAACCCGTGCGCCTTGGCGAACGCCTCGCCGACCACCACCTCGTTGGGCCGGCCCACCTCCGGCAGCCGGCCCCGGCGCAGGGCCAGCACGTGCAGCGTCTGCGGCCGGTCGTCAGGCAGCGAATAGATCATGCCGTCCGCCGGTTCCTTCATGCCCGGCAGGTCAAGGATCAACCCCCCGCTCACCCGCGTCTCCACCGCCGCCACACCGTCGATCTGCCCCAGGCGTGAGCGCAACGCGTTGGGCGCGCGTTTCAGGCTGACGAACACCTCGGCAAAACGGTGCTCGCGGTAATATCGCTCCAGCGTGCCCTCCAACGAGACCACCAGGCTGCGCGCCATCACCATAACCCCAAGCCCGCAGGCCATCACCAGCGCCACGGCGATCACCTGCCCCTTCATGGTGCCTAGATCGCGCAGCAGTTTGAGATCGAGCGGATGCATGATGATTGCCTTTCGATTACCAGACCAGCGATTTCACCTCGCCGCGTTGCGGGTTTTCATGGATTTCGGTGATGCGGCCATCGGACAGATGAATCACCCGGTCGGCCATGTCCGCGATCGCCGCGTTGTGGGTGATGATGATCACCAGCGTGCCGAACTCACGGTTCACGTGCTCGATGGCCTCCAGCACCGTGATGCCCGTCTTCACGTCCAGCGCCCCCGTCGGTTCATCGCACAGCAGCACGGCCGGACGTTTGGCGATGGCGCGCGCGATGGCCACGCGCTGCTGCTGGCCGCCCGACATCTGCGAGGGAAAATGGTCCATGCGGTCGTCCAGGTCCACTAGCGCCAGCGCCTCCTCCGGCGTCATCGGATCCTCCGCCAGCTCGGTGATCAACGCCACGTTCTCACGCGCCGTCAGACTTGGGATGAGATTGTAAAACTGGAAAATGAACCCCACCACATCGCGGCGGAACCGGGTCAGCCCGGCCGTGTCCGCCTGCGTCAAATCCAGGCCGCGATACGTCAGCAAGCCATCGGTCGGCAAATCCAGCCCGCCGAGGATGTTGAGCAGTGTCGATTTGCCGCTGCCCGAGGCGCCCAGCAGCACCACCAGCTCGCCCGCATACAAATCGAGATCCACCCCGTCCAGCGCCCGCACCTCCACCTCGCCGCCGGAATACACCTTCGTGATGTCGCGCACATGAAACAACCGTTCGCGCGCGGCGGCTGCCTCCGCAGCGGCCCCGGCCCCGGCAGGCATGGAATCGGGCGGGTTCATGAGGCTCCTTCCCGGCTGTCCGTGGCGGGCAGGGACGCTTCACGCAGCGCCGCCTGCATTTTGTCCGTCATCGTGATGATCAACTGGCGCGCCGCCTTGCGGTTCTTGAACCGCGGCGGCGCCAGCCCGCGGTCCAGCAGCAGCGCGAACGCCTGCAACCCTTCTTCAAAAGGCACCCGGCTTTCCACCGGGATCACCTCGCGCCCGGCAATCAGACCGTAACCAAGGCAACTGATCAGATACGCCAGGGTGGCAGGAGTGATGTCATCCCGCATCGCCCCCACCTCCTGCAACTGCGCGAACAAGACCGTGCGCGCCGCCACCGCCTGCTTCATCAAATCGCGTTCGGCAAACAGCGCGTTGCCGAGAAACTGCTGGTCCTGCGTCATCACCGCCTTGACGAACGGATTGGCGTTCATCGCCACGATGCTGTGCTGGAACATGCTCGCGAAGCTCCATTCGCCGGGATCACGCTCGAAGCGCCGCAGCCAGTCGCGCGAATAATCCGCGAACTCCTCATGCAGCACCGCCTTGAACAAGGCGCCCTTGTTGGGGAACTCGAGATACACCGCGCCTTTGGAAATGCCGGCTTCGCGGGCGATGTCATCCATGCTGGTCTTGTCGTAACCCCAGCGCGCAAAAAGACGGCCAGCGGTTTGCAACACCCGGTGGCGGCGGCTGGGCATGTTTGATTCGGCCATGCTGAATGATTGACCAGATTTCATTTTCAGTCAAATGGTCACTTGTTAGCCCGACTTTCGCAACTGGCGGATTTTGAAGTCAACCATTGTTGATAAAAACCACGGAGGGCGAAGAGGAACACAGAGAAAATAGAATAATTATTCAGCATAAAAACAATTGACCTCGTAAGCCATTCTCACGCATGATGATGCACCCAACCCGTCATGCCCGCCGTCACCCTGCGCCCGTCCGCTCTCGATCTCGCGCGTTTGCGTCAAGTCCGCCATGTGGCGCTGGACATGGACGGGACGATCTATCGCGGGCGGACGTTGTTTCCCTTTACCAATCCGTTTTTGAAGCTGTTGGCGGACCTGGGGATCACGCACTCCTTTCTCACCAACAACTGCTCCAAAAGCGCGGCGGATTACGCGGGGCATCTGCGCGGCATGGGCGTGGCGGTGGAGGACGGGCAGATTTACACCTCGGGACAGGCGACGCTGGAGCACCTGCGGGCAGCGCATCCGGAGGTGCGGCGGCTGTTTTTGATCGGCACACCCAGCTTGGCGGAGGAGGTGAGGGCGGCGGGTTATGAATTGGTGGATGAGACTGACGAGACTGGGCCAGACGCGGTGCTTGTGACTTTTGATCTGGCGCTACCGTTCTCGCGCCTGTGCCGGGCGGCTTATTGGATCAAGCAAGGCAGGCTGTTCATCGCATCGCATCCCGACCGGGTGTGCCCCACGGACGAGCCGACGGTGCTCATTGACTGCGGCTCTGTCTGCGCGGCGCTGGAAGCCGCCACGGGCCGCGCGCCGGACGCGGTGCCGGGCAAGCCTGACCCGCGCATGTTGCTGGGGCTGTGCCACCGGCTGGGGCGTGAACCCGGTGAGTTGGCAATGGTGGGCGACCGTCTTTACACGGACATGGAAATGGCGCGGCGGGCGGGCGCGTTCGGCGTGCTGGTGCTCAGCGGCGAGGCCACCGCGGCGGACGCGGCGGCGGCGAATCCGAAACCGGACTTGGTGGCGCGCGATCTGGAGGAG
>CAZKMS010000209.1:0-6966 GCA_964553805.1 uncultured Verrucomicrobiaceae bacterium
GCTCGCTTCGCTCGCTCGGGACCGGCTAAAGCCGGCCCCTTAACCAAACGTTAGGCATTCAAGGAAATACTGTGTCGGCACACCTAGATAAACTGGCATTCAGCTTCTTCAAGCTTTTCGCGCAATATGAATATGCGCTAAAAGCAATGAAGTTTGCCCGCACAGGTTCTGGAGGCCAAGCAGAACCCGACTGGGATAAATTTTCTAACATCGTAGGATATTTGGTTCTGAATGAACCGAGCCAAGAAGCTGCAGAAGCAATCAGCTACCTATTTGAGCACCCTCCTAAAAAGCAAGTTCTTAACGATGGCGCCCTTGCTTGGCAAGAGATGCCAAACAACGAGAAGTCACCACAAATTCTTTTCTCACATATTAGAAGAGTTAGAAACAACCTATATCACGGTGGAAAATTCAACGGGCAATGGTTTGACCCAGATCGCAGCGAACAGCTAATTAGTAAATCCTTAATCGTGCTAAGAGAGTTACAAGAAAAGCATACTGCGCTGGCTGAGGCTGTTAATGGCAATCATGCCTAGCAACTGGTTCAAGTCGTTCGCTTCGCTCACTGCGGGACCGGCTAAAGCCGGCCCCTTAACCAAACGTTAGAGCTATGCAATGAATCTTTGCCAATGTCCATGCTGCGACTACTTCACCATACCCGCAGGCGAAGATTATGAAATATGTGCTGTATGCTTTTGGGAGGATGACTACTTTGGTATTGAGGAGCCGGATTTAGAATCAGGTGCAAACTATGGCCTTACTATTCGCCAAGCAAGAGCAAATTTTGCAACCTTCGGGGCATGCCACCCAAGCATGGTTAAAAATGTCATACGCCCTGAGCAAAGAGCAAAATATGCCTACAACGCACGTGCAATATAGCTCTAACTAGTGGTTCAAATCGTTCGCTTTGCTCACTGGAACGGGCTAAAGCCCGCCCCTTAACCAAACGTTAGAGGTTACATCCCATCATGGAAGAACTGCTCAAATATTTCACAACTAACGTCACTGGCGACAAAATTTGGATTGCCTTTTTGTTCTTGGCTGTTTACTACACACTCAAAAAGGAACCTTTCAAAATTTTTGCGCATTTTTCCGAAAAAAAGGAAAAAGAGCATGACCTCGCAAAAACATTACTCGAATCCCAAAAACTTGGGAAGGAGGCCAATGAATTTTTACGCGAGCACTTAGAAAGACACGCATTTCGCAAGTACTATGAAATAAACGCTGATGCCGAAATGAGAGAAGCACTTATAAAGTTCCATCGCAAGCATCAGCGAAAAATTGGCTGGCATGACATAAGAAGAGCCTACTCAAATATTACTCTTTCAGGCACGAAAATCTCTGCAAAACTAAATTGGCACGATCACCTAATGCGTTGGGTAGTAACAACACTCTGCTACTTGGTCGGGGCGTATGCTTTATTCGTAATGGTTTACGCAGTGCTAACCATAAGCTCTGGAAATAGTTTAACTCTTCTCAGCCTAACCCTTGCAGCCCTATTACTCCTTGTTACTGCTGTAATTTTTTCAAGCCTCAATTGGCCGTACCATAGCACGCGCAAAATCATTGAAGTGTCTAACGAGTAAGCAACCTCTAACAACTGGTTCAAACCGTTCGCTTCGCTCACTGGGACGGGCTAAAGCCCGCCCCTTAACCAAACGTTAGCAGGCAATCATGGACCCTGTAAGCATCAAATCATGCAACGACAGCACCGAACTGATCCTGTCAGTTACATCAAGCAGCAGCTATGAAACTCGGTTTATTGCCGAAATACGGGGAGCGCAATTCAATGGTGCTATACCGTCGTCAACTTATTTTTCTGGCCCACCCAGTCTACTATTTAAAGAGATCTCTGAAAATTGGGACGGATGGGATGGCGAAAAATCTTGGGAAGCTATAGATGGAGAGCTTTATTTATCAGCAACTACAAACTCTCTTGGCTCGATAACCCTGAAAGTTAGAATGGTATATTTGTCAGGTGACTTTGAGCTTCTAGCCACAATCGCACTTGAGGCGGGCCAACTTGATACAATTTCGCGTAAAGTCACAAAATTATATGAGTCAACTGCCTGCTAACAATGCGCTCAAAGCGCTCACTCCGTTCGCTGGGACCGGCGAAGCTTAATCGTTGGGCACCACAAGCCAAAGGGAGGTGAAATTCAGAATGCCAGCACCTGAAAAAGAGTATTTCACCTTAGCTGAAATAATTGATCGATGGTCACGATCCGGAGTTGATAACGTAACACTACTCGATTATGCACGCAGAGAACTTATAGTTTATTCGGTTTATTTAAGAGATATTGGAAGCCATAAACGTGAAAGTGTTGAGCCAGACGGCGCAATTCGCACAACAACTGTCAGGACTATGCAGTTTATCTCCCAAGGCTTTACTTACGAACCAATACGATACCTGAAAGCTAATGATGCTCGGCGTATACTTGAAGCGAAAGAAGGTGAGCAAGTAGCCGTATCAGTTCTGTATACATCTAGCGAGAGGGGTAAAGAAAGTGGTACAGGCTATATGCAGCCACATTACTTTGAGCCTAAAGATCTCTTGATCACAAAAGCAGAACGAGATCGCTTTGAAAAAGAACACAAATTAAGTGTTGGAAGCAGAGCAGAAGCCTTATGGCAATGGTTTACAAACGCAAGCAATCAGAAGGCACTAACATTAATCGGTAGCGCTATTTCAGTAGCTGGATTTACTGTATGGCAACTATACGAACGCTTTTTCAGCAAATGAGGTGAATGTGATGCCCAACAAGGCGCTCAAATCGTTCGCTTCGCTCACTGGGACGGGCTAAAGCCCGCCCCTTAGCTTAGTCGTTAGGTCTCATAGTGAAAAAATACGTACTCTCAATAACCATAGCCATCTTTGTAATGGCTCAAGCATTTTTCATCTATACACTTCTCCAACCTGAGACAGCTAATTACTTTGCTAATTTATGGTCAAGCTTTGGCGTTCAGCAAACGTCTTATTCAAAATTTGTTTTCGAAACCATACAGTGGTGGACAGCACTACCAGTCATATGCTTAGCGCTTGGTGTACTTGCACTTAAACGCTCGTCTAAGCCAATATCGTTAGTCGCCATATCGACAAGCGCACTAGGCACAATAGCTTTATATTGGTCAGCGTACGCCCCGACATTATTCATAAGTATATGAAACCTAACTAGTGGTTCAAATCGCTCGCTCCGCTCACTGGGACGGGCTAAAGCCCGCCCCTTAACCAAACGTTGGGTGCCACAAGGAAAATCATATGTTCATCACTACTGCTGAAAGCATCCGACGAATCATCGAAGAAATTATTGAAAGTTCCGAAGATAACCAACCAGTTTGCATCGCCGTTGCATTCTGGGGTGACGAGGCGGAAATTCTTCTCCCGCCGGAAAAGCGCTATCGAATTATCTGTAATTTATCTACAGGCGGAACAAATCCATCGACTATTCGTAAATTGATGATGTATGAACAAATAGAGGTCAAACATCTGTCCTCGCTTCACGCTAAAGTTATAGTTGGGCAACATGGAAGCCTTATCGGGTCAGCAAACTTCTCCAACAACGCGATTGGTTTTAAAGGCATACCAATATGGCAGGAGGCAGATGTATTTATTCCGGGCACTGACACACGCTTCTCTGAAACACAGGAGTGGTTTTGGCACCAATGGAAAAGTGCTCTTAAGGTGCGCGAAAGTGACCTCTACAATGCCGAAATCAAGTGGGAGGCCCGTAAAAAAATATCAGAAGAATTGGCCGCCACCCCTGACAATTTATTTGATTCATCAGAACTAAAACATGTACTGAAAGAGGACGATCTCTTCAAGCCTGCGATTACCGGTGGAAATAAAATCCGCATGGCTTCTCAAGCAATGGAGACACTTTTCGGGCTTTTTGAGCCAAGCCCTGACAAAACCATGATCAGGATTCCTGCATTCGTGAGCAACATATTGTGGACCTTCTATGGCCAAGCCATCGCAACGGCAATTAAGGCCAGACCAGAGTTCCAGTTACCCGCTCATGTTTGGGAGCGAGCACTAGAACCAGGGCAACCGAAATATAACGAATCCAAGATACGTAGTTTTATCTTATTTCTGAGTGCGCATCCCGAATCGCCCTCGGCTATTCGCTTCTGGGCAAAAAACTATCTTGAAAAAGGTAGCCCAGGAGCACCATAAAAATGGCGATACATATCTCGCGCATCGTAGCGCCCAACAAGTGGTTCAAATCGCTCGCTGCGCTCACTGGGACGGGCTAAAGCCCGCCCCTTAACCAAACGTTAGCCACCATGAATAAACTCACGAAATTCATATTTCTCGGTTCAAGTATGCTCCCAGCATGTCTCTTTATTTACGAGTCACCCCGAAACTACGAAAGCATCAGCAATATTTTAAATGCAACACCCAGCCTACTCTTTTCTGTACTACCAAGCCTACTAGTATTCTCGTGTGCATATATAGCAGGAAATCGAGCTTTTACATTCATATGCCTACTAGTCAACGTCGTATTTTTCACCATATGCATCAAAGCAGCTTTCGGATCTCTAGGCGGTTTTTCATACGCAATAGCGACACTTATGCAGCTAGTGGTTTCTATTGTGTTAATGCCAGCCGCATACTTCATATCCGAGGCAAGCGGCTAACAATGCGTATATGGACTCTCCCCACAAGTAGTGGGCAAAACTTTTGATCTGCTCTGCCGTCGGTGCGGTTGCATGCGTATATCCGGCCTTTCATGGGCCCAAGGCCCTGGCCATTCTGTATTTCGCGCAGCGGGGGCCAAGCGCTCAAATCGCTCGTTTCACTCGCTGGGATCGGCGAAGCCGGCCCCTTAGCTTAATCGCTATACCCCAATAGAAATCACACATTGCCTGTAAGAACAAAATCCATGGAAATACAAATAGCTTGGGTAACAGTATTAAAAGTATTCGGACTTGGCATTCTAACCTATGTCATTACGCCCTTGCTTCTCACAGCCAGAGACTCAATACTATGGTTGTGTATAAACAAAATAATCATCACATCATATACAAGAAAAATGACTCATGAATTCACCTTGGATCGTGCCTGGATTGACTGCAGCGGCGTAACGTAGGAAACGGTGAGGATCAGAAATTCTTTCTAGGTAATCGTGAGGTCACCCCTGAAGTGTGGGTACACCAGAAAGAGCACTGGGAAAAAACCGTAAAGAAAACGGCAATTCAAGAAAGCCGTATAAAGACCATAGAAAAAAGAATCGACAGAATACTTAAGTACTACAAGCAAGACGAACAAAACCCAGTAAGAATACAAAGAGAAAAAGCATACGAAATCTGGTGCAAGTCGTTTCAAATAGAAGACAGAACAGTCTCAAACAAATTACCCAAGGAAATTGTGGTATAGCAATGCGCTCACTGGGACGGGCTAAAGCCCGCCCCTTAACCAAACGTTAGGGATAACACATGACAACTAGAGTCCTGCTCACACTTGGAGTAATGATATTTACGATTGTTGTGCCAGCCTTAGAAATTAATAGCTCCCACGTTTTCAACTCCGAGTGGCCACCTCACGCCCGTTTCCATGAGGTCTGGCAACTGACCACGAACTGTGGAATCGGAGTTCTCTGCCTATGGTTAGCATGGGCAAAAAACAACATTAGACTTGCTAGTTCCTTGGTAGTCATCGTAATGGGCGGCGCTTTATTCTCCCATGGCATTGAGAGTTTGTACGGTGGCGCCATTGTATCTGGAAATATAAGCAAAACACTTTTGGGTCTTGAGCTTGCAGCGGCAGCTGCCTGCCTTGCCATTATCATGGCAATCTTTGCTGCTTTACTTGAGGGAAAGAATAAAATAGCGGTTAGGTCATGAGCCTCTATCCTCTACAGACGCTCTGCGCCTGTGGGACGCGGAGCGTCCCGGGATCAGGTTCCCACGCAGGAGCGTGGGAACCATCGGCAACTTAATCAGTTCACCCCCTTTTTCGTGGAAGATGAAAGTGAACAGATACCTCTGCGCGATCCCCCCAGAGCAGGACAACCAACAGCCATGACGACACCACCCGACTGGCACGCTGAGGCGCAGGCCTTCTTCGAGGCTTTTGCCTCAGCGTTCCGCGCGTTTGACGGCCCCATCATCGCCCAGCGCTATGTTGCGCCGTACCTTTCCCTGAGTGCAGAAGGAACCCTCAGACAGTTCGCTACGCAAGAGCAGATCGGCGAGTACTTCCACAACATCGTCGCCCAGTACCACAACCAGGGATGCCGCGCCTGCCGCTTCAATACGCTCGCGGTCACACCGCTGGGCTCAAATAGCGCCCTTGCAAGCATTACCTGGGAGCTACTGCGCAGCGACGACAGCGTGGTCAGTTCCTGGCGCGAGTCCTACACCCTCATGCGCACGCCGGATGGACTCAGGATCTTCACCTCAATCGACCACGCCCCCTAATACCCAGCGCTTCGGTTGAGCAGCAGGCTTGCTTAAAGCCCCATCTGCTTGCTGATGATCTCGTTCATCACTTCGCGGGTGCCGCCGCCGATGGAGAGGATGCGGTTGTCGCGGTACAGCCGTTCGACCAGGCTTTCGCGCATGTAGCCCATGCCGCCTAGGATCTGCACGGCGTCGTAGGTGATGCGGTCGGCGATGTCGGTGGCGAAGTTCTTGGCCATGGAGATTTCCTTCACCACGCTCTGCCCGGCAGCCATCTTGGCGGCCTGGCGGTAGGTGAATTCACGCGACACCTCCAGTTCGGTGGCCATCTCGGCGAGGCGGTGCTTGAGCACCTGGAACTTGCCGATGGGCTTGCCGAAGGCCTCGCGCTCCCGGCCCCAGCGCAGCGCTTCCTCCAGGGCCAGCTGCGCGGTCATGTTGGCCATCAGCGCCAGTGACAGGCGCTCGCTCTGGAAGTTGGCCATGATGCCGGCGAAGCCCATGTTCTCCACGCCGATCAGGTTGCCCACCGGCACCTGGCAATCATCGAAGAACAGCTCGGCG